>CAXNJA010000013.1:0-32849 GCA_964202555.1 Mycobacterium sp.
TATGCCAGCACCCAACTCCTCGACGGTCTGATGGCGGGGGACGAACTGGCCGCCTCGATGACGGCCATCGCCGAGTTGAGCGGTTATCTCGCCGACCGTCTTCGGCAGGCCGCCGCCGATCCGCGCGACGACCTGATCGGAGTCCTGGCCAGAGCGTGCGCCGCCGGGGAGCTCGACGGATTCACCGCCCAGTTGATCCTGATCTCGCTGTTCAGCGCAGGAGGGGAGTCGACGGCATCCCTGCTGGGCACCGCGGTGGAGATCCTGGCCGGTGACCCCGACCTGCAGCGGCAGTTGCGTGACCGGCCGGATCTGCTCGGGGCGTTCGTCGAGGAGACACTGCGGCTGGAGCCGCCGTTCCGCGCGCACTACCGCCATGTTCGTAGCGACACCGAATTGGCGGGCACCGCCTTGCCGCGGGATTCCCGGGTGCTGCTGCTGTGGGGGGCTGCCAACCGCGACCCCGATCATTTCCAGGATCCGGACAGTTTCCGACTGGACCGTTCGGTCGGCAAAGGCCACCTGGGCTTCGGCAAGGGCATCCACTTTTGTCTGGGCGCGCCGCTGGCCCGCCTGGAGACCATCACGGTCTTGCGAATGTTGTTTGACCGCACCGAGTGGTTCGACGCGGCCGAGGTCGGACCGTGGCTGCCCAGCGTGCTGGCCCGGCGTCGGGAGTTCCTGAGGCTGACCGTCAGGTAAGGGCGGCGCCCGCAGACCTGGTGACCATGACTTTGCCGCATTCGCGGCTGCCGGCGAGCAGGTCGAGTGCCGCGCTGACGCCCTCCAGCGGGAACCGATGGGTGATCAGGGCTGAAAGGTCGCGGCGGCCGAGTAGATCCACGGCGTCGGCGAATCGCGCCGGGTATTCCATGGAGCCGCGGATGGTCAGTTCCTTCATCAGAACGCTGAGAAAGTTGATCGGCACCGGTAGGTAGTGCAGGGCCACGACGCTGATGCGGGCGCCCGGTCCGGCCCGGTCGATGATGTCGGTGAGCACCGCATCCGACCCGGACGCCTCGATGAACGCATCGGTGGCCGGCGCGTGCCCGTACGGCGCCGGGTGGCTTCCGTGCAGGCGCCGCAACTCCCGCCATGCCCTGGAACTGTCGGGGTCTACCGTCGCTGAGGCCCCCAGGGCCTCGGCAAGCCGCCGGCGCTGCGCGGAGGGATCGACCCCGACGATGCCGTCGACACCGCGATCGGCCAGCGCGGCGATCGCGGCCAGACCGATCGGGCCGCAGCCGAAGACCGCCACGGTGTCGCCGGGTGCTACTTCGGCCTGCTCGGCGGCGTGCATACCGACCGCGACCGGCTCGGTCAGCGCGGCGACGTCCATCGACATCCCCTCGGGAACCTCGATGAGCCGTCCGCCGGCCGCGGCCTCCCGGACCAGCACCACATCGGCCAGACCGCCGGCCGAACTGCCGCCGCCGATACGGCCTGACACCTCATCACCGGGGTGCACGACCACCCGGCAGCCTGGTTCGACGCCCGCGACGTCGGCGCCGACCGCCCGAACCACGCCGGAGAACTCGTGCCCGAGTGGCATCGGTTCGCCGCCCGGTCCGGCGAGACCGCCGAGGCGGACGTAGCTCAGATCACTGCCGCAGATGCCGCAGGCGTGGACCTCGATGAGCGCGTCGCGTGGACCGCAGGCCGGCATGCCTACCTGATCCAGCGAGGCGTTCCCCGGCGAATGGACGCGAACCTGGCGGGTGGTGGGAAAGACTGGCATCGATGTCATGTGCCCGCGAGGATATGCCCCGCGGTGCGGTCACGGAGGTCGGATGCAGATCAATCTCGATGACCTGACCGCACCGGTGCTGACCGACGTGCAACGCCGGGTGCTGGAGTTCACCGAATCGAGGCCGGTGTCGCTGGACATCCAGACGATGCTCGACGAGGCGGTGGTGCAGGCCGGCGTCGATGACCTCGACGACGCCGCAGGCTTCGGCGCCCGGTTGAACGCCCATGTCGAGGCGATCGAATCCGACACCGGCCTGCGCCACCTCGCGCGCCTCACGCTGCGCGCCCGGGTGGTGCGCCTGCTGCGCAACCGGCTGTCGCTGACCGACCTGCTCAAGCGGTACCCGGAGATCGCCGCAATCCCGATCGAACGTCCGCTGATCGTGGTGGGCATGCCCAGGTCCGGCACGACGCATCTGGTCAATCTCATCGCCTGCGACCCGCGCCGGCGGTCCCTGCCGTACTGGGAGAGCCAGGAGCCCCTCCCGGCCCGCGGTCACGGTGCCGGGGCCGACGGGGTGGATCCGCGATACGCCCGGGTGCGCGCCGAGCACGACGCCATGATGGCCAGCGCGCCCTACGTCGCCGCCATGCACGACAGGTTTCCCGAGGCGATCGAGGAGGAGGTCGAACTCCAAGACCTCGACCTGGCCTCCTACGTTCTGGAGTGGCACGCCCGGGTGCCGCAGTGGCGCGATTACTACCTCGGCCTCAACCAGTTTGAGCACTACGGCTACCTCAAGACGGTGCTGCAAGCCCTGACTTTCCTGCGCGGGCCCCGCACCTGGGTGCTCAAATCACCCCAGCACAGTGAGCAGCTCGGCCCGCTGATGGCGACCTTCCCGGACGCATGCGTCGCCTTCACCCACCGTGATCCTGCGGCGGTGATCCGCTCGGCGATCACCATGATGGCCTACTCCGACCGGCTGCGCCGGCGCAGCATCGACCCGGACTGGTTGGTGGGGTACTGGACCGACCGGATCCACCGACTGCTCAGCGCCTGCGTGCGCGATCGCGGCCTGGTCCCGGCCGACCGCAGCATCGACATCGGATTCCATCACCTCAACGGCAGCGAGATGGGGGTGCTCGAAGAGTTCTACCGCCTTGCCGGCGTGGACATCCCGGCCGACGTCGCCACCCGGTTCCGGCGCTACATCGACGACAACCGCCGGGGCGGCAAGGGGGCGATTCCCTACGATGTGCAGCGCCACTTCGGGGTGACGCCGCAGGAACTGCGCGCGGGTTTCGCCTTCTATTTCGACCGCTTCGACGTCCGCCCCGAAGACTAAAGCGAAGGGACGACCGTGGCCGACACCGAACCGATCTGGCGCATCCGGCCGGGGGCCGAGGCGATGGCACCGGCATCGGCCCTGCAGGCCGAACTGCTCGCCCCGGGGATCTGGTGCTCCCCGGGGCTGACCAACGCCTACCTGCTGACCACCGCCGACGGCCGGGTGGTCATCAACACCGGCATGGGGTTCGAGGCCGCGGTGCATCGGGCGAACTTCGACGCAGTGGATGCAGGGCCGGTGCGCTATATCGTCATCACCCAGGGCCACTACGACCACGTCGGGGGCATCGACACCCTCCGCGATCCGCTGACCAAGGTTGTCGCCCAGGCCAACTGGCGCACCTGGCGCGACGACAACGAACGGCTGATGACCTACCGCGCCGCCCGCAGCGCCTTCGCGTTTCAGGCCAGGCTGGCCGACGGGGTGGCCGCGATCCGCCGTCGTTTTGGTTCGCTACCGCCGCAGAGCACCCTCACCGCCGACATCGAGGTCGGCGAGTTGCTGACGTTGCAGGTCGGGCAGCGCCGAATCGAGCTGATCGCGACCCCCGGTGGGGAGACCACCGACTCGATGGTGGTCTGGCTGCCCGATGAGCGGGTCTGCCTGTGCAGCAACACCTTCGGACCCGTCTTCGGGCACATCCCCAACCTGGTCACCATTCGGGGAGACCGCTATCGGGACGCGCTGACCGTGATCGACACCATCGAGCGGGTTCGGGCCCTGCAGCCCGAGACACTCATCACCGGGCACTTCGACCCGATCCGCGGCGCCGGGCGCATCGACGCCGAACTGGGCCGGCTGCGCGACGCCGTCTCCTATGTCCACGACCAGACGGTGGCCGGTATGAACGCCGGCAAGGACGTCCGGACCCTGATGGCCGAGATCACCCTGCCGCCCGATCTGGCGGTGGGGCAGGGATACGGCAGGGTGGCCTGGGATGTCCGGGCGATCTGGGAGAACTACTCCGGCTGGTTTCACCACCGCTCCACCACCGAGCTCTACCCGGTCGGCCCGGAGTCGGTCAGCCCCGACGTCGTCGAACTCGCCGGCGCCGACGCCCTGATCGCCCGGGCCCGCGCACACCTGGACTCCGGCCGTCCACTGCAGGCCATCCACCTCGCCGAGATAGTCCTGCACACCGACGCGGCGAACCCGGGTTGCCGGGCCGTGCTCAAAGACGCCCATACGGCGCTGCTGGCTGACAGTGTGAACTTCTGGGAGTCGGCCTGGCTCACCGCTGCAATCACGAGGTACTCATGACCGCTCGCATCCGCTTCGACTTCACCGGAACCCGCGCCCTGGTCACCGGTGCGACCAGCGGCATCGGTCACGCGGTGGCCCGACTGCTGGGCGACGCCGGCGCGCAGGTCACCATCACCGGTACCAAACCGGCGGCGGGCGACTACGACACCGACCTGGTTGGTCTGTCCTACCGTCGGTTGGTGCTCACCGACCCGGAGTCGTTGGCCGCGTTGGTCTCTGAGTTCACCGAACTCGACGTTCTGGTCAACAATGCCGGGGCGAACTTCCCCGGCGGCCGCGACGAATCCGACCCCGACGGCTTCGACGCCTCGGTGACACTGAACCTGCTGGGGCACTACCGTCTCACCGCGGCTCTGTATCCGGCGCTGCAAGCGTCGAGCGCATCCGGCGGGGCCAGTGTGGTGAACATGTCGTCGATATCGGCGCTGCGCGCGGTCACCCTGGTGCCCGGCTACGCCGCGGCCAAGGCCGGGCTGATCAACCTCACCCGCAACCTCGCGGCCAAGTGGGCCGCCGACGGAATCCGGGTCAATGCGGTGGCGCCCGGGCTCATCGACACCCCGATGACCGCGCCGATGCACTCCTACCGGCCACTGCTCGACGGGGAGTTGGCGCACATCCCGTTGCGCCGGATGGGAACCCCTGATGAGGTGGCGGCCACGGTCGCCTTTCTGTGCACCGAGGACAGCGCCTACACCAGCGGGGCGGTCTTCGTCGTCGACGGCGCCTCGGACTGCCTATGAGTCCGGTTGTTCGCCATCATCGCACTGGCAGTGCTGGTCTCAGCGACGGAACGCGCAGCCCGAATTCCCTTTTGAGGACCGTCCGCGCCGCGTAAAACCCGCTCATGCCGTGCACCCCGCCGCCCGGTGGGGTTGCCGATGAGCACAGGTAGGCCCGGGGAACCGGTGTGCTCCACGGGTTTACCCCCGGAGTGGGACCCAGCAGCGCCCTCAGTACGGAGTTGCCGCCCACGCCGATATCGCCGCCGACGTAGTTGGCGTCATGCAGATGCAGGTCCGCCGCCGGGATGCTGCGGGCGCCGACGACGATGTCGGAGAAGCCGGGGGCGAAGCGTTCCATGACCGTGGTGATCGTCTGCGCCTGGTCGACCGAAGACCCCGCCGGAACATGTGCGTAGGTCCAGAACGGCCGACGGCCCTGTGCGCCGATGCGACTGGGGTCGCCGGCCCAGGACTGCGCGGCCAGCACCATCGGCCAGTCGGCATGCCGGCCGGCGGCGATCTCCCGTTCGGCGTGCGCCATCGTGGATCGCGTGCCGCCCAGATGCAGCGTCGGCACTTGCGCCAGTCGCTCATCGGACCACGGAATATCCTCGGAGAGAACGAAATCCACCTTCGCCACACCTGGACCGAAGGTGTACCGGCGCAGCGCCCGCTCATAGCTCTCGGGCAACGCGTCGCCGTAGATGTCCAGTAACGCGGTGGGTGCGGTGTCGTAGAGCACCACTCCCGGCGGCGGCGAGGTGACCTTTACACCGGCGTGCAACTCCCCGCCGTGCGCCCGCAGGTCATCCATCAGTGCATCAGCGATGGCCTGGCTGCCGCCGACGGGTACCGGCCAGCCCGACGTGTGCGCCAGGGTGGCCAGCAGCAGTCCGGCACCGGCGGCCACCAGTGAGGGCATCTTCGCGATCGTGTGGGCGGCCACCCCGGTGAACAGTGCCCGGGCATCCTCACCGCGCAGCGTGTTCCAGGCCGGCGTGCCCTGCTCGAGCATCCGCTGGGCCAACAGTGCGGCCGCCGGAATGCCCGGTGGCAGCGAGCGCTTATCGCCGATCAGCAAACCCACCACGTCTTCGCCGCGAGCCACCAGGGGGCCCAGCAGGTGCCGCCAGGAGTCGCCGTCGGACAGTCCGGCACAGGTGCGCTCCAGATCGTGGTAGGCCAGCGCGGCGGGCCGGTCGGTAAGCGGGTTGGCGTAGGAGATCTCCGGGACGCTCAGTTGCACCCCGCGGGCCCGCAGGTCGAACTCGGCGAAGAACGGCGAGGCCAGCGCCAACGGATGGATCGCCGAGCAGATGTCGTGGGCAACGTCGCCGAACTCCGGGTCCGGCAGCGTCCGTGAGCCGCCCCCGAGCGTGGGCTGGGCCTCAAGGACCTGCACTTTCAGACCGGCTCTGGCGCAGAGCACGGCGGCGGACAGCCCATTGGGGCCGCTACCGACCACGGTGACGTCCATAGCTCCATCCTCCCCTCTGCCGGGCGAACTATCGGCCGCACGGGGCACTATCGGGCGGCACTATTAGTCTGTCCCGGTGAGTCTGCCCCCCCAAATGCCTGTAGTGCTGATCGCCGACAAACTCGCCGAATCCACCGTCGCCGCCCTCGGCGACCAGGTGGAGATCCGCTGGGTCGACGGACCGGACCGTCCCAAACTGCTGGAAGCCGTCGCCGACGCCGATGCTCTGCTGGTGCGCTCGGCCACCACCGTCGACGCCGAGGTGATCGGCGCGGCACCGAAGTTGAAGATCGTCGCCCGTGCCGGGGTGGGCCTGGACAACGTCGACGTCGGCGCCGCCACCGCCGCCGGGGTGCTGGTGGTCAACGCGCCGACGTCCAATATCCACAGCGCCGCCGAGCACGCGCTGGCGCTGATGCTCTCGGCGGCGCGGCAGATCCCGGCGGCTGATGCCACCCTGCGTGAGCACACCTGGAAGCGCTCGTCGTTCAACGGCACCGAGATCTACGGCAAAACCGTCGGCGTGGTCGGCCTGGGCCGCATCGGCCAACTGGTGGCTCAGCGACTGGCTGCGTTCGGCACCCACGTCGTCGCCTATGACCCCTACGTGCCGGCCGCCCGCGCCACTCAACTGGGGATCGAGCTGCTGCCGCTGGATGACGTGCTGGCCCGGGCGGACTTCATCTCGGTGCATCTGCCCAAGACCAAGGAGACCGCCGGGCTACTCGGCAAGGAGGCGCTGGCCAAAACCAAACCCGGCGTCATCATCGTCAATGCCGCCCGCGGCGGGCTGATCGACGAGCACGCCCTGGCCGACGCCATCAACAGCGGCCACGTCCGCGCCGCCGGGCTGGACGTGTTCGCCACCGAGCCCTGCACCGACAGCCCGCTGTTCGAGCTGCCCCAGGTGGTTGTCACCCCGCACCTGGGCGCATCCACCACCGAGGCGCAGGACCGGGCCGGCACCGATGTGGCCGCCAGCGTCAAACTCGCTCTGGCGGGGGAGTTCGTCCCCGACGCGGTCAACGTCGGCGCCGGAGTGGTCAGCGAAGAGGTCGCACCATGGCTGGAACTGGTCCGCAAGCTCGGTGTGCTGGTCGGTGTGCTGGCCACTGAGCCGCCGGACAGCCTGTCGGTGCGGGTCGCCGGTGAGCTGGCCGCCGAAGACGTTGAGGTGCTGAAGCTTTCAGCGATGCGGGGGCTGTTCTCGACCATGACCGACCAGCAGGTGACCTTCGTCAACGCACCGGCCCTGGCAGCTGACCGGGGGCTGGAAACCGAACTGAGCACGGCCAGCGAGAGTCCCAATCACCGCAGCCTGGTCGACGTGCGGGTGGTGTCGCCGGACGGGTCGGCGGTCAACGTTTCGGGCACCATATCCGGTCCGCAGCAGGTGCAGAAGGTGGTCGGCATCAACGGCCGCAGCTTCGATCTGCGTGCCGAGGGGGTCAATCTGATCCTGCACTACGGCGACAAGCCCGGCGCGCTGGGCAAGATCGGCACCCTGCTCGGCGGCGCGGAGGTCAACATCGAGGCCGCACAGTTGAGCCAGGACACCAGCGGTAGGGGAGCGACGGTGATGCTGCGCCTGGACCGCGATGTACCGGCCGACGTGCGGGCCACGATCCGCGACGCGGTCGACGCCTCGACGCTGGAAGTGGTCGACCTGTCATGACACCCGCCGTGAAACTGGCGGTTATCCCGGGCGACGGTATCGGCCCGGAGGTGATCGGCGAGGCGCTGGCCGTGCTCGACGCGGTATTGCCCGGGGTCGAGAAGACGCAGTACGACCTTGGTGCGCGGCGCTACCACGCCACCGGAGAAGTGTTGCCGCCCAACGTGTTGGACGAACTGCGCGGTTATGACGCCATCCTGCTCGGCGCAATCGGCGATCCGTCGGTGCCCAGCGGTGTTCTGGAACGCGGCCTGCTGCTGAAGATTCGCTTCGAACTCGACCATCACGTCAACCTGCGACCCAGCCGGCTTTACGACGGAGTGAGCAGCCCGCTGGCCGGAAACCCCGCCATCGACTTCGTCGTCGTCCGGGAGGGCACCGAAGGTCCCTACACCGGTACCGGCGGATCCATCCGCACCGGTACCGCCCACGAGGTGGCCACCGAGGTCAGCCTCAACACCGCATTCGGTGTGGAACGTGTTGTGCGCTATGCCTTCGCCAAGGCCCGCACCCGCCGCAAGCATCTGACCCTCGTACACAAGAACAACGTGCTGATGTTCGCCGGCAAGCTGTGGTCACGGATCGTGGCCGAGGTCGGCGCGGAGTACCCCGACGTTGAGGTGTCCTACCAGCACATCGACGCGGCCACCATTCACATGGTCACCGACCCGGGCCGCTTCGACGTCATCGTCACCGACAACCTCTTCGGCGACATCATCACCGCCCTCGCCGCCGCGGTGTCCGGGGGAATCGGGTTGGCCGCCAGCGGCAACATCGACGCCACCGGAACCAACCCGTCGATGTTCGAACCGGTGCACGGCAGCGCCCCCGACATCGCCGGCACGGGCATCGCGGATCCGACCGCCGCGGTGATGAGTGTGGCGCTGCTGCTGTCCCATCTGGGGCACGACGCCGCCGCTGCCCGGGTGGACAAGGCCGTCGCCGACCATCTCGGTACCCGCCCGGGTTCGCTGTCCACCAACGAGGTGGGCGAGCGGATCCGGGCCCGGCTTTAGCGGCCCACCGCGGTCAGCACCATCTCCACCCGCTCGTCGAACGGGCCGTTGACGGTCAGCACCGGCAGTTCGGGGTAGGTGGCGAAGATGTCGGCCAGGATCTGCTGGGACGTCGCGCGGGCGGGTGAACCGTCGCGCTGCGGGTCCGGTTGCCAGGGAAAATCGTCCTGGCACCACAGCACCCGCGTGCTGCCGGCGGCCCATTCCACGGCCCGGGGCAGCAGGGAGTCGTCGTCGTAATACTGGATGCTGTACACCGCCGTCATCAGCGGACCGCTGTCCGACACCGCCCAGCCCAGGCCGGTCCGATCAGCGCGACGCAGTGCCGACTCCTCCGACTCGCGGTGTGCTGCCATCACCGCCGCCTGTTCGGCCTGCAGCGGTACCCGGCCCTGCTGATCGACCCAGTCCCGCAGGAACTCCGGGACCACCACGGCGGGCAGTCGCAACCCGAGTGCCGTCGTCAACGTCGACTTGCCGGTGCACTCACCGCCGACCACCGAGATCAGGTCAGGCACGGACCGCCGCCGGAGAGGTCATGTCGGGGGCCGCTGCGCGCGCTGACCATGCCCGCCACCCGGTGACCGCCATACCGATGAGGACCGCGTAGAACAGCGACGTGAAGTGCAGGCCCTGGCTGGCGTACAGCACCGCACCGACGGTGTTGACCACCATCCACACCGGCCAGGTCTCCATCTTCTGCAGCACCATGAGCAGTTGGCCGGCCATCGACCCCACCAGCATGAAGGCATCAGCCCGGGTCGCCGCCCCGCCGATGCTCTGCAGGACGGGGGCCACCGCTGCCGATGCCGCCAGCACTCCGACGGCGCCGGCGGCCCGCCAGGCCGGGGAGAGCCGGCCCGGCCGCCGGACACCGTCGCGGCCCCAGGCGAACCAGCCCCAGATCGCCGCGGCCATGAAGATCAGTTGCATGGCGGCTGAAGCAAACAGGTTGAACTCCACGAACAGCCATCCGTAGAGCAGGCTGGACAGGAAGTAGAACGGCCACGTCCAACGGGTCCCGCGGATCCCGAGGCCGATGGCGAGGAATGCCAGTAGTACTGAGGCGAATTCGATGACGGTGACGTCGTAACCCCACACCGTGAACAGAACAGTCATGATCTGCGCTCCCTACCCGGCATTACCCGGACGGTCGTGCGGTCGGTGACGCGGTATGTCACCTTCTCAGACCGGTTGCCCCGGACTCCCGCGGTTGGTACTCCCGCACACCAGGTTAGCGGGGACTGCTCCCAACGGCGGGCGGTAGCCCCGGCCCGCCGCGCCAGGCGATAACGCTTATCCGCGCGAGTCGCCCGAATGCGACCACGAGGCTGTCAGCGCCGACTGCACCGCCGGCGCCACCATCCGCACCACCTCCTCCTGCGACGCCGACGCAAGCGGCTCCATCTGCAGGGCATAGCGCGCGGCGGCCACTCCAATCAGGTACGACGTGGCCAGAGCCACCCGCATCCGGGCGTCCGGGACACGCAGGGCGGCGGCGACCGGGTCGATGATCGCCGTTTCGAGGAATTCACGCAACGTCGTGATCATCTTGGCCGCACTGGCCGCGTCGCGCACCATGACCCTGATCTGGTTACGGACCTCGGGATCGTCGAACATCTCCAGCGTGACCCGCACAAGGCGCTCGCCGAGACCGTCGATGCCCGGTGCCAGGATGCGGGTGATAGCGGTGCCGGGTTCGAACGGCAGCTGCATGGCTGCGGCGAACAGTTCCTCGCGGTTGGCGTAGTAACGCCGAATCAGGTCCGGTGCCACACCGGAGGTCGCCGCAACACCCTTGATGGTGGTGGTGAGATAGCCCTGCCGCGCGTACAACCCACGCGCGGCGTCGAGCACAATCTTCGTGACGTCGGGGTTAAGACTTTCTTTCGCCATCGCCATCCCTGTTCAGATCAGTGTGTTTCGGTCAGCCTGGTGGTCTGCATCCAATTGTCCATGATCGGCGAGGGCCGCTCCACGAGTTGGCCGATCCTACGCGACGCCGGAGGGCACTGACCGGTGTGCTTTCCACGGCATTTAGGCTGTCACGAATGCGCTTGGGTCGTATCGCCAGCCCCGACGGGGTGGCATTCGTCAGCATCGAGGGTCCCCCGGGTAGCGAAATCACCCGGGAGATCAACGAGCATCCGTTCGGCACCCCCACCTTCACCGGGCGGTCCTGGCCGCTGGGCGATGTCCGGCTGCTTGCGCCCATCCTGGCCAGCAAGGTGGTCTGCATGGGCAAGAATTACGCCGCGCACATCGAGGAAATGGCCGGCGCAACCGGGCCCGCTACCGAAGATCCGGTGATCTTCCTCAAGCCCAATACCGCCATCATCGGACCCAACGTGCCGATCCAACTGCCCGCCAATGCTTCTCCGGTTCATCACGAAGGCGAGCTCGCCGCGGTGATCGGGCGGCCGTGCAAAGATGTCCCGGCTTCCCGGGCGGCCGAGGTGATTCTCGGCTACACCATCGCCAACGACGTGTCGGCGCGTGACCACCAACTGGCCGACGGGCAGTGGATCCGTGCCAAGGGACATGACACCTTCTGCCCGGTCGGTCCGTGGATCGTCACCGATCTGGACCCCTCGGATCTGGAGATCCGCACCGAGGTCAATGGTCAAGTGCGTCAACGCAGCCGGACTTCGCTGATGATCCACGACATCGGGGCGATCATCGAGTGGATGTCCGCGGTCATGACCCTGCTGCCCGGGGATTTGATCCTCACCGGAACACCTGAGGGCGTCGGGCCCATCGAGGACGGTGACACCGTCAGTGTCAGCATCGAGGGCATCGGAACCCTGACCAACCCCGTCGTCCGGAAAGGCGCCAAATGACCGCGCACAACAGTGATCCGGCCGTGCGGGTGCGGTTTTGCCCGTCGCCGACCGGAACTCCGCACGTCGGACTGGTCCGCACCGCGTTGTTCAACTGGGCCTACGCCCGTCATACCGGCGGCACCTTCGTGTTCCGCATCGAGGACACCGACGCCGCGCGGGACTCCGAGGAGAGCTACAACGCCATCCTGGAGGCGCTGCGCTGGCTGGGCCTGGACTGGGATGAAGGACCGGAAGTAGGTGGGCCGCATGAGCCGTACCGGCAGTCGCAACGCTCAGACCTCTACCGCGACGTGATCACCCGACTGCGGGAGTCCGGCGAGGCCTACCCGGCCTACTCCACACCCGAGGAAGTCGAGGCCCGACACCTGGCCGCCGGGCGCAATCCCAAACTCGGGTATGACAATTTCGACCGGGACCTGACCGCTGAGCAGTGCGCGGCCTACGAGGCGCAGGGCCGCAAGCCGGTGCTGCGGTTGCGGATGCCTGATGAGGACATCAGTTGGGCAGACCTGGTGCGCGGCGAGACCACCTTCGGCGCCGGCACAGTGCCCGACTTCGCACTGACCCGCGCCACCGGGGATCCGCTCTACACACTGGTCAACCCGGTCGACGACGCGCTGATGAAGATCACCCACGTGCTGCGCGGTGAGGACCTGCTGCCGTCGACCCCCCGCCAGATCGCCCTGCACCGCGCGCTGATCCGCATCGGCGTGGGCGAGCGTATTCCGGAATATGCCCATCTGCCAACAGTTTTGGGGGAGGGCACCAAGAAGCTGTCGAAGCGCGATCCGCAGTCGGACCTGTTCTTGCACCGCGACCGCGGTTTCCTGCCGGAGGGGCTGCTGAACTACCTCGCGCTGCTCGGGTGGGGGATCGCCGAGGACCGTGACGTGTTCACCCTGCCCGAGATGGTGGCCGCCTTCGACGTCGTCGACGTCAACTCCAACCCGGCCCGGTTCGATCAGAAGAAAGCTGACGCGATCAACGCCGAGCACATCCGCCGGTTGCCGGCCGCTGAGTTCGCCCGCCGACTGCGCACCTTTTTCCTGGCCCACGGCCACGACACCGGACTCGACGAGGCCGGGTTCGCCACCGCAGCCGAGTTGGTGCAGACGCGCGTGGTGGTCCTCTCCGACGGTTGGGAGTTGTTGAAATTCCTCGATGACGACAGCTACGCGATCGACCCGAGATCCGGGGCCAAAGAACTCACCGCTGAGGCGGTGCCGGTGCTCGACTCCGCACTCGGGGCGCTCGACGGTGCCGCCGAATGGACGTCGCCGGTGATCGAGGAGGCACTCAAGGCCGCCCTGATCGACGGCCTTGGACTCAAGCCGCGCAAGGCGTTCGGCCCCATCCGGGTTGCGGTCACCGGAGCGACGGTCAGTCCGCCACTGTACGAATCCATGGAACTGCTCGGTCGCGAGCGCACCATGCGCCGACTGCGGGAGGCCCGGGACGGAGCGGCGCGCAATCTTTGGTAGTCTGCTCAAGCGTTCTTCGCCGAGCCGGAATAGTTGGTTCTGACCAGCTGTTATGGGTTCCGATGGGGTATGGTGTAATTGGCAACACAGCTGATTCTGGTTCAGCCATTCTAGGTTCGAGTCCTGGTACCCCAGCCACACAGCAATTTCGTCGGCAACGACCGCGTCGGCTATGCTGTCGGACGTTCTAGCCCCCGTCGTCTAGCGGCCTAGGACGCCGCCCTCTCACGGCGGTAGCGTGGGTTCGAATCCCATCGGGGGTACTCGCTTTCTTGCTTTCTTCGCGCGAGCAGACGCAAACTCCTGCTCTTCGCGGCGTGTCCGTGCGACTTTGCGTCTGCTCGCGCGGGGTGGTGAGGGTGGCTCAGGGGGTGGGTCAGGGGGCCGTCGACCCGGCCACCGGCATCGCGGGTAATCCCAACTTCCCATGATCCCAGGACCGCACCCGGTGGGCGGCGATGCGCACCGCGACCCGCTTGTTCATCATCATGTCCACGGCGGGCTTGAGGTCCTCGGTGTAGGGCCCGTTGTAGCGTTCCCACACGCTGACGCCGACTTTGAAGATGGTGTCCGGGTCGTCATGGATCTCGGCCTCCCCCTCGAAGGACACCCCGACCAGCGAGTCGTAGGTCATGCCGCCCTCGATCATGAAGCTCACCCGCGGATTGCGGCGCAGGTTGACGACCTTCTGCGATTTGACCTTCGTCTCCAGCCAGATGTCGCCGTCGACCACGCCGTACCACATCGCCACCAGGTGCGGCTGGCCCTCCGGCCCGATGGTGGCCATGGTCCCGGTCCGGCTGCGCGCGACGAAGTCAACGATTTCTGCATCGCTCATCAGAATCTGAGTGCGCTGGTTTCTTCCCATGCCGGTCAGTGTGGCAGTTCGGCGCCCCACACTGCCGCGAGCAGACGCAAAGTCGCACGATTCGGCCGAGATTTGTGCGACTTTGCGTCTGCTCGGCCGGGGTGCGGGGTGGCTGGCCCTACAACCGCGCAGTGAGGTCGTCGGCGGCGGCGAGCAGGTCTGCTGCCCATCGCTCGCCGGGACGCCGGCCCATCCGGTCGATCGGCCCGGAGACCGACACCGCGGCGATCACCACGCCGGTGCAGTCCCGCACCGGCGCCGACACGCTGGCCACCCCCGGTTCGCGCTCGGCCGCACTCTGTGCCCAACCGCGGCGGCGAACCTCGGTGAGGGTGCGTTCGCTGAACGCCGCCCCGGGCAGCAACGCCCGCTGGGTGGCATCGTCGCTGTAGGCCAACAGCACTCGGGCGGCCGAACCGGCCGTCATCGGCAGCTGCGATCCGACCGGCACGGTATCTCGAAGGCCTGCAGGCGGTTCCAGCGCTGCCACACACACCCGCGTGCTGCCCTCCCGCCGGTACAGCTGCACGCTCTCGCCGGTGATCTCCCGCAGACCGGGCAGCACCGCGGCCCCCGCGGCGATCAACGGGTCGCCCACCGCGGCGGACAACTCGCTCAACGCCGGACCAAGCCGCCAGCGCCCCGCGGTGTCGCGGGCCAGCAGTCGATGGGTTTCCAGGCCGGCGGCCAACCGGTGCGCGGTGGCCCGCGGCAGGCCGGTCCGGGCGCACAGGTCCGCGAGCCCGCACGGAGCCTGGGCGACGGCGTGCAGCACGCCCACGGCTTTGTCGAGCACGCCGATACCGCTATCCTGTCTCATATCGAGATATTGTATTCCCATAATGTGGGAATGACGGCGATGCCGTGCGAGTGAGATGAGCTGCTGATGGCGAACAACCAGCCCCGGACCCTTGCGGAGAAGGTGTGGGCCGACCACGTTGTCGTCGCCGGGCCCGGCGACGGTGCGGCCCGCGAACCCGACCTGATCTACATCGACCTGCACCTGGTCCATGAGGTGACCAGTCCGCAGGCTTTCGATGGTCTCCGCCTGGCGGGTCGGCCGGTGCATCGGCCCGACCTGACGCTGGCCACCGAGGATCACAACGTACCGACGGTGGACATCGACAAGCCGATCGCCGATCCGGTGTCACGCATCCAGGTCGAGACTCTGCGGCGAAACTGCGCGGAGTTCGGCATCCGACTACACCCGATGGGCGATCCGGAGCAGGGCATCGTGCATGTGGTGGGACCGCAACTGGGCCTGACTCAGCCCGGTATGACGATCGTCTGCGGGGACAGCCACACCTCCACCCACGGAGCCTTCGGGGCACTGGCGATGGGTATCGGCACCTCCGAGGTCGAACATGTGCTGGCGACCCAGACGCTGCCGTTGCGTCCGTTCAAGACGATGGCGATCAACGTCGACGGCCCGTTACCGCACGGAGTCACTGCCAAGGACATCATCCTGGCGGTGATCGCCAAGATCGGCACCGGCGGCGGACAGGGCCACGTCATCGAATACCGCGGCAGCACCATCGAATCGCTGTCCATGGAGGCCCGGATGACGATCTGCAACATGAGCATCGAGGCCGGCGCCCGGGCCGGGATGGTCGGGCCCGACCAGACCACCTATGAGTTCCTGCGCGGCCGGCCGTATGCGCCCAGTGGCGCCCAGTGGGATCAGGCCGTTGCCGCGTGGAAGCAACTGCGGACCGACCCCGGTGCGGAATTCGACACCGAGGTCTACATCGATGCCACGACGCTGAGCCCGTTCGTCACCTGGGGCACCAACCCGGGCCAGGGCGTGCCGTTGTCCGGGTCGGTGCCGGACCCCGCGTTGATGGGTAGCGACGGCGAACGGCAGTCCGCTGAGAAGGCGTTGGCCTACATGGACCTTCGGTCCGGAACGCCGATGCGGGACATCGCCGTGGATGCGGTCTTCGTCGGATCGTGCACCAACGGTCGCATCGAGGATCTGCGCGCGGTGGCCGAGGTGCTGCGCGGCCGCCGGGTCGCCGACGGCGTCCGGATGTTGGTCGTTCCGGGCTCGATGAAGGTCCGCGCCCAAGCCGAAGCCGAAGGTCTCGGTGAGGTTTTCAGCGCAGCAGGCGCCGAGTGGCGGCTCGCCGGATGTTCGATGTGCCTCGGGATGAACCCCGACCATTTGGCCCCGGGTGAGCGCTGCGCCTCGACGTCCAACCGCAACTTCGAAGGCAGGCAGGGCAAGGGCGCCCGTACGCATCTGGTGTCACCGGCTGTCGCCGCCGCCACCGCGGTCCGCGGCACCCTCTCGTCGCCCGCCGACCTCAACTGAACCCGAGGAGAAGTCAAGTTATGGAAGCGTTCCACGCCCACACCGGGATCGGTGTGCCGCTGCGCCGGTCCAATGTCGACACCGATCAGATCATCCCCGCGGAGTACCTCAAACGGGTCTCCCGAACGGGTTTCGAGGACGGCCTGTTCGCGGCGTGGCGCTCCGACCCCTCGTTCATCCTCAATCAGGGTCCCTTCGACCGGGGTTCGGTCTTGGTGGCCGGGCCCGATTTCGGCACCGGCTCCTCACGCGAGCATGCCGTCTGGGCGTTGATGGACTACGGCTTCCGGGTGGTCATTTCGTCCCGGTTCGCCGATATCTTCCGCGGCAACTCCGGCAAGGCGGGTCTGTTGGCGGCTGAAGTCGCCCAGGATGACGTCGAACTGCTCTGGAAACTGATCGAGCAGCATCCCGGACTGGAAATCACTGTCAATCTTGAGGATCGGACAATTTCCGCGGCAACGGCGGTGGTGCCGTTCACGATTGACGACTACACCGCTTGGCGGTTGCTCGAGGGCCTCGACGATATTGGCCTTACGCTGCGCAAACAGTCTGAAATAGCGGCTTTCGAATCCGCCCGCCCGGACTGGAAGCCGCGCATCCCCACCGCCTCCTGAGCCCGCCGGCAAGCCCGGAATTCTGTGCTCGCCGCGGCACTCACCCGCCCCGTCCTAGCCCTCAAGCGGCGCAACCGGATTGACGCGACCCCCGCAACATTTTGCTGTAAATACGCGTGGCTCATGGATATCTGTGCGCGCAGGGTTTACCGTGTTGTCCAGTCGGCCCAGAGTGGGCCACTGTCGCGGAGGATTTGAATGAACAAAGCAGAGTTGATCGAGATTCTCACGGAGAAACTGGAAACCGATCGCGGTAGCGCGACCAGAGCCGTCGAGAATTTGGTCGACGCCATTGTGCGCGCTGTGCAAAAGGGCGACAGCGTCACCATCACCGGGTTCGGCGTCTTCGAGCGCCGGCGTCGGGCCGCGCGCGTCGCCCGCAACCCACGCACCGGTGAGACCGTCCGGGTGAAGCCCACCTCTGTTCCGGCTTTCCGTCCCGGAGCACAGTTCAAGGCGATTGTCTCTGGTGCGCAAAAACTCCCGGCTGAAGGACCCGCTGTCAAGAGAGGCGCCGTCGGCGGCGCAGTTAGGAAGGCTGCTGTGAAGAAAGCTGTCGCCAAGAAGGCCCCCGCCAAGAAGGCTGCGGTCAAGAAGGTTGTCAAGAAGGCACCGGCCAAGAAGGCTCCGGCCAAGAAGGCTCCGGCCAAGAAGGTCGTGAAGAAGGTCGTCAAGAAGGCACCTGCCAAGAAGGCTCCGGCCAAGAAGGTCGTGAAGAAGGTTGCCGTCAAGAAGGTCGTCAAGAAGGCTCCGGCCAAGAAGGCTCCGGCCAAGAAGGTCGTGAAGAAGGTTGCCGTCAAGAAGGCTCCGGCCAAGAAGGCTCCGGCCAAGAAGGTCGTGAAGGTTGTCGTGAAGAAGGTTGTTGCCAAGAAGGCTCCGGCTAAGCGTGGCCGTCGCTAAGCGCTAACACCTTCGCGAATACGCCGCGGGCCCTTAGGGTCCGCGGCGTATTCGTGTTTTCACCAGTGCGGTCGGTCAGCCGTTGAGCGACGTGGCCAGCGGGCTGGGCATGTGGTCGGCGGCGATGAGCCGTCCGTGAGCCAGCGTCAGCACCCAGGTGCTGCCCTTGCGGTTGCGGGACTTGTCCGGCTTCACGCCGTCGCGCTGACACCACCAGTCGATCAGGTGGGGGATGACCCTTCCCTGGGAGCAGATGGCCGGGGTCCCGCCGAGCGCGGCGATCTCCACTACCCGCTTGTGGGCGGCCTCCGGGTTGTCGGCGTAGGCCTCTTCGGTCAGGGCCGGTTCGGCGGTGATGGGAACGTCCAGGGTCAGCGCCAGCGGTTCGACGGTTTGGACGCACCGGGTCCTCTCGGCGGCGTAGACCACGTCGGCACCGAAGGCCAGTAGTTGGGGGACCAGCGATTTCGCCTGTGCCCGGCCCTTTCGGTCCAGTGGCCGCTGGCGGTCGTCGCCGTGATACCGCGCTTTGCGGCCCGCGGTGCCGTGCCGAACGATCAGCACGGTCTGGGTGTCGGCGGGCTTCTTGGCGAACCGCCCCAGCACCTTGCGGTCGAGCGGATAGGTCAACTGCTTGGCGGCAGCCTTGGCCGGAAGCCACAGCAGGGTATCCGCTTCGCTGCCAGGCGTGAACTCACCGCCGCAAGCGCGGGCCGCCCAGTAGTGGACCACCTTGGTCCCGACCGGGATCGGATACGTGACCCGGCACAACCGGCGACCCAAATGCGCCTGCTGCCCGGTCTCTTCGAGAATTTCGCGGACCGCTGCCACCGGTTCAGTTTCGCCCGGGTCCACCTTGCCTTTCGGAAGTGACCAGTCGTCGTAGCGGGGCCGGTGGATTACCGCGATCAGCGGTTCGCCCGATTGCTCCTCGGGCCGCCACAACACGGCCCCGGCTGCCAGCACCGAGACCGGCGCCGCCGTCTTCTTGTTCGACACCTTGTTCTGGGCCACAGAGTTTCGCCTCAGCCGTGCCGATGTTGGTCCATCAGCCACACCTGGTGATCGCGGACCTCGTGACCGTCCTTGGGTGCGGCGGTCCACCTGCCGTCCGATCCCAGTTCCCAACATCTCGTCGACGGGTGCAGGGCCGACTCGAATACCTCGTCGAGCTCAGCGGTCAGCCGGCGATCCTTCACTTGGGCCATCACCTCCACCCGGCGGTCCAGGTTGCGGTGCATCATGTCGGCGCTGCCGATCCAGAACTCGTCGATGGCGTGGAAATGCATGACGCGGGAGTGCTCCAGGAACTGACCGAGGATGGAACGCACCGTGATGTTCTCCGAGAACCCGTCGACTCCCGGCTTCAACGCGCAGATCCCGCGCACCACCACCTCGACGGCAACCCCGGCTTGCGATGCGCGGTAGAGGCCGTCGATCACCTGCTCGTCGACGATGGCGTTGGCTTTGATCCGGATTCGACCGTTGCCGGTCTTTTCGTGCGCGGCCACTTCCCGCTCGATGCGCCCGAGGATCCCGGTGCGGACCCCGTGCGGCGCCACCAACAGGTTGCGGTAGCTGACCTTTCGCGAATACCCGGTCAGCGAGTTGAACAGATCGGTGAGGTCCGCCCCGATATCCGGTGCCGCGGTCAGCAGGCCGACGTCCTCGTAGAGTCGAGCGGTCTTCGGGTTGTAGTTGCCGGTGCCGACGTGGCAGTACCGCCGGATGGTGGAGCCCTCGCGGCGCACCACCAGGCAGGTCTTGCAGTGCGTTTTGAGCCCCACCATTCCGTACACCACGTGTACGCCGGCGTCTTCGAGTGCTCGTGCCCATTTGATGTTGGCCTGCTCGTCGAACCGTGCCTTCAGTTCGACCAGTGCGACCACCTGTTTGCCGGCGTCGGCAGCCTCGATCAGCGCGTTGACGATCGGGGAGTCGCCGGAGGTGCGGTACAGAGTCTGTTTGATCGCCAACACATCCGGATCGGCGGCGGCCAGCTCGACGAACCGCTGCACGCTGGTCGAAAACGATTGGTAGGGATGGTGCAGCAGCACATCGCCATCGCGCAGGGTGGCGAAGATGCTCTTGCCGGTCTCGCTGAACGCAGGGTGGGTAGCCGGCACGAACGGCGGGTCCTTGAGCGTCGGCCGGTCGACCGCGTACACCTGCCACAGCGCAGAGAGATCCAGCAGGCCCGGCACCTGCACCACGTCGCCGGGGTGGACATCCAGTTCCCGCAACAGCAGGCCGAGCATGTGCTCGGACATGTCGTCTGAGACCTCCAGGCGCACCGGCGGCCCGAACCGGCGCCGCGCCAATTCCCGTTCGAGGGCCTGCAGCAGATCCTCGTCACGGTCTTCGACATCCATGTCGGCGTTTCGGGTGATCCGGAAGGCGTGGTGTTCGACGATCTCCATGCCGGGGAAGAGCACCGGTAGGAACGCCGCGATGAAATCCTCCATCGGCAGGAATCGCGCAGTCTTGATCTCCGGGTCGGTGTCTTTGAGGCGCACGAACCTGCCCACATTGTCGGGCACCTTCACCCGGGCGAAGCGCTCTGCTCCGTCACCGGGGGAGCGCACGGCGACGGCCAGGTTCAGGCTCAGCCCGCTGACGAACGGAAACGGGTGCGCCGGATCGACGGCCAGTGGCGTGAGCACCGGGAAAACCTGCTCGGAGAAGTACACCGACAACTCGCTGCGTTCGGCGTCGGTGAGGTCGGACCAACTGACGATGTGGATGCCCTGCCCGGCCAGCGCGGGCTGCACCGACTCCAGGAATACCTGGGCATGACGGATCGCCAGTTGCTGGGTGCGCTCCCCGATCAACCGCAGTTGCTCGCGCGGGGAGAGCCCGTCGGCGGAGCGGACCGACAGCTTCATCTCGTCGCGCCGTTTGAGACCGGCCACCCTGACCATGTAGAACTCGTCGAGGTTGGAGGCGAAGATGGCAAGGAACTTGGCCCGCTCCAGCAACGGCAGCGAGGTGTCGGCCGCCAGCGTCAGCACCCTGTTGTTGAAGTCCAGCCAGCTCAGTTCCCGGTTGAGATAGCGGTTCGCCGGCAACGGGTTGTCCACCGGTGCCGCAGTCGCCGCCGGGGGTGCGGTGGGGGCGGCGTCCCGGGCCGGTGGGGCGCCTTCGGCTGCTCGGGGATCGGTCTGGGCCTCCGTCATGGCCCCATCATCCCCCATCGGCAGCTTGCCGTGGTGGGCTGCGGCGAATCGGCTGCCAACCGGTGATCGGTCGGCGATCTCACCGGATCGCGGCGGCTGTGGCGGCCCCGACGCCGAGCAGACGAGCCGCGGAGAGGTCTGCCGGGGTGTCGATGTCACAACGCAGGCCCGGCCAGTCACCGACGAGTTCCACTGCACCGGATTCGCGGTGTCGGCGGGCCGAATCGGCCCCGAAAAGGGGTTGCGGCCCCACCCCGAAGGCGAACAGCGCCGCGGTGCCGCCGCCTTGGCGGTCGGCCACGAAGCTGCGCGGGTGGATCGCCGCTGAGGCCACCGCTTCGCTGAGTTCGCTGGACCGCAGGGCCGGTAAATCACCCTGCAGCACAACGATATTCGAGGCGGCTCCCGGCACCGAGCCGCATGCGGCCAGGATGGCGTTGTTGAGCGGGTCCCGGTGGCCGGCCGGTGTCGGGTCGGCGACGACTCCGGCCCCCAACTCCTCGACGGCCGCCGCCACCACGGGGTCGGGCGTGACCACCGTGATCGATTCGACCGCGGGCACGGCTCGCGCTGCGGTGATGGTGTCCACCAGCATCGCGAGCACGACACGTTCCCGCGCATCCCCGCCGAACAGCGACCCCAGCCTGCTTTTGGCGGCGTCGAGGCGCTTGACCGCGATGATCAGCCCGACGCCCACGGCCGCCATCCTGCCAGCGCCGCCGTGATTAGGTTGAGGGGCAGGTGGCGGAACGGTTGCCGCATGGATGAGGTGACGGGAGGATCGGAGGGTCGATGACGCTGGGTACCGCAGCGGTGATGGGCGCAGGCGCCTGGGGCACCGCGATGGCCAAAGTGCTGGCCGACGCCGGCGGCGACGTCCGATTGTGGGCGCGCAGTCCGGCGGTGGCCGAGGAGATCAACACCGCCCACAGCAACGACCGCTATCTGCGGGGGATCGCCCTGCCGACCGGGATCCGTGCCACCACCGACCCGGCGGTCGCATTGGACGGCGTCACCACCGTGCTGCTCGGGGTGCCGTCCCAGACGCTGCGCACCAACCTGGAGGCCTGGCGGCCGCACATCGCCCCGGACGCCACCTTGGTCAGCTTGGCCAAGGGCATCGAATTGAGCACCTGTATGCGGATGAGCCAGGTCATCATCGCGGTGACCGGGTTCGATGCGGGGCAGATCGCGGTGGTGTCCGGGCCCAACCTCGCCGACGAGATCGCCGATGAGCAACCCGCCGCCACCGTGGTGGCCTGCCCGGACTCCGGGCGGGCGGTGGCGTTGCAGCGGGCGCTTGCCACCGGCTATCTGCGGCCCTACACCAATTCCGACGTGGTGGGCACCGAGATTGGCGGGGCATGCAAGAACGTCATCGCACTGGCCTGCGGGATGGCCGCCGGTGTCGGCCTGGGGGAGAACACCGCCGCGGCGATCATCACCCGTGGGCTCGCCGAGATCATGCGGCTGGGAATCGCGCTGGGCGCCAACATCACAACGCTGGCCGGTCTGGCCGGCGTGGGCGACCTGGTCGCCACGTGCACCTCGGCACACTCCCGCAACCGAAGCTTCGGTGAGCGCCTCGGCCGCGGCGACACCCTGGCGGAGGCCGAGAGCGCCGGGCACGGCCATGTCGCCGAGGGCGTCACCTCCTGCTCGGCGATCCTGGCGCTGGCATCGAGCTACGACGTCGAAATGCCGCTCACCGAAGCGGTGTACCGGGTCTGTCACCGTGGACTTTCCGTCGACGAGGCCATCGTTCTGCTGCTGGGCCGCAGCACCAAACCGGAGTGAAGAGAAGACCCGCATGACCGAGCGCTTCGGCGATTCCACCCGCACCGTCAAAGCCGTCGACTCCGAGGCGATCGCGGGTCAACCGGTGGCGCACGTCCCGGTGCCGGCCTCGGCGTATCACCTGTCGGCCGACGAAGGCAGCGAAGCCCACGTCTACGGACGGTATTCCAACCCGGTCTGGGTGCATCTGGAGTCCGCACTGGCCCAGTTGGAAGAGGCCACGACAGCGCTGACTTTCGGCTCCGGCATGGCGGCGGTCACCGCCACGCTGCGGGTACTGGCCCGCCCCGGGTCGGTGCTGGTGGTTCCGGCCGACGGCTACTACCAGGTGCGGCGCTACGCCCGGGAAAGCCTTGCAGAGGCGGGCATTACGGTTCGTGAGGCGACGACCGCCCAGCTGTGCGAAGCCGCCGAAGATGCCGACGTGGTGCTGGCCGAGACACCGACCAATCCCGGTCTGGACGTGGTCGACCTGCACCGCCTGTCGGGGATCTGCCGCCGCCGGGGCGCCCGGCTGGTGGTGGACAACACCACCGCGACTCCGCTCGGACAGCAGCCGCTGGCGATGGGCGCGGATCTGGTGGTGGCCAGCGCCACCAAATCCCTGGCCGGGCACAGCGATCTGGTCGCCGGATACGTCGCCGGCAGCCAACCCGAACTGATGCACGCCGTCGAACGGGAGCGGCTGCTGGCCGGACCGATACTGGGTGCGCTGGAATCCTGGATGCTGTTGCGCAGCATCGGCAGTTTCGGACTGCGGTTCGACCGGCAATGCCAGAACGCACTGGCGCTGGCCACGGCCTTGCACGGCCATCCGCGGGTGCGGGCGGTGCGCTATCCCGGACTGCCCGACGATCCGGCTAACCGGGTGGCGATGACCCAGATGCGCCGATTCGGTGGCCTGCTGTCGGTCGAACTCGCCGATGCCGAGGCGGTGCACGATCTGGTGCGCCGCAGCGAGTTGCTGGTGGCGGCCACCAGCTTCGGCGGTCTGCACACCTCGGTGGACCGCCGGGCCCGCTGGGGCGACGTCGTGCCCGATGGGTTCGCGCGAATCTCGGCCGGCATCGAGGACACCGACGATCTGGTGGCCGACGTCGTCGCCGCGCTGAACACTTAAGCGGCTTCGTGGGGGTGGCTTCGGGGGGTGGCTGTAACCTCTCTAGCTTGTGACTCCACCCCCGGGCTCCCGGATCCGCGTTGCCGTCATCTACGGCGGCCGTAGCTCCGAACATGCGATCTCCTGCGTATCGGCAGGCAGCATCCTGCGCAATCTGGATCCGGAGCGCTTCGAGGTGGTGCCGGTCGGGATCGCGCGGGATGGATCCTGGGTGCGCGCCGAGGTTGACCCCGACGAACTGGCCATCGCCGACGGCAAACTGCCGCAGGTCAGCGGCGCTGCCGCCTCGCCGCTAGAGGACGTGGGGGAGATCCTGGCGGGGGTGGACGTGGTTTTTCCGATCCTGCACGGCCCCTACGGCGAGGATGGCACCATCCAGGGCCTGCTGGAAATGGCCGGGTTGCCCTACGTCGGTGCCGGGGTGCTGGCCAGCGCAACGGGCATGGACAAGGAATTCGCCAAGAAGCTGATGGCCGCTGAGGGCCTTCCCATCGGCGACTACGTCGTCCTGCGCCCCGATCGCAGCGCGCCCGGCGCCGAAGAGATTGCCCGCCTTGGATTCCCGATGTTCATCAAGCCTGCGCGGGGCGGATCCTCGATCGGTGTCAGTCGGGTCACCGAAGCGGCCGGACTGCCCGCCGCGATCGCCGAAGCACGCCGGCACGACCCGAAAGTGATCATCGAGGCCGCGATCAGTGGTCGCGAACTCGAGTGCGGTGTGCTGGAATTCCCGGACGGGGCGGTGCGCGCCAGCACTATCGGTGAGATCCGGGTATCGGTCGGCGGCCGAGACTGCGACTCCCCGGGCTTCTACGACTTCGAGACCAAGTACCTCGATGACGCAGCCGAACTCGACGTCCCCGCCCACGTCGATGATCTGACCGAAAAGCTCCTGCAGGACTTGGCGATTCGGACGTTCAACGCGCTGGACTGCCAGGGTCTGGCACGGGTGGATTTCTTCCTCACCGAGGACGGCCCGGTGGTAAACGAGATCAACACCATGCCCGGATTCACCACCATCTCGATGTACCCCCGGATGTGGGGGGCCAGTGGCGTGGACTACCAAACCCTGGTCGGGACGATGGTCGACACCGCACTGGCCCGCGGCACCGGCCTGCGTTGAATCACGGCCTGCCGGGCCGGATCGGTACGGCCGGCATCTCCTTCTCGATCACCTCGGACATGGTCTGGATGGGTGAGGGCCCGGATCCGTCGGGCAGCGTCAACGCCACGTACACCGGGCGGTCCACACACAGCCAGGTGCTGCGCCGCAACTCGGTGTCCTCGATGCGAAACCACTGCACCTCATTGACCATCTGGATGGGCGCACCGACGACGAACTCGCCTGGCCGGTCCAATCCGCAGCGCATGATCACCGGTTCGGTGCCCGCTTCGTCGGTACGCCAGGCCGCGGTAGCCGCCGGCGTCGGCTGGGCTGTCTCGGCGCGGCGGTAGTCGCCAAGCTGATCGGGCAGGGCGGCGAACAGGGCTGCGCATTCGGGACCTTCGGCCGCCGGCGCCGGCACCGCGGCGATGACGACCGGCGCGGCCGGGGTGCGCCGGACGGCGGCGACGGTCAGGACCGCGCCCACAGCCAGCACTGCCAGCAGAAGTGCGGCGATCAACACCGCCCGGGGAGGTCCGTCGGGGTCGACGGCAGGGACCTGATCAGGGACCCGATCGGTACCGCCCTGCACGTCTCTCACCTCGCTGGTTGGTCCTACACTGAGGGTCTCAAGGTACCGCAGGGGGAGGCGAGCCAGGGAGGCAGCGAACGTGACCGATGCGCCGGGCGGGGTGTCCGGTCCCACCCTGCAGGAGGTGGGTGAGTTCGCCGTCATCGACCGGTTGGTCCGAGGACGCCGGCAGTCCGCCGATGTGGTTGTGGGCCCCGGGGACGACGCCGCGGTGGTGTACGCGCCGGACGGCCGGGTCGCGGTCAGCACCGACATGCTCGTGGAGGGCCGCCACTTCCGGCTGGACTGGTCCACCCCGCACGACATCGGCCGCAAAGTCATCGCCCAGAACGCCGCCGACATCGAGGCGATGGGTGCCCGGGTGACCGGCTTCGTCGTCGCCTTCGGCGCGCCTCCTGAGACGCCGGCCGACAGGGCCGCCGAAGTGACCGACGGCATGTGGTCGGAGGCGGCGCACTGCGGAGCGGGGATCGTCGGCGGTGACCTGGTCGCCAGCCCCGGGTGGGTGGTATCTGTCACCGCACTGGGCGATCTGGGGGGTCGCGATCCGGTGCTGCGCAGCGGTGCGCATGCCGGTTCGTTGATCGCTATCGCCGGCGATCTTGGCCGCTCAGCTGCGGGATTGGCGTTGTTGCGCAACGATATCGGTGTTGCCGGTGACGAGTTCGAGGATCTGCGCCGCTGTCACCGCGTGCCGCGGCCGCCCTACGGGCAGGGCCGGGCCGCCGCCGAGGCCGGCGCCCAGGCAATGACCGACGTCTCCGATGGACTGCTCGCCGACCTGGGCCATCTCGCAGATGCCTCCGGTGTGCTGATGGACCTGCGTGGTGCGACGCTGCGCGCGGACGTCGACGCGGTGGCCGCCGCAGCGGCCGCCGCCGGGGTCGATCCATGGTCGCTTGTGCTCGGCGGCGGCGAGGACCACGCCCTGGTGGCGTGCTTCCCGGATCACCCGCCACACGGCTGGCGGGTGATCGGATCGGTGCTGTCCGGTCCGCCCGGTGTCCTGCTCGACGGGCAACCGTGGGCCGGCCGGTCGGGGTGGCAGTCCTACGACTGAGTTTTTTCGCAGTCCTAAGACTGAGCTGTGGGGCGGCCTTACCGGCCGGTTGCTGCTCCGTCGGCGCCCGGGTTAAGTTGTCCCTCCGTGACGGCCCAGCCACTGAACGAACTCGTCGATGACGGCTGGGCGCGGGCGCTGGAGCCGGTGGCCGACGACATCGGCCAGATGGGTGATTTCCTGCGGGCGGAACTGACGGCGGGCCATCGCTATCTGCCGGTCGAGCCGAATGTGTTGCGGGCCTTCAGCTTTCCGTTCGAGGCGGTCCGTGTGCTGATCGTCGGCCAGGATCCCTATCCCACGCCCGGGCACGCGGTGGGCCTGAGTTTCTCGGTGGCCCCGGACGTGCGGCCACTACCGCGCAGCCTGGTCAACATCTTCACTGAATACCGGGCGGATCTGGGTTATCCGCAACCGGCGAACGGCGATCTGTCCCCGTGGGCGCAGCGCGGCGTCATGCTGCTCAACCGGGTCCTCACGGTCCGGCCGGGCACTCCGGCGTCGCACCGGGGCAAGGGTTGGGAAGCAGTCACCGAATGCGCCATTCGGGCACTGGTGGCCCGTGAGCAGCCGATGGTGGCGATCCTATGGGGCCGCGACGCGGAGACACTCAGGCCGATGCTTGGCGGCGAGAACTGTGTGAGCATCGAGTCCGCGCACCCGTCGCCGCTGTCAGCGAGCCGGGGCTTTTTCGGATCACGGCCGTTCAGTCGGGCCAACGAACTGTTGGCCGGGATGGGCGCCGAACCGGTGGACTGGCGACTCCCCTAGGCGACTCCCCTAGGCGACTGCCCTGGGCGGCAATCTCAGCCGCGAACGACCTTGCCGGCCTTCAGGCAGGAGGTGCAGACGTTGACGCGATGCTTGTTGCCGCCGGGGCGGGCAACGGCGTGAACGGTCTGAATGTTCGGGTTCCACCGGCGGTTGGTCCGGCGGTGCGAGTGCGATACAGACTTGCCGAAACCAGGGCCTTTCCCGCAGATATCGCAGACGGCAGCCATGTCAGAACTCCTCAAGTCTTATGTCGGTGGGGTCGGGGGGCGGTTCGGTGAACGCCACGTCGGTGACCCGGCTGCTCAGAATACCGGCGCGGGGAACGGAACGCCAAAATGGGGCCGGTGCGCGGGAGGTATGCACGGGGCCGGATCCGTCACCCGTGCTGGTTAGGCTGACGCCACACGCTGAGGATCGGAGGTGCGGATGGCCGAGCGGCGGCTGGACGCGACCGCCCTGTGCGAATGGGCGCACACCTGCGTCAACGCCCTGATCCGGCACACCGACGAGATCAACGGACTCAATGTGTTCCCGGTCGCCGACGCCGACACCGGGACAAACATGCTGTTCACCATGCGTGCCGGGCTGGTCGAGGCCGAGCCCGCGGGCATAACCGGTGATGTCGTCGCGGTGGCCGGGGCGCTGGCGCGGGGGGCGTTGAGCGGGGCGCGGGGCAACTCCGGGGTGATCCTGTCGCAGATCCTGTGCGCGCTGGCCGAAGTGACCGCCGCCGCGGCCGCGGACCGCGACATCGCCGATATCGACGTCGCCCTGCTCGGTGCGTCGCTGCGGCACGCGGTGGCCCTGGTGGTCGCCGCCATGGGTGGGCAGGTGGTGGACGGCACCGTGGTCTCGGTGCTGCAGGCGGCCGCTGGCGCCGTCGAACGCAGCGCCGATGCCGGCGCCGGGTTGGCTGACTCTCTTCACACCGCCGCCGATATGGCGGCCGAGGCCTTGGAGCGCACCCCGGATCAGTTGCCCGTGCTGGCCGAGGCCGGGGTGGTGGACGCCGGTGGATTGGGGCTGTTGGTGCTGCTGGACGCGTTGAGCGTCACCGTGGCCGGGCACGCGCCCGCCCGTCGCAGCTATCTGCCCGCCAGCACACCGGCCCGCGCCGATGTCACTGAGGTGCCGAGCCCGCAGTTCGAGGTGATGTATCTGCTGGGCGGGTGCGACGCCGACGCGCTGCGCGGACTGCGGGCCGCCCTGCAGGATCTGGGTGACTCGGTGGCCCTGGCGCCGGCCGCCGACGGGCGACAGTCGGTCCACGTCCACACCGACGACGCCGGCGCGGCGATCGAAGCCGGTCTGGCCGTCGGAACGCTCAGCCGGATCCGCATCTCCGCGCTGGACACCGGGCGGCTGGCCCCCGGCGGCTGGACCCGCCAGCGCGCGGTGCTGGCGGTCATCGACGGCGACGGGGCCGAAGGGCTGTTCGGCGGCGAGGGTGCGTGTGTGGCGCGCCCGGACGTCGAACTGGTCGATCCGGCCGACGGCCTGAGCGCTGATGAGTTGCTGCGGGCCCTGGTCGATACCGGCGCCGCCCAGGTCATGGTGCTGCCCAACGGGTATGTCGCCGCCGCGGACCTGGTGGCCGGGTGCACCGCCGCGATCGGCTGGGGGATCGACGTGGTGCCGCTGCCGTGCGGCTCGATGGTGCAGGGGCTGGCTGCGCTGGCCGTCCACGATCCGGGTCGCCACGCCGTCGACGACGGTTACACCATGGCCCAGGCGGCGGCCGGCTGCCGGCACGGCTCGGTGCGGATCGCCACTGAACAGGCGCTCACCTGGGCCGGGGCCTGCCTGCCCGGTGACGGCCTGGGTATCTCCGGTGAAGAGGTCGTGGTGGTCGACCCCGACCCGGTCGCCGCCGCCGCCCGGCTGATCGACCTGTTGCTCGGCTCAGGAGGGGAGCTGGTCACCGTGCTGCTCGGCGCGGGCGCCGACCCCGGCGGTGACGCCGTCGCCGAGAGGCTCGCCGCCCACGTGCACCGCCGACATCCCGGCACCGACTTCAGCAGCTACCGCACCGGCCATCGCGGCGACGTCCTGCTCATCGGGGTGGAGTAATCGTGGGCTCGCCGCGGGTTCTCTTGACCGACCGCCTGGATGCCGTGCTGGGCGCCAAGGCCGCCAAGAGCCTCGACGAGGTGTTCGGCATCCAGACCGTCGACGACCTACTGCGCCACTACCCCCGCAAGTACAGCCAGGGCATGACGGTGCGCGGCGAAGACGACGAGCCGCCCGAGGAAGGCGAGCACATCACCTTCGTCGGTGAGATCGAGAAGGTCGACGTGCGTTGGACCAACCGTCAGCCACGCCGGGAGTACGTCGTCATCACCCTGAGTAATCGGCGACCGAAGGTGACCGCGACGTTCTTCAACGCCAAGTACCTCAAGAAGCAGTTGGTGGAAGGCACCAGGCTGATGCTGTCCGGGGAGGTGGGCTACTACAAGGGCACCATGCAGCTCACCCACCCGGCGTATCTGATCCTGAACTCACCCTCGGGCCGCCTGGGCGGCACCAAGTCGCTGAAGACGATCGCCGCTTCCGCCGGCGGGCACGGTGACGAGTTGGATATGTCGGTCTTCGAGCGCGATTACTTCCCGATCTACCCGGCCAGTGCGAAACTGCAGAGCTGGGACATCTACGCCTGCGTGCGACAAGTTCTCAACGTTCTGGACCCGATCCCCGAGTCGCTGCCGGAAGCTGTTGTGCAGCACTGGGATCTGGTCAGCGAGGATGCCGCGCTGCGCGGTATCCACCTCGCCGAGAAGGAGGCCGATCGGGAACGTGCGCGCCAACGCCTGACTTTCGACGAGGCCGTCGGCCTGCAATGGGCGCTGGTGCAACGGCGCAGCGGCGATCTCGCCGACTCCGGGCCGCCGGCGCCGCGCCGCGACGATGGGCTGGCCGCCGCCCTGGGCGAGAGGCTGCCGTTTGAGCTGACCACGGGCCAACACGAGGTGCTCGAGGTCATCGCGGCCGAACTTGCCGCCACCAAGCCGATGCACCGCCTGCTGCAGGGTGAGGTCGGCTCCGGCAAGACGATCGTCTCGGTACTGGCAATGCTGCAGATGGTCGACGCCGGATACCAGTGCGCGCTGCTGGCTCCCACCGAAGTTCTCGCCGCCCAGCATGCCCGCTCGGTCTGCGACGTGTTGGGGCCGTTGGCGATGGCCGGCCAGTTGGGTGGGGCCGAACACGCCACCCGGGTGGCGTTGCTGACCGGTTCGATGTCGCCGGCCCAGAAACGTCAGGTGCGCGACGAGGTGGCCTCCGGTGCGGCGGGCATCGTGATCGGCACCCACGCGCTGCTGCAGGACGCCGTGGAATTCCACCGGTTGGGCATGGTGGTCATCGACGAGCAGCACCGGTTCGGCGTGGAGCAGCGAGACCGACTGCGCGCCAAAGCTCCCGAAGGAATGACGCCGCATCTGCTGGTGATGACCGCCACCCCGATACCGCGCACCGTCGCCCTGACCGTCTACGGCGACTTGGAGACCTCGACGCTGCGTGAACTGCCCCGTGGCCGCCAGCCGATCACCACCACCACCATCTTCGTCACAGAGAAGCCGCAGTGGCTGTCGCGGGCCTGGCAGCGGATCCGCGAGGAGGTCGCCGAGGGCCGGCAGGCCTACGTGGTGGCATCCCGCATCGACGAGAACGACAAACCCGACGCAGCCGCCACAGCCGAATCGGCCGGCGGGAACCTACCGCCGCCGGTTCCCGTCGTCACTGTGTATGAGCAACTGCGAACGGGACCGCTATCGGGACTGCGGCTGGGTCTGATGCACGGACGATTGTCTGCCGAGGAGAAGGACGCGGCGATGGCGGCGTTCCGGGCGGGGGAGATCGACGTGCTGATCTGCACCACCGTCATCGAGGTGGGAGTCGACGTGCCCAACGCGACGGTGATGGTGGTGATGGACGCCGACCGGTTCGGTATCAGCCAACTGCATCAACTGCGCGGCCGGGTCGGCCGCGGTGCCCATCCCAGCCTGTGTCTGCTGGCCACCAGGCTGCCGGAAGGTTCCAAGGCGGGGCAGCGACTCAAGGCGGTGGCCGGCACCCAGGACGGCTTCGAACTGGCCGACCTGGATCTGCAGGAACGCCGCGAAGGAGACATATTGGGCGCCAACCAGTCTGGCCGCCCGATCACCCTGAGATTTCTATCCCTGGCCGAGCATCTTGATGTGATCGAGGCGGCGCGGGAGATCTGCGAGTCGGTGCACGCCGCCGACCCTGCCAACACCGGGATGGCTGTCCTGGCCGCACAATTCACCGGCTCGGACCGGATCGACTACCTGGACAAGGCGTGAAGCGCCGCACCGTGCTGTGGCTGGCCGCCGCCGCGGTGGTGGCCGTTCTTGTCGCGATCCAGGCAATAGCGGCCGCCGGCCACCGGGAACCGACGGCTGGGGCGCCGCCGAGTGTGCAGGCCGGTGCCGACGTGCTGGCCGGGATCAGCGTTGTGCCACAACGTGTTCGCGGCTACGACTACCGCCGGTCGGCGTTCGGGGACGCCTGGGATGACGACACCAGCGCGCCGGGTGGGCGCAACCGGTGCGACACCCGCAACGACATCCTGCAGCGTGATTTGGTGGACAAGACCTACGTCAGCACCAAACGCTGCGCCCAAGCCGTCGCCAGCGGCACCCTGCGCGACCCGTACACCAACGAGACGGTGTTGTTCCAGCGCGGCAACCAGATTGGCGCGTCGGTGCAAATCGACCACCTTGTGCCGCTGGCGTTTGCCTGGGACATGGGAGCGCGTGATTGGCCGGATGCGATGCTCAAACGTTTTGCCAACGACCCGGCCAATCTGCTGGCCGTGGCAGGGAAAGCCAACCAGGACAAGGGCGATCTGCCGCCCGGGGAGTGGATGCCGCCCAACACCGCGTTCTGGTGCCAGTACGCGGTGGCCTTCGCCGAAGTGCTGCGCGGCTACCGGCTTCCGGTTGACGAGGATTCGGCTCGCCAATTGCGAAACGCGGCGGCCAGT
>CAXNJA010000014.1:0-32722 GCA_964202555.1 Mycobacterium sp.
TCGATCATGTAGATGTAGGCACCACGTGTGGCGAAGGCGCAGGTCACCCGGACATCGTTGACCTTGATTTCGCCGCCCTTGCCGGTGACGGTGACCGAGCGACCATCCTGGGTGGGCATCTTGCCCTGGACGTCGTTGGGCCCGAGATAGCCCAGCACCATGTGGTAGAAGAGCGTTGGCAGCAGCACCACCGGGTCGGTCTTGAGGGTGTTGAGGGTGGCCGCGTCCAGTTTTGCGAAGGCCGCGTTGGTCGGCGCGAAGACCACGTACGGGCCGCCATCGAGAACGTTGACGATGTTGATGGCGGGGTTGAGCTTGCCCGAGATCGCGTCGCTGAAGGTGCTCAACTCCGGGTTGCTGGCCAGCGCCTGCGAGCCGGTCTGCACCGCCATCGACTCGATCGAGCCAGGGGTGCCGGCGGGGTTCGCTTTGCGGTAGGCGTCGCAGCCGGGTCCCTGCGGGTCGGGAACCTTGGTGGAGGTCGGCACCGGCACGGTGGTGCTGGCGGGTGCCGGGGCAGCCGGGGACGACTCGGGTGCCGGGGCGGCCGGGGACGACTCGGCGGCCGGGGCGGCCGGGGACGACTCAGCGGCCGGGGACGGAGTCGGCGACGGAGTCGGTTCGGCGTAGGCCTGGAAGGTGGTCGGCACGGCGACGACCAGCGCGGCGAATGCCGCGGCAACGCCGAGGGACTTGGTGCGAGTGCTCACGGGATTCTCCTGGTTCTCGTCACGCGGTTCGTCCAAACCAGACGACCGCAACGACTGTGGGATCGTAATGGTGGGCGGTTCCGTTACTCAAAACGGCGTGACCTGGGACACAGGGGCCGCCACAGGGTCCCGCCGTCGGCCCGCAAACTCTGACCTGGCCGCGTGACGATCGGGAGGCTGCCTACCATTGCCGCCATGGTCGAGCCGCTGATCGTGTCCATCCGTGGTCGTTCCCCGCAGGTGGACCCCAAGGCTTGGGTGGCGCCCAACGCCACCCTCATCGGGCAGGTCCGGCTCGCGGCGAGGGCCAGCGTCTGGTACTCCGCGACGTTGCGGGCCGAGGCCGAACCGATCGACATCGGCGCCGGCACCAACATCCAGGACGGAGTGACGATCCACGTCGACCCGGAATTCCCGGTGGGGGTCGGCTCCGGGGTCAGCGTCGGGCACAACGCTGTGCTGCACGGCTGCACCGTGGAGGACGGGGCGCTCATCGGGATGGGCGCGATCGTCCTCAACGGGGCGGTGATCGGGGCCGGATCCCTGGTCGCCGCCGGCGCGTTGGTGCCGCAGGGCATCGTCATTCCGCCGCGTTCACTGGTGGCCGGGGTGCCCGGCAAGGTGCGCCGTGAACTCAGCGACGCCGAATTGGCCCACAACCGCCACAACGCTGCGGTGTACGAGGGTTTGGTGGACCTGCATCGTGAGGCGACATGAGCCCCGTCGAGCTGGCATGAGCAGGACGTCAGCGTTGTGTCATCCTTTCGGCCGAGAATCTTTCGTACGGTGAAAGCGATGCGTATCGACCTGCTCCGCGCGGCCGCCACCAAGGAGGCTGTGCCGCATGAGGAGTGGCCCGCGATAATCCGGCGCCGCCGTCTGGTGGTCGGCGTGGTGCTGGTGGCCGGAGTGCTGTTGATGGCCTATTCGCTCAACCAGCCTCCCGGCGCCGCCGCCTTCTACTGGCTGACTCTGGCGCTGGCGGCGGTGTGGACGGTGGGGTCGCTGCTGTCCGGGCCGTTGCACCTGGGGCGCTCAGCCCGGCAGGACCGTGCCACCCGGCCGGTCGTCACCGGCATTGTCACGGGACTCGCGCTGGGCGGGGTGTTCCTGCTCGGCGGCCTGGTGGTCCGCGACATCCCGCCGATCGCCGAGCGGATCACCCGGGTGCTGGAGTACACCAACCATGGACCGCTGCTGCTGATCGTGCTCATCGCACTGGTCAACGGCATCGCCGAGGAACTGTTCTTCCGCGGCGCCCTCTACACCGCGCTGGGCCGCTTCTACCCGGTGGCGGTCTCCACGCTGCTGTACGCCATCGCCACCTCGGCCACCGGCAACCCGATGCTCGGCTTCGCCGCGCTGGTGTTGGGCACGGTGTGCGGACTGCAACGCCGCGCCACCGGCGGCGTGCTCGCACCGGTGCTCACCCATATGGTGTGGGGGCTGATCATGGTGCTTGCGCTGCCGCCGATCTTCGGGTCGTAAATCATTGGCCAAGAAGGCTGTCACTCGTCGGCGAAGGACGGCGCGCGCCGTTCCTGAAATGCCTCGGTTCCCTCGGCGAAGTCCTTCTTCCTCAGCAGCGTCAGTTGTCCCTCGGTCTCGCGGCGGAGCGCACCGTCGAGTTCGGTCAGCGTCGCAGCATTGATGGCCTGTTTGGTTTTGCGCAGGGCGACCGCAGGGCCCGAGCCCAATTTCTCGATCACCGCAGCCACCGCCGACTCCAATTCATCGGCGGGGTGCACCGAGGACACCAGCCCGTAGCCGAACGCCTCCGCGGCGGGTAGGCGCTCAGCCAGCAGTGCCATCTTCATCGCCCGAGTCCGCCCGATCGAGGCGGCGACCAAAGCCGAGGCCCCACCATCGGGCATGAGCCCGATCTTGGTGAACGCGAGAAGGAAAAACGCTGTCTCCGAGGCCAATACGATGTCACACGCCAGGGCCAGCGATACCCCGACGCCTGCAGCAGGCCCCTGGACGACGGCAACGACCGGCTTGGGTAGGCCGACGATCATGGTTACAGCCCGGTTGACCGCCTCCAGCAACGGGTCGATGCCGCCACCGAAGTGGCCGGCGGCGGACTGATCTTCGGCGCTGATCCCTGCGCCGGCACAGAACCCGCGCCCTGCCCCGCCGAGGCGCACCACCTTCACCGCCGGGTCGTCGGCGGCTTGCTCGAGCACGTCGCACAACGTCTCCATCATCGCGGCGGTCAGCGAGTTAAGGCTCTCGGGACGGTTGAACGTCACCGACAGGACGTTGCTCTCGAGTGAGACGGTGAGGTGGTCGATGCCGGTGTATGCGCTCATGGATCAACACGGTACAAAGAGTCGTCGTCAATACCGAAGGCGCGCCTGGAGAAAGGCAGAAGCAATGGCTGGACCACTGAACGGCTTGCGTGTCGTCGAACTGGCCGGGATCGGTCCGGGCCCGCACGCCGCGATGATCCTCGGGGACCTGGGAGCCGACGTGGTGCGGGTTGAACGGCCCAAGCCCGCTGGTATCGGAGCCGCACCCAGCAATGACTTCCTGCTGCGCAACCGTCGCTCTGTCACCGCTGACCTCAAGAGCCCGCAGGGGCGCGAACTCGTGTGGAAGCTGATCGCCAAGGCCGACGTCCTCATCGAAGGGTTCCGGCCCGGTGTCACCGAGCGCCTCGGTCTGGGTCCCGAGGACTGCGCGACGGTGAACGACACATTGATCTACGCCCGGATGACCGGGTGGGGGCAGACCGGTCCGCGCAGCCAGCAGTCCGGTCATGACATGAACTACATCTCGCTCAACGGCGTGCTGCACGCCATCGGCCGTGCCGACGAAGCACCCGTTCCGCCGCTGAACCTGGTCGGCGACTTCGGCGGCGGCTCGATGTTCCTGCTGGTCGGCATCCTCTCGGCGCTCTATGAGCGGTCGCACTCGGGCAAGGGGCAGGTGATCGACGCCGCCATGGTCGACGGTTCGGCGGTGCTGGCACAGATGATGTTCGCGTTCCGGCACACCGGCATGTGGAGTGACGTTCGCGGCACCAACATGCTCGACACCGGCGCCCCTTGGTACAACGTCTACGAATGCGCCGACGGCCGCCACGTCGCCGTCGGCTCGATCGAGCCGCAGTTCTACGCGGAACTGATCGCGAAGCTCGGGCTGGACCCTGCGACATTGCCTGCACAGCAAGACATCTCGCGTTTTCCGGAGCTGCGCACGATCCTGACCGAGACTTTCCTCAAGCATGACCGCGACCACTGGGCCGAGGTTTTCAAAGCCAGCGACGCCTGCGTCACCCCGGTCCTGTCCTTCGCCGAGATCGAGACCGAACCGCACAATGTCGAGCGCGGCAGTTTCTATCACGTCGGTGACTCGGTCTTCCCGATGCCGGCACCGCGGTTCTCCCGCACCCAGCCCGGCACGCCCACCCCGCCCCGCACCCCGGGGGAGGACACCGAAGCAGTCCTGAGCGAGTGGGTGTGACGGACGGGCGTCCGACGATCTGGGTATAGTCCCAACCAACCAGTAGGTAGACCTCGAAAGGAACTCGCGCGTGGAGATCAAGGACGCCGTGGCCGTCGTCACCGGTGGAGCATCCGGCCTGGGACTTGCCACCACCAAGGCCCTGCTCGACGAGGGCGCCAAAGTCGTCATCCTCGACCTGCCCACTTCCAAGGGCGAGGACGTCGCCAAGGACTTGAACGCTGAGTTCGGCGCTGACCGGGCGGCTTTCGCCGCCGCGGATGTCACCGACGAGGAAGCCGTCACCAAGGCTTTTGACCTCGCCGAGACGATGGGCCCGGTGCGCATCGTGGTCAACTGCGCCGGCACCGGCGACGCCATCCGGGTGCTGGGCAAGTCCGGTGTCTACCCACTCAACAAGTTCGCCCGCATCGTCAACATCAACCTGGTCGGCACCTTCAACGTGCTGCGCCTGGGGGCGGAGCGGATGGTCAAGACCGAGTCGATCGGGGGAGAACGGGGCGTCATCATCAACACCGCCTCGGTCGCCGCGTTCGACGGCCAGATCGGGCAGGCCGCCTACTCGGCGTCCAAGGGTGGCGTGGTGGGCATGACCCTGCCGATCGCGCGTGACCTGGCCGATAAGCAGATCCGGGTGATGACCATCGCCCCGGGCCTGTTCGACACGCCACTGCTGGCCGGACTGCCCGAGCCGGCCAAGGCCTCTCTCGGTGCACAGGTGCCGCACCCGTCGCGATTGGGCAACCCCAGCGAATACGGCGCCCTAGCCGTGCACATCGTGCAGAATCCGATGCTCAACGGCGAGGTAATCCGCCTCGACGGCGCCATTCGCATGGCTCCCCGTTAGATCGGAAAGACTCACGACATGGCACTGACGACTAAGTTCACCGAAACTTTCGGTGTCGAGCACCCGATCGCCCAGGGCGGTATGCAGTGGGTGGGCCGAGCGGAACTCGTTGCCGCCGTTGCCAATGCGGGCGCACTGGGTTTCCTGACCGCGCTGACTCAGCCGACCCCGGCTGACCTGGCTCGCGAGATCGACCGGACCCGCGAGATGACCGACAAGCCGTTCGGGGTGAACCTGACCATCCTCCCGTCGATCAATCCGCCGCCGTACGACGAGTACCGCCAGGTGATCGTCGACGCCGGAATCAAGATCGTCGAGACCGCCGGGTCCAACCCCGCACCGCACCTGCCGATGTTCCACGACCACGGCATCAAGGTGCTGCACAAGTGCACCTCGGTGCGGCACGCCATCAAGGCCCAAAGCCTCGGCGTCGACGGCATCAGCATCGACGGGTTTGAGTGCGCCGGTCACCCGGGGGAGGACGATGTCCCCGGCCTGGTGCTGATCCCGGCCGCCGCCAAGGAGATCGAGATCCCGATGATCGCCTCGGGCGGCTTCGGTGACGCCCGGGGCCTGGTGGCCGCACTCGCCCTCGGCGCCGACGGGGTGAACATGGGTACCCGGTTCATGTGCACCGTCGAGTCCTGCATCCACGACAACGTCAAGCAGGCCATCGTCGACGGGTCCGAACTGGACACCGAGTTGATCTTCCGACCGCTGCGCAACACCGCCCGGGTGGCGTCCAATACGGTGTCGCGCGAGGTGGTCGAGATCCTCAACAAGGGCGGTCAGTTCGACGAGGTCAAGGATTTGGTGGCCGGAACCCGCGGGCGCCGGGTTTTCGACGAGGGCGACCTTGACGCCGGCATCTGGAGTGTGGGCACCGTGATGGGCCTGATCCACGACATCCCGACCTGCGGTGAGTTGGTCAGCCGGATGGTCACCGAGGCCGAGGACATCATCACGGGCCGACTGGCCGGCATGGTCAAGGCCGCCGCAGCCGTCTAATCCGTCAGACGCAATAGTGCCCGCCTGGAAACCAGGCGGGCACTATTGGCTGTCTAGGGCCTAGTTCAACGCCGCGACGCCCACGGGACGTCGCGTGGGCGTTGATCAGCTGGCGTTGGCCAGCGGCGGCATATCCTCGAACTGCTCAGAGGTGTCACCCTCCACGAGAACGTCGCCGTGATATAGCGCGTCGAAGTCAACTTTGATGACGTCGGCACTGGTGTCGTCGATCCACATGAGACTGAGCGTATGGGTCACTATTAAGGAATCTTTGAGTCACGTTTCGGAAAATGGTGGCAATTCTTACCGGCGAGTAACGACCCGCACCCTGGGTTTGACCCACCTCGGCTGCCCAGACAGACTCGGAAACGTCGCATCAGCTGGATCGGTGGAAAGGGTGGGGGCGTGCTGCAGGTAATCGCGCGGCTCGCTCTCCGGTCGCCTCGGCGGGTGGTGGCCCTGGCCGCGCTGCTCACCGTGATCACCGCTGTCTTCGGCATTCCGGTTGCAGCCCATCTGTCGGCCGGGGGCTTCCAGGACCCAGGCTCGGAATCGGCCCGCGCGGCCCAAATGCTCAGCGAGAAGTTCCAGCAGAGCGATCAGCAGTTACTGTTCACCGTCTCCCACCCGGCCGGCGCGCAGTCCTCAGCTGCCAGCACGGTCGGTACCGACATCGTCACCCTTCTGGACGCCTCACCCACTGTGCTGGGCGTGACCTCGCCGTGGACCTCACCCCCGGCTGCCGCCGCCGAACTGCTCAGCACCGACGGCACCACCGGCCTGATCATGGCCACCATGTCCGGCGGGGAGAACAAGGCCCAGGATTACGCGGCGGATCTGGCCAAGCAGGTGGTCGGCGACCGGGACGGCGTCACGGTTAAGGCCGGCGGCAGCTCGATGATCATGAAGCAGATCAACGAGCAGACCATGCACGACCTGATCCGCATGGAGGTGATCGCGGTCCCCTTGAGCGCGGTGGTGCTGGTGTGGGTGTTCGGCGGTTTGGCCGCCGCGATGCTGCCCCTGCTCGTCGGCGTGATGGCGGTCCTGGGGGCGATGTCGGTGCTGCGTCTGCTGACCGGTTTCACCGAGGTGTCGATCTTCGCGCTCAACATCACCACCGCGCTCGGGTTGGCGCTGGCCATCGACTACACCCTGCTGATCGTCAGCCGCTACCGCGATGAAATCAGCGGCGGCGCCACGCCAGCTGACGCCCTGGCGCGCACCATGAGCACCGCTGGGCGCACCGTGCTGTTCTCGGCGGTGACAGTAGCGCTGTCGCTGTCGGCGTTGCTGCTGTTCCCCATGTACTTCCTGAAGTCCTTCGCCTACTCCGGTGTGGCGACGGTGGCATTCGCCGCCGCCGCCGCGGTCATCGTCACCCCCGCGGCGATAGTGCTGCTCGGCGACCGCCTCAACGCGCTGGATCTGCGGAGGTGGTTGCGCCGGGCTCTGGGCCGACCCGAACCGGTGGCCAAGCCGGTCGAGCAGATCTTCTGGTACCGGTCCACCAAAGCGGTGATGCGCCGGTCGGTCCCGATCGGCGCAGCCATCGTCGCGTTGCTGGTGCTGCTCGGCACGCCCTTCCTGCGCATCGAGTTCGGCAGTCCGGACGACCGGGTGCTGCCGAAGTCGGCCTCGGCTCATCAGGTCGGCGACCAGTTGCGGGAGGGTTTCTCCAGCAACCTCAACAACGGCCTGACCGTCGTGATCCCCGACGTCCAAGACGCCACCGAATCGGAGTTGGACCGCTACGCCGCCGACCTGTCCCGGGTGCCCGACATCACGCTGGTCTCCGCACCGGGCGGCACGTTCGTCGCCGGTAACAAGACCGGGCCGCCGTCGGCGCCAACGGCCGTGGCCGAGGGCAGCGCCTTCCTGTCGATCCGCAGCACCGCTCCGCTGTTTTCGCAGGCGTCCAAGGTGCAACTAGACCGGTTGCACGCCGTCCCCGAGCCTGCCGGCCGCGACGCGCTCATCGCCGGCGGGGCGCAGATGAACCGCGACATCGTCAGCGCGGTCACGTCCCGACTCCCGTTGGTACTCGGGTTGATCTGCGCGATCACCTTCGTGCTGCTGTTCCTGCTCACTGGCAGCCTGGTGCTGCCACTAAAGGCCATTGTGCTCAACGTGCTGTCGCTCTCAGCGGCGTTCGGGGCGCTGGTCTGGGTGTTCCAGGAGGGCCATCTCGGCGCGCTGGGCACCACCCCGACCGGCACCATGGAGGCCAACATCCCGGTGCTGATGTTCTGCGTCGCGTTCGGGTTGTCGATGGACTACGAGGTGTTCCTGCTTGCACGGATCCGGGAGTTCTGGCTCAAGTCCGGGGGTACCCGGGCCGACGCCGACGAGGCCGTGGCCCTGGGCCTGGCCCGCACCGGGCGGGTGGTCACCGCGGCGGCGCTGATCATGGCGATCGCCTTCGCCGCGCTGATCGCCGCGCAGGTGTCGTTCATGCGGATCTTCGGCCTGGGTCTGACGCTGGCTGTGATCGTCGACGCGACCCTGGTGCGGATGGCGTTGCTGCCGGCGTTCATGCAGGTGATGGGTAAGCGCAACTGGTGGGCGCCACGGCCACTGGCCCGGTTGCATGAGCGCATCGGGATCAGTGAGGAGCCACCTGAACATCAGGTTGCCCGACCCGAACCGCTGGCTACAGTGGCGAAGTGACCGACACTTCAGCCGGACAGACGCTGCATCACCCTTTCTTCGCCCGAATGTGGGCCGTGATGTCCGCCCACGAGACCCCGATGCTCAGGCGGCTGCGCACGGAGAACCTCGCCGGGCTCTGCGGTCGGGTGCTCGAGGTCGGGGCTGGTACCGGAACCAACTTCGCCTTCTACCCGCCCGCCGTGCAGCAGGTGATCGCGCTGGAACCGGAGATTGCACTGGCGCCACAAGCTCGGCAGGCCGCCGCGGACGCGCCGGTGCCGGTGACGGTGATCGAGTCCACCATCGAGGGCATGCCCGACGCTGAGCCATTCGATGCCGTGGTGTGCTCGCTGGTGCTGTGTTCGGTCGCCGATCCGGAAGCTGTTTTGCAGCAATTGAATTCGGTTCTCAAGCCTGGCGGTGAGCTCCGATACTTCGAACACGTCGCGAGCTCCGGGTGGCGCGGGGGGTTGCAGCGTCTCGCCGACGCGACGGTATGGCCGCGGATCGCCGGCAACTGCCACACCCATCGGGACACCGAACGTGCCATCGTCGGCGCGGGGTTCGCCGTGGACGTCGCGCGTCATCAATTGACCTTCCCGGCCTGGGTGCCGCTACCGGTCTCCGAGGTCGCTGTCGGCCGGGCGGTCAAAGCAGGCTGACCGGGTGCCCGTCAGCGAGATCCGAGCAGTTCGGGTAGCCGCTGCAGCAGGGTCGGCAGCGCCGAACCGGCGCTTTCGCGCACCGATGCCGTCACCGAGGACGTCAGTGGCGTCGGCTCGGGGTTGACCTCGATCACCGCCGCGCCGCGGGCCAATGCCATCTCCGGTAGAGCGGCGGCCGGGTAGACCAGGCCTGATGTGCCGACCACCACCACCAGGTCGGCGGTCGCGACCGCCTCGACGGAGGCCTGCCACGGTTCGTCGGGCAGTTGCTCACCGAACCAGACGATCCCCGGCCGGATCAATCCACCGCACTCGCACGGTGGCGGCGCTTTCTCCAACTGCGGTTCGGGCATCTCGGGCAGCGGGCCGTGATAGCGGGAACCACAGGCGTCGCACCAGAATTCGGCGAGGCTGCCGTGCAGGTGGTGCACGGTGTTACTGCCGGCCCGTTCGTGGAGGTCGTCGACGTTCTGGGTGATGACGGTGACGTCGGCGAAGTCCTGCCACATCGCCACCGCCCGGTGCCCGTCGTTGGGCTGAACCTCCTTGACCAGGTGGTGGCGCCACAGGTACCAGGCCCAAACCCGCTCGGGGTGGCGCTGCCAGCCGTCGGTGCTGGAGATTTCGTAGGGGTCGTACTTCGACCACAGACCGGTCTCGTCATCGCGGAACGTCGGGACCCCGCTTTCGGCGGAGATACCGGCGCCGCTGAAAACCGCGATCCGGATCCGGGGGGACCCGGGGGACCCAGTCGCGTCGGTGGGGTCGGTCAACGTGGTGCCTTTCCGTGTGAAGGCCCACTCCGATCCGGGCGGCGCCGGCCCCCCGTAGCGAAACATGAACCCGAATCGCGAACGAACGGCCACCGAAGTGGCCGTCGCTGTTGCTTCCATTATACGGGTTTAGCTGGGCTTTTGCACGCCTGGCAGCCCCGGTTCCAGCGTTCCGTCGCCGCCGTGGGTGAGCCATACTGGGCAGGTGTCGGAGTTAGCCGGATGGTTGAGCGTGGACGGAAAGTCCAGTACGCCGATCTTCGAGCAGTTGCGGGTCACCGTCATCGGGGCGGTTCGGGACGGTCGACTGCCGGCCGGTGCCCGGTTACCCACCGTGCGTGAGCTGGCCGCCGATCTGGGATTGGCGGTCAACACCGTCGCGCGAACCTACCGGGAACTGGAGACCGCCGGCATCGTCGAGACCCGCGGCCGGCAGGGCACATTCGTGGCCCGCCGCGACCCCACCGATGCGGCGATGGCGTCCGCGGCGCGGGTGTATGCCGAGACGGCCCGCGCGCTGGGCGTGGATTCAGGCCGGGCCCGGATCTACCTCGATACCGAGTTCGGCTCAGCCGAACTCAAGTAGCGCGTACACACCGCGGAATGGCTTGGTCGGCCCGAATTTCCAGAACGTCGGGAAGATCTTGTCGAACACGAATCCCCGGCCGGCCGGCATCGGCACGTCCCGAACGCCTTTGAGGCCCGGCACCCTGCCCACCAGGTCACGTAACTGGTTGATCGACAAGCTGAACGGCATGGGCGGCACCCGGTAGTGCTTGGAGGCGCGGATGCCCTTCGGCGCGACCTTCTTGACGATCGTCGGGGGCAGATCGAAGAACATCTGTCCGCCCGGAAAACGCTTGGCGCACTGGGTGATCAGCTCCATCGCCTGATCGGGCTGCAGGTACATCAGCAGACCTTCGGCGGTGATGAACACCCCGTCGCTGGCGTCGACGCGGTCCATCCAGGTGTAGTCGAGTGCGGACTGGCCGAGATTGGTGATCCGCGGGGAGGCCGGCAGCAGCTTCTCGCGCAGTTCGATCACCGGCGCCAGATCGACCGACACCCAACGGAACTGCGGGTCTGGCACGGCTTTGTCCAGTCGCCAGAAGCTGGTCTGGAACCCCTCGGCCAGTGCCACGATGGTGGCTTTCGGGTGGCGGCGCAGGTACTCGACGGTGCACCCGTCGGCGGCCAGTGAGCGCAACGCCATCTCCTGGCCCTTGCGGCCGAACTTGTCGAAGTCGACGCCGTAGGTGACGGCGAAGGCATCGCGCAGTTCGATGGCCTTGGGATCGGTGATGATCGCGTCGGGCAGGCCGGCCTGGTGGGCGCGGCCGTTGAGTGTCAGCAGCGCGGTCTCCGAGACGCCGGTCAGCGCGGCCGAGCTGTGCTGGGCGGGGGGATTCATCCCGCCAAAGCTACCGTGAGGCGGCTCAGCACTTCCCGGGCGCATGGCGGTGGGGCCCTGCATCAACGCTTTCCACGTACGCTCGGATTCATGATCCGCCGGGTATTCGACGACAAGCTGCTGGCCTTGATCGCCGACAACTCCTTGGGGGTGCTGGCCACCCTCAAGCGCGACGGGCGCCCGCAGTTGTCCAACGTCACCTACCACTTCGACCCGCGGGCACTGACGATCGAGGTCTCGGTCACCGAGCCGCGCGCCAAGACCCGCAACCTGCGCCGCGACCCGCGGGCCTCGCTGCTGGTGAGCTCCGAGGACGGCTGGTCCTACGCGGTCGCCGAAGGCGATGCCGTGCTGAGCGCCCCGGCCGCCTCGGCGGACGACGAGACCGTCGAGTCACTGGTGAGCCTGTACCGCAATGTCGCCGGTGAGCACCCGGACTGGGACGAGTACCGCCAGGCGATGGTCGTCGATCGGCGGGTGCTGCTTGCGCTACCGATCGCGCATCTTTACGGGATGCCGCCGGGTCTGCGCTGAGTGCGCACATCGCCGGTGGTCTAGCCTGCCTCTATGGCCAACGCCCAATCCGATCCCGCCGATCCCGCCGAGGAAACCAAACGTAAGTTCCGTGAGGCCCTCGATCGCAAGAAGGCGAACCCGGCCGGTGCCGCCGGCCATGCCGACGGGGGCGGCAAGCAGCCCCACGCGCACGGTCCGGCCGAGCAGCGCCGGACCTTCCGGCGCAAGAGCGGCGGCTAGCGGAGCGCGGCACTCGCACCCGGTTGTCGCGACGGCGTCTAGTGGTGGCCCCGGACACCGTGGGGGATAACACGATCAGCACGATGCACCTGAATGTCGTTGTGGGACAAAACAACTCCTCGGGGGGGACGTGGGATCCCGCGCACATTGAGTAGAAGCTCCCAGTAAGTCGAAGCGTCCCGACGCGCAGTGCGAACACTCCGATCTCCCCGGGGACGGTGCGAGTTCGGATTTGCTGTGAATGCCGTAAGGTTTTTACAGACGCGCGTTGCGCTCACGGGGGGCGCACACCGCGTCGGGGGATGCGAATGGTGCACAGGATCAGTCACGTCGGCGCAGCAACGGTCGTTGTGGGGTTGAGCGTGGGCTTGGGGTTGGGCTCGGGGTTGGGCGCTGTCGGGGCGGTTGTGCAGCCGGCGATCGCGCCGACGTCGGTCATTGCCGGGGTTCAGCTGACCGCCACCGTGCTGGCCATGGGAGGGCTCGGCTACGAGACCCTTGAGCAGGACGTCATCAAACGGGTGCTCGGTGGCCGCTACGCCGACGAGGAGAACCTCGTCGGCCTGCCGTGGCCTGGTGAGATGGCGCCGTTCAACGGCACTTTGACGCTGAGCCAGACGGTGACGGTCGGACTGGCGAACATGGATGCGGCGATCCGCAGCACTCCCGGACCGAAAATCCTCGCCGGCGCCTCGGGCAGCACGCTGGTCGTGAACGAGATGATGCGCCGCCTGGGTGACGATCCGACTGCGCCGCTCAAAGAGGAAATCTCGTTCGTGGTGCTCGGTGACGCCGACCGCGGTGTACTCACGCAGTTTCGGGGGGCCACGCTGCCGATCTTCGATTACACCGTCTCGGCGCTCCCGGTGACCAAGTACGACGTGCTGGTGGTCGCCGGTGAGTACGACGGTCTCGGGGACTGGCCTGATCGTCCGTGGAATCTGCTCGCCGTGATCAACGCGCTGGCCGGAACCGGATTGATGCAGCAGGTCATTCCGAAGGAAATCGTGAATGCCCTTGGGCTGGAGGGCTTCGGCTCGGTGCACTACGACGCGATGTTCGCCGACCTCGGCCAAGTGCCGGAGAAGAACATCACCACCACGGTGAACAGCCTCGGCGGGGTCACCACCACCTACCTGGTGCCCACCCCTGATCTGCCGATGTTGCGGCCGCTCACGACCTTGGGCGTGCCGCAGGCCGTCGTCGACAGCCTCGAGAAAGGCTTGCGACCCATCGTCGACTCCGGATACGCCCGCAACGACCCCTTCCGAGCCGTCCCCGGCATCGCATCCACCCGCAGACCTGCCGACGCCACCCCTGTCGTCGACGCGCCCGCGCCGGCCGCTGCCGAGAAGGCAGTCGAGGGTCCTACCGGTAAGCGGACGCTGACCGGGTCGCGGTCCAACGACCGCGTCGCCGATTCCCATCGCCGGGTCCGATCCCGGTAGCGAGGGGCCGAACTTGGCGCCCCGGTGAGGGTGAGAAAACCGGCGACAAGCGGTTAGATGGTGCTCATGCGGAAGCTGTGTCTGGCTCAGGACCCGGAGGCCGATCAACTACTCGCCACCAGCCCGTTTGCGCTGCTCGCGGGGATGCTTCTGGATCAGCAGATCCCGATGGAGGTCGCCTTCGCCGGCCCGCGCAAGGTCGCCGACCGGATCGGAGGCATCGATCCCCGGTTGATCGCCGACTGCGATCCGGATGATTTCGCCGCGTTGTGCGCCCAAACGCCTGCGGTGCACCGGTTCCCGGGGTCGATGGCCAAGCGGTTGCAGGATCTGGCCCGCGAGATCGTCGACCGCTACGGCGGGGACGCCGCGGCACTGTGGACCGAGGGCGATCCCGATGGGGCCGAGTTGCTGCGCCGGCTCAAAGCCCTGCCCGGTTTCGGTGAGCAGAAAGCGAAGATCTTCCTGGCTCTGCTGGGCAAGCAGTACGGGGTGTCGCCGCGAGGGTGGCGGGCGGCCGCCGGCGACTACGGCAAGGCCGGCACCCACATGTCAGTCGCCGATGTGGTGGACAAAGGTTCGTTAGATCAGGTTCGGGCGTACAAAAAGAAGATGAAGGCAGCAGCGAAGGTGCAGGAGCAGCAATGAAGACCCACTTGAACTGCCCGTGCGGGGAAGCGATCCGAGGCAAGGACGAGGACGATCTCGTGGAATTGGCCCAGGCGCACCTCGCTGAGGCGCATCCGGACATGCACTACGAGCGTGAGCACATCCTGTTCATGGCCTACTAGCCGGCCGCGTCGGTCTCGATTCCGACCGCAGCTTCCAGGTCGGCAAGGGCTTGATCGGTCAGCGGGATGAGTTCGGCGACGCGCGGCATCATGTTGGCGTCGGTGACGTAGCCAACCGCGAAGAGATCGGCGTAGCTGCACACCGTCACGTTGAGGCCCATGCCGTCGAAAATCGATGAGACGGGATAGATCTCGTCCAGGTGGGCGCCGTTGTAGTACATCTGCGTGCGCGGTCCCGGGACGTTGGAGATCGCCATGTTGCAGCTCGGCGGGATCAGGGTGCCGAACGGCAGCAGCGGTATCACCACCGTCGACCCGATCGCCGGTCCCATCACCGCCAGCATGGCGTCGGAGCCTTTGGTCGCGACCTGCTTCTTGACGTTCTTCATCGCCAGGTGCACGAATGCCAGCCGCTCGCCTGGGTCGGCGATGTCGGTGCCCAGTGGGCACAGGCCCAAGCCGAACTTGTTGCCGATGTCGGATTCGGCCTTTCCGGATTCGGCCGTTCCGGATCCATCCCGGTCACGCACCGACACCGGGCACATGGCGACCAGGGTGCGATCCGGTAACTGGTCGCGTTCGAGCAGCCAGGCCCGCAACGCACCGGCGATCACAGTGGTGACGACGTCGTTGCCGGTGGCATCGGCGGCTTCGGCGACGGCGTGGATCCGCTGGCGGCTCAGGCTGGTCCCGGCGGCGGCGCGGCGCGGCCCGAGTTTGGCGTTGAAGCGGGTCTGCGGAGCGTCGAAGGGCGGGACGACGGAGTCGGTGACCATGCTGCCGATGATGTTGGCCAGTTCGGCGGCGGCCACCCGGCGGGTGAGATCCAGGCCGGCCGCGGCGGCGTCGGCGATGGCCCGCGCCGCGGCGAACGGGTTCAGCGTTGGTCGGGTTGGCCTGTCTGTCTGAGGTGCGACTGGCGGAGTGCCGGCTGCCGGGCGCTTGTCGGCGTAGAACGGCGGAAGGTGGCGGCGATCGGGGTCCGTGCTCAGCGAGTCGCTGATCATCCGCAGGCCCGCCACGCCGTCGATGACGGTGTGGTGGATTTTGATGTAGAGCGCAAAACGGCCATCCGGGAGTCCGTCGATGAGGTAGCTGTCCCACATCGGAACCGACATATCCAAACGGCCGCTGTGTAACTCGCCGACCAACTCCCACAGATCCGCGGGACCTGAGCCGGGCGTCAACGTCACCCGGTGCACGTGGGCGCGAAGGTCTATTTCGGGGACCTCGCGCCACGCCCAGATTCCGCCCGTGTCGGCGCCACGGTGAGGGTGCCGCCGAAGTCGCGCGTCGACCTGGCGGTCGGTGATCAGGCTCTCCTCGTAGAGTTTGTCGATATAGGACTCGGGGTTCGCGTCAGCAGGCGGGGAGAGGATCAGCACGACGCCGACATGCATTGCGCTGCCGAGCCTTTCGCCGGCAAGCATCAATGAGTCCAACGTTTCCAGCGTTTCCATGGTCGGTGACCCGTCCCTCTCGTCGGCCTGATGAACCAGCCTAGTCAGCGCCGGGTCACGGCACGACGGAGGAGCCGATCGTCGGCATGAAGGTGCACTGCTTCTCTGTGGTGGTCACTTGGCCGAAGATCGTCGACATGATGCTGCCCGGGCCGGTGTCGACGATGGCGGTTAGCGTGGTCGGGCCTTGGGGATTGATCTCCGGGTTGGGCTTGAGGGTGGCGCTTCCGGACATGCCGTTGGTCAGGTTCACCCAGGTGACGTTCAGCGGCAGCTTCTGCTGGGCCGCCGGCGCCGGCGTGCCCACCGCGGTGAACACGTAGGCCATCTGCCCGGCAGCCGGACCGGGGGCCGGAATCGTGGCGGGCCCGGCTACTGAAATCGCGGTGGCGATGACGTTGCCGCCGTCCTTGAGGCATCCGTTGCTGATCGACGGGTACATGAAGTCCTGGGTCGGCGGAGTGTTCGGGTCATACGGGGTGGCGGCGGCGGGTGCCGGCTGGGGTCCGGGCTGGGTCAGCGCGGCCGCCACGGCCGCCGGTGCGGGCACGGCCACCGGGACTTCCGGTGCCGCGGCTGCGGCGGGGCCCACGGCGTGCTGCGGGTTCACCCCGGTCGGCAGGTGCGCCTCGGCGCCGGGCACCACCCCAGCCGCGGGCACGTGCTGTTCCAGCGGAATGGGGCCGTTACCCGGTCCGGGGGTGAGCAGTGGCGCGGTTCCGTGCGCCAGTCCGGTCGCCGCCTGGTCGGTCACCTGCGCTGCCGGCGCCAGGCCTGCAGCGCCGCCCTCCTGCACGAACCGGGTGACCGCCTGCGCCAGGGACAACGAGCCCTCGGGCGTGGTGGCGTTGCCGGCCAACTGCGAGGCCGCCGCGAGGAGCAGTTGCTGCGCCGAACCGGGGTCCGCTGCCGCCTGCTGGACCACCGGGCTCAGGTTCTGCACCGCCTCCAGCCCGGGCAACTGAGCCGGATCCAACGGGATGGTGGGGTCGGCTGCCGCGACCGGGCTCATGGCCACGGTCAGGGCGATGGCGGTCAGGCCGGTGGCCAGTTTGGCGATGTTCGGCACAGCGTGCTCCCGTCGGTTCGCTTCGGTATCAGGGGATGTCAGGGAAGCGCGGTGAGCAGAGGCAGCGGGTTCAGCGCACCGCCGTCCGGGATGGCCGGGGCTACAGCCGGGATGGCCGGGGCGACAGCCGGGATGGCGGGGGCGACAGCCGGGATGGCGGGGGCGACAGCCGGGATGGCGGGGGCGACAGCCGGGATGGCGGGGGCGACGGGCGCGACAGGCAACGGTGCGGCCACCGGGGCGAGGGGCGCCACCGGGCTGAGGCCGGCCTGGCTTCCGATGATCGGCAGGTCGGTAGGCGCCAGGCCCACCAGGTTGGCCGGCACACCGAGTTGGCTGAGTAGCGGCCCGATGGTCGGTGCGGTGCCGATCGGAGCGGTCGCCGGGGCGACCGGGGCGGCCGGCATGACCGGCACGCCGGGGGCGCCCTGAATGGGAGACACCGGCAGGGTGTTGGGGGCGGGAGCGCCGACGAGGGTGGAGGCGCCGTTGAGGGCGGTGGCTGCGGTCTGCAGGACGGCGCCCATGCTGGCCGGATTGGTGGCGAACTGCTGGATCATGTTCAGCGCGGGCACGCCGGGAACCGACGGCAGGATCACCGGGTCGGCAGCCGCCGAAGCGCTCAGCGCGACGGCAGCCGAGCACAGCCCGGCGGCGGCAATCGCATTGGCGGCGAACAACTTTGCAAAACGTGACATATGGATCCACTCCCTCGATTGCAGGTCTCTGAAGCCGAAGGTATCCCGTTGCTGGAGTTACTCAAGTGACACGTGTGGCATTTATGCAACCGTTACGGGAGCGATGGGTATCGGTTACCCAGACAGCGTCGGCGCAGCTTTCTGACCCGTCCGGCGGGTCTGGCGGTCTCAAAGATGCCTACAGTCGGGTGGTGACCAGCACCCGGACCGCCGCCCTGGTTCTGGCGCTCAGCGTCGCTGCCCGGCTGGCCTGGACCTACCTGGTACCCAACGGCGCGAATTTCGTCGACCTGCACGTCTACCTCGGCGGCGCGGCGACCCTCGACGAACCGGGAACGCTGTATTCCTACGTCTACGCCGAGCAGACCCCGGACTTCCCGCTCCCGTTCACCTACCCGCCGTTTGCGGCGCTGGTGCTCTACCCGCTGTCCAAGTTGCCGTTCGCGCTGGTGGCGTTCTGCTGGCAGTTGGGCGTGATCGCGGCGCTTTACGGCGTGGTGCGGATCAGTCAGCGGTTGATCGGCGTACCCGCCGGCGCCGGCCACGCGGTCGCCATGCTGTGGACGGCGGTCGGTATCTGGACCGAACCGCTGCGCAGCACGTTCGACTACGGCCAGATCAATGTGATCCTGGTGCTGGCTGTGTTGTGGGCCGCCTACAGCACCCGGTGGTGGATCTCGGGCCTGCTGGTCGGCCTGGCCGCCGGGATCAAACTGACCCCGGCGATCGCCGGGGTCTACCTCGCCGGGATGCGGCGCTGGTCTGCGGCGTTGTTCTCGGCCGTGGTATTCGCCGCCACGGTGGCGCTGTCGGTGGCCGTGATCGGTCAGCAGGCCCGTTTCTACTTCACCGATCTCTTGGGCGATGCCAGCCGGGTGGGACCGATCGGGACGTCCTTCAACCAGTCCTGGCGCGGCGGTGTCTCCCGCATTCTGGGTCATGACGCCGGCTACGGGCCGGCTGTGCTGGCGGGGATCGCGGTGACCGCCGTACTGGCGGTGCTGGCCTGGCGGGCATTGGGTGAGGCCGACTGCGGCCGGCGCGACCGGCTGGGATCGCTGCTGGTGGTCCAACTGTTCGGGCTGCTGATCTCGCCGATCTCCTGGACCCACCACTGGATCTGGTTGCTGCCCTTGATGATCTGGCTGTTCGACGGGCCGTGGCGGGTGCGCTCCGGCGCGCGGGTGCTGGGTTGGGGGTGGCTGCTGCTGACCCTGGTCGGGGTGCCGTGGCTGCTGAGTTTCGCCCAGCCGACCATCTGGGAGATCAGCCGACCGTGGTACCTGGCCTGGGCCGGGCTGGTCTACATCGTCGCAACGCTGGCGACGCTCGGCTGGATCGCGGTTACGGGGTTGCGAGAATCCTCTCGATCTCTCGCGCCATCTGCACGTCTTGATCGGTGATCCCGCCCTGGGAATGGGTGACTAGCGCGAAAGTTACTGTGCGCCAGCGGATGTCGATATCGGGGTGATGGTCGGCGTGTTCGGCGTGCTCGGCCACCCGCCGGACCGCCCCAATCCCGTCCAAGAACGACGGGAACGTCACCGATCGGCGCAACGCCCCGTCGATCCGCTGCCACCCGTCCAGTTGGGCTGCTGCGGCGTCCACTTCATCATCACTCAACACGGCCATGACTCATGCCTACCCGTTAAGTGATGAGCCACGCAGTCGTTCCGGTATACCGTCACAGGCCATGCAGATAGTCGTGGCCGGGGCGCTGATCACCCGCGGTGCTCTGCTGGTCGCCCAGCGGCGGCGCCCGCCGGAGTTGGCCGGGCTGTGGGAACTGCCCGGCGGCAAGGTGGCGCCGGGGGAGACTGAGGGCCAGGCCCTGATCCGCGAACTGCGCGAGGAACTCGGGGTGGACGTCCTCGTCGGGGATCGGCTCGGTGACGACGTCGCGATCGGTACGGGACTGATCCTGCGCGCCTACCTCGTCACTCAGACCGATGGCACCCTGCACCCCCACGACCACGGCGCGCTGCGCTGGGTCAACGCCGCCGAACTGTCGGATCTGCCGTGGGTGCCGGCTGACCGGGCCTGGCTGCCGGCGTTGCGCGTTCACCTCGACGGCCGACGATAGGGGCGGTGCGCCTTGGACTCGACCCCGTCGCGCCAGTGCTGGCTGTTCGTGGCGGGCTCGGCGCTGTTCGCGCTGGCGACCGCTCCCTACTTCGCGGTGTTGGCCGGTGCGGGGCTCACCAACCTGCTGTGTTTCCTGGGATCCTGGTTTTTCACCGCAGCGGCCTGGATGCAAGTGGAACTCAGCCGTTCGGAGGCCGAATGGTATTCGGCCGCGGTGCAGTTCGCCGGCACGGTGCTGTTCAATATCAGCACCGGCGCGGCCGTATGGATTTCAGCCCCGTGGCTGCAGTCGACGGGCTTGCGGCGGCACCTGGTGTGGACACCCGACGCGGTCGGCTCGCTGGCGTTCCTGATCAGCGCGATGGTGGCCTTAGCTGCCCTCGGGGTAGGCGCGGCAGCCCGGGACCGGCGCATCGCCTGGCTGAATATGGCCGGTTGCGTGGCCTTCGGGGTTTCGGCAGTGGCCGGCTACATCCGGCGTAGCGGAGTCACCGAGGACCAGTGGCTGGCCAACCTCGGCACGTTTATCGGGGCGCTGTGCTTCGCCGTCGCTGCCGTGGCTGCGCTGCCGCGTTTTCGCGATCCGGGCCCGGCACTGCGACAATCTGCGGCGTGAACTTCCGCAATGTCGCCATCGTCGCACACGTCGACCACGGCAAGACCACGCTCGTCGATGCCATGCTGCGGCAGTCCGGAGCACTGACCCACCGGGGCGACGACGCCGTCGAGCGCCTGATGGACTCCGGTGACCTGGAGAAGGAAAAGGGCATCACCATCCTGGCCAAGAACACCGCGGTGCACCGTCAGCACCCGGATGGCACCACGACGGTGATCAACGTCATCGACACCCCCGGTCACGCCGACTTCGGCGGGGAGGTGGAGCGCGGCCTGTCGATGGTGGACGGGGTGCTGCTGCTCGTCGACGCCTCCGAAGGTCCACTGCCGCAGACCCGGTTCGTGCTGCGCAAGGCGCTGAGCGCGCACCTGCCGGTGATCCTGGTGGTCAACAAGACCGACCGGCCCGACGCCCGGATCGCCGAGGTCGTCTCCGAAAGCCACGACCTGCTGCTCGACGTCGCCTCCGACCTCGACGAGGAGGCCCAGAAGGCCGCCGAGGAGGCCCTGGGGCTGCCGACGCTGTACGCCTCGGGTCGCGCGGGCATCGCCAGCACCACCGAACCGGCCAACGGGGAGAACCCGGACGGGGAGAACCTCGACGCGCTCTTCGACGTGCTGCTGCAACATATTCCGCCGCCCAAGGGGGATCCCGAGGCGCCGCTGCAGGCGCTGGTCACCAACCTCGACGCCTCGGCGTTCCTGGGCCGGCTGGCGCTGATCCGCATCTACAACGGCAAGCTGCGCAAGGGCCAGCAGGTGGCCTGGATGCGTGAGGTCGACGGCCTGCCGGTCATCGCGAACGCCAAGATCACCGAACTGCTGACCACCGTCGGCGTGGAACGCAACCCGACCGAGGAGGCCGTCGCCGGGGACATCGTCGCCGTCGCCGGGATGCCGGAGATCATGATCGGCGACACCCTCGCCGACCCCGACCACGCGCACGCGCTGCCGCGGATCACCGTCGACGAACCCGCCATCTCGGTGACCGTCGGCACCAACACCTCGCCGCTGGCCGGCAAGGTCTCCGGCCACAAGCTCACCGCCCGCATGGTCAAGTCCCGGCTGGACTCCGAACTGGTCGGCAACGTCTCCATCCGGGTCGTCGACATCGGCCGCCCGGACGCCTGGGAGGTGCAGGGCCGCGGTGAACTCGCGCTGGCGGTGCTCGTCGAGCAGATGCGCCGGGAAGGCTTCGAGCTGACCGTCGGCAAGCCGCAGGTGGTGACTCGCACCATCGACGGCAAACTGCACGAACCGTACGAGGCGATGACCATCGACTGTCCCGAGGAGTTCGTCGGCGCCATCACCCAGTTGATGGCCAACCGCAAGGGCCGCATGGAGCAGATGACCAACCACGCCGCAGGGTGGGTGCGGATGGACTTCATCGTGCCCAGTCGCGGGCTGATCGGCTTCCGCACCGACTTTTTGACCCTGACCCGCGGCACCGGCATCGCCAACGCGGTGTTCGACGGCTACCGGCCGTGGGCCGGGGAGATCCGGGCCCGCCACACCGGATCGCTGGTCAGCGACCGCGCCGGATCGGTGACGCCGTTCGCGATGATCCAACTCGCCGACCGCGGCACCTTCTTCGTCGAGCCCGGCGACGACACCTACGAGGGCCACGTCGTAGGCATCAACCCGCGCGCCGAGGACCTCGACGTCAACGTCACCCGGGAGAAGAAGCTCACCAACATGCGCTCCTCCACCGCTGACGTGATGGAGACGTTGGCCAGGCCGATGGAACTCGACCTCGAGCAGGCGATGGAGTTCTGCGCCGGCGACGAGTGCGTCGAAGTCACCCCGGAGATCGTCCGGGTCCGCAAGGTCGAGTTGGACGCCACCCTGCGGGCCCGCAACCGCTCCCGCGCCAAAGCGCAAAAGGTGTGACCGGGGCTGCGGTTAATCGGGGCGGGACCGCCCGGCCGATACGCTGTGGGGCGTGCTGACCGGACCCCGCAGACTGCAGGCTGGGGCGTGCGGCATGGCAGTGGTTCTGCTGGGCGGATGCGCCGTGGACCCGCCGCCGGCACCGCAGAGCACCGAGACCACCCAGTCCGCCGCGCCGGCGCCCAAGGCCACCCAGATCATCACGGCGATCGACTCGATCGGGGCCGGTTTCAACCCGCACCTGCTGTCCGACCAGTCGCCGGTGAACGCCTCGATCAGCTCGCTGGTGCTGCCCAGTGCATTCCGGCCGATCCTCGACCCGACCTCGCCGACCGGCTCCCGCTGGGAGATGGACCCCACCCTGCTGGTCTCCGCCCAGGTCACCAACACCGCCCCGTTCACCCTCACCTACAAGATCCGCCCCGAGGCGGCCTGGACGGACAACGCACCGATCGCCGCCGACGACTTCTGGTACCTCTGGCGCCAGATCGTCAGCCAACCCGGCGTCGTCGATCCGGCCGGCTACGACCTGATCACCGGGGTGCAGTCCCTCGACGGGGGCAAGAAGGCCGTCGTCACCTTCTCCCAGCCGTATCCGGCCTGGCGTGAACTGTTCCACGACCTGCTCCCGGCGCACATCGTCAAAGACGTTCCCGGCGGCTTCCTTGCCGGACTGAACCGGGCGCTGCCGGTGACCGGCGGCCAGTTCCGGGTGGACAACATCGACCCGCAACGCGACGAGATCCTGCTGGCTCGCAACGACCGGTTCTGGGGTACGCCGGCCAAGCCCGACCAGATCCTGTTCCGCCGCGCCGGGGTGCCGGCCGCCCTGGCCGACTCGATCCGCAACGGCGACACCCAGGTGGCGCAGGTGCACGGGGGAGCGGCCGCGCTGGCGCAACTCTCGGCGATCCCCGACGTGCGCACCTCCCGGGTCATCACCCCGCGGGTGATGCAGTTGACGCTGCGCGCCCAGCTGCCGAAACTGGCCGATCCTGTTGTGCGCAAAGCGATTCTGGGACTACTCGACGTGGAACTCCTCGCCGCCGTGGGCGCCGGCAGCGACAACTCCGTCACCCTGGATCAATCGCTGGTGCGGGCACCGAGCGACCCGGGCTACCTGCCCACAGCGCCGGCGCCCTTGGACCGTGACGCCGCTCTGGAACTCTTCGCCCAAGCCGGATTCCGGGTCGACCGCAGCGCCACCGAGTCACCCGTTCCGCCGCCGCCGGGTGCCGCGCCCGGCACCGCCAAACCGGAATCGGCCCGCGGCCGGATCAGCCGCGCCGGCCAGACCCTGACGATGGTGATCGGGGCGGCGGCCAACGACCCCACCTCAGTGGCGGTAGCCAACACCGCGGCCGACCAACTGCGCAGCGCCGGGATTGCGGCGTCGGTGCTCGCCCTGGATCCCCCGGAGCTCTACGGAGAAGCCCTGACTGAAAACCAGGTCGACGCCATCGTCGGCTGGCGGGCCGCCGGCGGTGACCTGGCCACCCGGCTGGCCTCGCGGTTCGGCTGCCCGGCGCTAGAAGCCCGCCCGGTGGCGACCGCCGGCACCCCGCCTGCCCGTCCGGGTTCGCCGCAGGGTTCCCCGCCCCCGACCACCTCGACCAAACCCGCCGAGCCGCCGCCGCTGGTGCTGGCCCCGTCCAACCTCACCGGCATCTGCGATCGGTCCATTCAGCCGCGGATCGACGGCGCGATGGCCGGCACGCTGAACATCAGCGACGTCCTCACCGCGGTGGAGCCGAAGCTGTGGGCGATGGCCACGGTCCTGCCGATCATGCAGGACACCACGATCGTCGCCGCCGGGCCGAGCGTGCAGAACGTCAGCCTCACCGGTGCCGTGCCGGTCGGGATCGTCGGCGACGCCGGCCGGTGGGTCAAGACCGCGCCCTGAACAGGGCAGCGCTGCACTAAGGAGGGTTCATGCCGACTGTCCCGCGGCTGTTGTTCGTCCACGCTCACCCCGATGACGAGACCCTCAACAACGGCGCCACCATCGCCCGCTACACCGCCGCCGGGGCTGAGGTCACTGTGCTCACCTGCACCCTCGGTGAGGAGGGCGAGGTCATCGGGGAGCGCTGGGCTCAACTCAGCGTGGATCAGGCCGATCAACTCGGCGGCTACCGGATCGGTGAACTGACCGCCGCGCTCGCCCATCTAGGCGTGCCGGAGCCCCGATACCTCGGCGGCGCCGGGTGCTGGCGTGACTCGGGCATGGTCGGTACGCCGCGGCGCCGGCAGACCCGATTCGTCGACGCCGACCTCGGTTGGGTGGTCGACCAACTGGCCGACGTCATCGCCGAACTCCGTCCGCACGTCGTGGTGACCTACGACCCGAACGGAGGATACGGCCACCCCGACCACATTCAGGTCCACCGGGTCACCACGGAGGCGGTGGCCGCCGTGGCCGACCGCTGGCGGGTGCCGAAGTTCTACTGGACGGTGGTGTCTGGCAACGCCTTTCGGCGTGGAATTGCCGAACTCGAACCCGCCGACGTACTGCCGGATTGGATCTGGCCCGAGGACGACTCGACGTTCACCGTCGGCGAGGACCAGATCACCACAGTCATCGACGCGCCCGAGCATCGTGCCGCCAAGGTCGCCGCGATCGCCGCGCACGCCACCCAGGTCACGCTGGGCCCGACCGGGCGGGCGTTCACCCTCTCCAACAACATCGTGCTGCCGGTCCTGACCGAGGAGCACTACGTGCTGGTGGCCGGCGAGTTGGGCAGTAACTCTGGCCGGGAGGACGACCTGCTGGCTGGTCTGGACCTGTGACGGCAGGGTCGCCGGTGCAGTCCCCGTGGCCCCGGGTGGTGCTGGGCCTGCTCGCGGTCGACGGCGTGCTGTCGGCGATCATGGGCGCGTTCCTGCTGCCACTGCGCGTCGGTCCGGTGCCGCTTCCGGTCGGCGCCGTGCTCAGCGGGCTGCTGAACATGGCGCTGGTGTGGGCGGCCGGCTACTGGACGCAGGGCGGCAGATTGGCCGGCCTGCCGTTGTGGACCTGGATGGCGACCGTGGCGGTGCTGAGCCTGCGGGGCCCCGGCGGCGACATCGTGTTCGGGGGGCCGGGGATCATGGGCTTCTCGCTGATACTGCTCATGATCCTCGGCGCCCTACCGGCGGCGGTGCTGCTGCGCCGAATGCGCTTCACCGCCTGAGCGTCAACCGCGGGTAGCCGACCGGGCGGCCCGACTGGGCCGCTCGGTGTTGTCCGAGGTGTCGGCGCCCGACGCTGTGGGGCTGTCGGCCGGGGCCGCGGTCTCGGCGGCCTGATCGTCCACGCCCGGCGCTTCGGCCGGCGCGGAAACCTCGGCCGCCACTTCGGCCTCGGCCGCCACGTCGGTCTCGGCGGTTGCCTCGACGGCCTCGACCTCGACGGCGGGTGCTTGAACCGCCGGGGCGGCAGCATCGGCGGCCGGGGCATCCTCGGCCGGAGCGGCCGGAGCCTCAGTCTCGGCCTCAGTCACCGGCGCGGCCTCAGCCGGTACGGCTTCCAGCACCGGCGCGGCCTTCTCCACCGGCGCCTCAGAGGTCCCCGCGATGGTCGCGTCGGCCTCGAGCGCAGCGGTCTGTACCGCCGCGGCGGCCGGCACACTCACAGTGCCGGCGTCCACCGCGGCGCCCGGGAACGGCGGGAACGGCGGGAGCGGCGGCAGCGGAACCAGGCTGTTCAGCCAGGCCAGACCGTAAGTGACGGCATTGCTGATCGAGGTCTGGACTCCGGTGCTGATATCCGGGCCGATCTGGGCGAAGTTCAGTCCGATGACGTCTGCCAAGGTGTAGACCCCGGCCTGCACCAACGGTTCGATGGTGAAGTAGGCCAGGTCGACACCCGGCGCGACCCACCACAGGCCCGGGATGAAGCCCAGGACGTACTGGGTCAACTCGGCGCCGTAGGCGGCCCAGGGCTCGACGACGTTGTAGGTGTTCTTGATGGCATCCTCGATGGGAGTGGTGATCGAGGTGGCTTCCGGGGCGGCCAGCAGATCAGCCGCAGCAGTCGCAGCAGCCGGCAGGGCGGCTGCCCCGGCGGCGACCGAGGCGCCCGGCAGCGGCGGGATCGGCGGCACCGGCGGGAACGGCACCAGGCTGTTGAGCCAGGCCAGCCCGTAGTTGATGCCGTTGTTGATCGACGTGGTGATGCCAGCGTTGATGTCCGGGCCGATCTGGGCGAAGTTCAGACCGACGACGTCAGCGAAGGTGTACACCCCGGCCTGTACCAGCGGTTCGGCGGTGTAGTAGGCGAACGGAACGCCGGGTGCGACCCACCACAGACCCGGGATGAGGCCCAGGACGTACTGACCCCACGCGGCGCCGTAGGCGGCCCAGGGCTCGACGAAGTTGTAGGTGTTCTTGATCGCCACCTCAAGCGGGGTGGTGATCGAGGCCATCTCGACGGCCGACGCGATCTTCGCGGGGGAGAAGTCCGGCACGCTCACCGGCGTCACCGCGGCGGCACCGACGATTGCGGCGCTGACACCGGCGATCAGGATCGAGCGGGGGGACACCCCGGCGGACGTGTACCGGCTCATGACAACCCCTCACAGGTTTGCTGACAGTTCGCTGAGAAACACTAACGGCGACCCTGAGAAATTCACAGCAGCGCAGTTCGTGCTGCCAGCGAACGGATGGGCACCCAGTACTACTGTGGGGCCATGCCGATCGCCGCTGCACACCGGGGCAGGCGCAGTTGACTCCGGCCGCGCTGCGCCGGGTCCTGCGCCGGGCCCGCGACGGGGTGGCGCTCAACCTCGACGAGGCGGCCGTCGCGATGACCGCCCGGGGCGAGGACCTGTCCGATCTGTGTTCCAGTGCGGCGCGGGTGCGTGACGCCGGCCTGCGCTCGACCGCCAGGTCGGGGCCCACCGGCCGACTCCCGATCTCCTACTCCCGCAAGGTCTTCATCCCGGTTACCCACCTGTGTCGCGACACCTGCCACTACTGCACGTTCGTGACGGTGCCCGGCAAGCTGCGAGCCTCCGGTCAGGGCATGTATCTGGAAGCCGACGAGATCGTTGACATCGCCCGCCGCGGCGCCGAACGCGGCTGCAAAGAAGCGCTGTTCACCCTCGGCGATAGGCCGGAGACGCGCTGGCCCGAGGCCCGGCAGTGGCTCGACGAGCGTGGCTACAACTCGACCCTGGACTATGTGCGGGCCGCCGCGATCCGGGTGCTGGAGGAGACCGGTCTGCTGCCGCACCTCAACCCCGGCGTGATGAGTTGGGCGGAGATGTCGCGGCTGCGGCCGGTGGCCCCGTCGATGGGCATGATGCTGGAGACCACTTCCCGGCGGCTTTTCGAGACGCGCGGTCTGGCCCACTTCGGCAGCCCCGACAAGGACCCGGCCGTGCGACTGCGCACCCTGACCGACGCCGGCCGGCTGTCCATCCCGTTCACCACCGGCCTGCTGGTCGGGATCGGGGAGACCCTGACCGAGCGGGCCGACACCCTGCACGCGATCCGTAAGGTGCACAAGGAATTTGGGCACGTCCAGGAAGTCATCGTGCAGAACTTCCGAGCCAAGGACCGCACCGCGATGGCGGCCGCGCCGGACGCCGACTTCAACGAGTTCCTGGCATGCGTCGCGGTGGCCCGGCTGGTGCTGGGGCCCGACATGCGCATCCAGGCCCCGCCCAACCTGGTGTCACCCACCGAATGTCTCGCGTTGCTGGGCGCCGGGGTGGACGACTGGGGTGGTGTCTCCCCGCTGACCCCCGACCACGTCAACCCCGAACGGCCCTGGCCGGCGCTGGAAGACCTGGCCTCGGTCACCGCCGAGGCCGGGTTCGATCTGGTGCAGCGGCTCACCGCGCAGCCCCGCTACGTCCAGGCCCCGGCCGGCTGGATCGACCCTCGGGTGGCCGGTCACGTCAGCGCCCTGGCCGATCCGCAAACCGGGTTCGCCCGCGACGTCAACCCGGTCGGGCGCCCGTGGCAGGAGCCCGACGAGGCGTCCGAGTCGCTGGGCCGGGCCGATCTCGGCGCGGCGATCGACATCGAGGGCCGCCGGGAAGACGCCCGCAGCGACCTCGACAGCGCCTTCGGGGACTGGGAGTCCATCCGCGACCGGGTCAGTGAACTGTCCGCGCGGGCACCCGAACGCATCGACTCCGACGTTGCTGCCGCGTTGCGCTCGGCGGAACGTGACCCCGCCGGGTGCAGCGACGCCGAGTATCTGGCCCTGGCCTCCGCCGACGGTCCGGCGCTGGACGCCGTTGCCGCACTGGCCGATTCGCTTCGCCGCGACGTGGTCGGCGATGACGTTACGTTCGTGGTGAACCGGAACATCAACTTCACCAACATCTGCTATACCGGCTGCCGGTTCTGCGCCTTCGCCCAACGCAAGGGCGACGCGGACGCCTTTTCGCTGTCCACCCGCGAGGTCGCCGAACGGGCCTGGGAGGCGCACGTCGCCGGCGCCACCGAGGTGTGCATGCAGGGCGGAATCGACCCCGACCTTCCGGTGACCGCCTACGCCGACCTGGTCCGGGCGGTCAAGGCCGCGGTGCCGTCGATGCACGTGCATGCCTTCTCGCCGATGGAGATCGCCAACGGAGTCACCAAGAGCGGCAGCAGCATTCGGGACTGGCTGATTGACCTTCGAGAGGCCGGGCTGGGAACCATCCCCGGCACCGCGGCGGAGATCCTCGACGACGAGGTCCGCTGGGTGCTGACCAAAGGCAAGTTGCCCACATCGCTGTGGGTCGAGATCGTCAGCACCGCACACGATGTCGGACTGCGCTCGAGTTCGACGATGATGTACGGCCACGTCGACACTCCTGCCCACTGGGTCGCCCACCTGAACGTGCTGCGCGGAATCCAGGACAACACCGGCGGTTTCACCGAGTTCGTCCCACTGCCGTTCGTGCACCAGTCCTCGCCGCTGTACCTGGCCGGAGCTGCGCGCCCCGGCCCCACCCATCGCGACAACCGAGCCGTTCATGCCCTGGCCCGGATCATGCTGCACGGCCGGATCGCCCACATCCAGACCAGCTGGGTCAAACTCGGGGCGCAGCGCAGCCAGGTGATGCTCAACGGCGGCGCCAACGATCTCGGTGGCACCCTGATGGAGGAGACCATCTCCCGGATGGCGGGTTCGCAATACGGGTCTGCCAAAACCGTCGCCGAACTGGTCGCCATCGCCGAGGGCATCGGCCGACCGGCACGCCAGCGCACCACGACGTATTCGCCGCGGGCGGCCTGAGCCGTCCACGCCACGAGCGTGAATGACCGTCCCCGACCCGGCCGGGCGGCATACTGCCACCCATGAACAGGCGCGTGCCACTGATTGCGGCGGTGGCGTTTGCGGTGCTCTCGGTCTTCGCCGTCGTGGTGGTACCTCTAGGTCCCGGAGTCGACCGCCCCGGATCCGAAGTCGTGGAACACATCGTCGCCCACGCCGGCCAGATTCGGCTGCAGGCCCTGTTGACCGCGCTGGCGCTGCTGGCGGCGGTGGTGGTGATCGGGTTCGTCCGGGACCGCCTCGACGGCCCCGCCGGTTACATCTTCACCGTCGGGGCTGCGGTGCTGGTCGCCCAGGTCGGGATCCAGATGTGGCTGAACGCGGGCATGGCCCTGAATCCGGGGACGCTGGACCCGGCCATCGCGCGCACCCTGGCCGATATCGCCGCGATGTGGGGTCCGCTGCTCACCGTCGCCGCGATCATGTTGGCCGGGCCGGTGGTGTGGGCGGCCCGGCAGGGCCGGTTCCCGCGCTGGATGGCCCTGATCGCGGCGGTGTTCCTCGTCGAGCAGGTAGTGGCGTTGCTGACCATCATCGGTCCGGTCGGCAGCTTCATCGCTCCCGGCGGGCCGCTGACCATATTCGGCGGGGGTGTGTTGTTCGGCGTCTTCTTTTTCGCTCTGGGTCTGGCGGTGGGTGTGCCCGACGAGCAACCGGCCGAGGCGACCGCCTCCTCAGTGCCGGACCAGTTCACGGCTTCCTAGGGCCAACGCCTAGTATCAGCAACGCGATCGTCCGGGCGGTACTGTTGCCCTGCCCGCAGACTAAAGACCACAGTTCAGAGCGACACGAGAGCAGATGGAGGAGAACCTTCGTGACCTACACGATCACCGAAGCGTGCGTCGACATCAAGGACAAGGCCTGCATCGAGGAATGCCCGGTCGACTGCATCTACGAGGGCGACCGGATGCTCTACATCCACCCCGACGAGTGCGTGGACTGCGGCGCGTGCGAGCCGGTATGCCCGGTGGAAGCGATCTACTACGAGGACGATGTGCCCGACCAGTCGTCGCAGTACACCCAGATCAACGCCGACTTCTTCGCTGAACTGGGCTCGCCCGGCGGCGCCTCGAAGGTGGGTCTGACCTCCAACGACCCCCAGGTGGTCAAGGACCTTCCGCCCAAGGCCGAGGACTGACGGCGCACACCCCGCACCGCGGTCGTTCGGCGGCGCCGGTCTCGGCGTCGCTGCCGGTGTTCCCCTGGGACACCCTGACCGAGGCATCCGCGATCGCCCGCGCGCATCCGGGCGGGATCGTCGACCTGTCGGTCGGCACACCGGTCGACCCGGTGGCTCCCGTGATCCGGGCCGCGCTGGCCGAGGCATCCGCGGCCCCCGGCTACCCGACGACGGCCGGGACGCCTGAACTCAGGGACGCCGCGGTGGCGGCCCTGCACCGTCGCTACGGCATCACCGGGCTTGCCGAGCACGCCGTGCTGCCGGTGATCGGCACCAAGGAGCTCATCGCCTGGCTGCCCACCCTGCTGGGTTTGCGCCACGCGGATACCGTCGTGGTCCCCGAACTGGCCTACCCCACCTACGAGGTCGGCGCCCGGCTTGCCGGTGCGCAGGTACTGGCCGCCGATTCGCTGACCCAACTGGGGCCACAGACTCCTGCGCTGATCTACCTCAATTCGCCGAGCAACCCCACCGGGCGGGTGCTGGGTGTCGACCATCTGCGCAAGGTCGTGCAGTGGGCCCGTGAGCGCGGCACGCTGGTGGTCTCCGACGAGTGTTACCTGGGCCTGTGGTGGGACTCCCGGCCGCTGTCGGTGCTGCACCCCGATGTCTGCGACTCCGACCACACCGGCCTGCTGGCGGTGCACTCGCTGTCCAAGACCTCGTCGCTGGCCGGCTACCGGGCCGGTTTCGTCGCCGGCGACGCGGCGATGGTCGCCGAACTGTTGGCCGTCCGCAAGCACGCCGGGATGATGGTGCCCGGCCCGGTGCAGGCCGCGATGGTGGCCGCACTCGACGACGACGATCACCAACGTGTGCAGCGCGACCGGTATGCCCGTCGGCGGGGCGTGCTGCTGGAGGCGTTCGGATCGGCTGGGTTCACCATCGAGCACTCCGAAGCCGGACTGTACCTGTGGGCAACCCGCTTCGAGTGGGGCCGCGACACCGTCGACTGGTTGGCGCAGCGCGGAATCCTGGTCGCGCCGGGGGAGTTCTACGGACCGTGCGGAGCACATCATGTCCGCGTCGCCCTGACGGCCACCGATGAGCGGGTTAACGCGGCAGCAGACAGGTTGCGGGGATAGTCGGGATTGAAAAATCCCTACCCAACATCCCTACCCAACACCGTCGGCGTTGTGGGGCAGCATGCGTTCGGGGTGGTGGTAGGGGTTGGAGCCGCGGCGCAACGGTAGGTGCGGGGGCGGCAGCCCATCGGTGCTGCCGGTGACGGTGGGGGTCTGGTCGTCGGGGTTGCACATCCCGGGTGCGGCGAACTTGGCCGCCCAGGCCCCGAGCATGGCGCGTAGTTCGGGGGTGGCGACGAGGCGTGCGACGCTCATACCGTCCGGGCCTTGGCCGCCGCTCCAGGTGAATCCCCGCTTACGGGCGCGGTCCGCGTCGGAGAAATCCCCGTCGGGGTTGAGGCGCAGCGCCAACTGGGCGGCCAGTTTCTCCAACTGGTCCGGCCGCAACACTGCGGCTTGCTCGGCCAGCAACGCAGTGACCGGCAAGCCGTCCCAATCCACCGTGCCGACGGCCTCCACGGCTGCATCCAGCCGGTCCCACACATCGGAAATCGAACCCATGTTCGAAAAGCTACGCCGACACTCCGACGCTCACGACGCCTGCGAAACCCGCAACCTACATCTGTGGATCAAAGTGGGACTGGGGATAACCACCCCCGGCGGATCGCCGTACTTAGTTCATGTTCCAGGGTTCGCCGTAGGTGGTGACGCTGTCGCCGGTGCCTGAGATCAGCCGGGCGAACGGGCGCAGCAGCACCCCGCCGGCGGCACCGGTGACGGTGCCGTGGGCGTTGGCCACCGCGACCGAGCCTTCCGGGCCCTCGACGTCGACGGAGAAGGTCGCGACCTCCTGGATGCCCGGGCCGTTACCCAGATCCGAGCTGATCGAGGCGCCGGGGAACAGGTTCGGGGTGAT
>CAXNJA010000015.1:0-32228 GCA_964202555.1 Mycobacterium sp.
GGGCCGCGGGCCAGTGCGGTGGCACCGACGGCGGGTCCGCGGCGGGATTGGGCGCTGTCCCGGCCGGACTCGATGAACGCCGCTCGCAACAGCACCGCCCCGGCGGTGCCGTCGCCGCCGCAGGAAACGTTGGCGCACACATGGATTCCATGACTGCGGTAGGTGTAGAGCCGACCGGGCGGACCGAACATGACGGCGTTGCGGGCAGTTCGTCCGCGGTGGGAGTGCGCCGCCGGGTCGGGCCACGGCCCGTCGGCAGGGCCGCCGTAGGCCTCCACTTCGACGATGCGGGCGCTCACCCCGCGCGCAGTGACTACCGCACCCAGAAGGCGGCGGGCGGCGGTCAGCGGATCGACGTCCATCGCCACCGCGCCGGCGACGGGCGCCCACTTTGGCACCGGACTAACGGGCACCTGCACGGGCCATCAACTGCTCATGCTCGTCGGCGCCGACGTCAGTGGCGTCATCGACCAGCAGCACGGGGATGCCGGCTTCGATGCGGTAGGCCCTGTGCAGCCGTGGGTTGTAGAGCCGGTCGTCGATGAGCAGCAGCGGTCCGCGGTCGGCAGGGCATACCAGGATCTCGAGAAGCTTCGGGTCCATGTCGCTGGGTTGAGAGTCCATGTGGCTGAGTTGAGGGCCTACGGCATCGGCGGCATGGGCGGCGCGGTGGCGGGCGGCGGCGTCGCCACGACATTCGCCGGGCTGCCCGGGCCGGGGGCGGCCCCGGCGCCCATTGCCGCGCCCTGTTGGGACTGCGCACTGCTGAGGATCTCCATCTGCGCCTTCAGCTTCTGCTGGTAGGCGATGGTGTCCTTGAGAGCGTCGATCAGCGGCAGCTGGTTGGGCCGGTACTTCATCGCGGCCTGCAACTCGTCGAGATACTGCTTGGAGGGCTTGAAGCCCATCGAGCGCAGCTTGAGCGAGAGCTTGAGCAGGTTGGACAGTTGACCCCCGCCGGCCCCGACCGCGTACTCCTCGGCGAGTTGGTCCAGGACATCACCGGTGGCCGCAGTCGCCGCCGCAGCGGCCGCGGCGGCCACGGCGGTCGAGGCACCGGCCTCGGCACCGCCTTCGGCGGCGACGGTGGGCGTCGGAGTGGGAGTGGGCACCAGAGACGGATCAGCGAGCGAGTGGCCGGCCGTTCCGAGGACAGCTCCGATTGCGACACCGGCGCCGGCGATGCTGCTGAGCAGCCCGCGTCGCCAACCGCCGAATTTCCCGGTCATCGCTCTCCTCAACCCCTGCCTCAGAACCCTGTCAGCCTACCGCGGATCACTCGCCGCCCCGGACCATCGCCGCCCGGGCGGCAGCCGTCAACCGCCTGTACTGCCCTGTATCGGCGTCCAGGTACCAGCTGTTACGGCCCGCTTTGGGGATGCCGGCCGCCCGAAGTGCCGACACCACCGGCCGGTAGGACGCGCTGATGGCCAGGGACGGCACGACATGTACGACGTCCGGCGGCAGACCCGCGGGCATGTTCGAGACGGCCTCGGCGATGTCGGCGGCCGTGACGCTCATCCCGGGCCGCACCGTCAGCGCGGTGACCGCCCGCGTCCCAGCGGGGGTGGCCACCCCGTAGGTCACCGCGAGGTCAACCGCGGGGATCGAACCGACCGAGTCGGTGATCGGCGCCGGGAACACCACTCCGCGGGGTGTGCGCAGCAGACCCGAGCGATTACCCAGCAGCCAGAAGTCCCCGTCACCGTCGCGGTAGAACACGTATTCGGTGGAGATCCAGATGTCACCGGCGGCGAACACGCCGCGCTTGATCGACGCTGTCGGGTCGATCGGACCCCACGGCTTGGCGAGCAGGACCCCGATCTCGTCTCTCCCGGCGACGCGGACGAAGCCGCGGCCGTCCTCGAGGATCAGGTCGGAATCGGGGTCATAGGCACCGAGTTCGACCTCACCGCCGCCTGGCAGCGGTCGACCTTCACTGCCGACCTTCACCCCGGCGACGTTGGCGAGCACCGCCTGACCGTCGGACGTGGCGAAGAACTCCACGATCTTGGCGGGTGCGAAGACCTCCTGGATTCGGGCCCACAAGCCGGTCGGCATGCCCGATCCCATGAACAGCCGGATCGGGTTGTTGCCGGCCATGGTGAAGTTCGGGTCGTCGATGACAGCACGCAGCATCGACCAGGTGTAGGTGACCACCGTCACCCCGTATTGCCGGACCTCGTCGAGGAACCGTTCCGGGTTCAGCCCGCGGGACAGCGCGATCCGGGAACCGGCCACCACCGATCCGCCCAGGCTGACCAGCAGGCCGGCCTGATGATGCAGCGGAGTCAGGCAGTACACGGTGTCGTTGCGGGTCAGCGCGGCGGCCGACGCGGTACCGAAGGCCGACAGCGACCACCGGTAGTTGGTGATCTGCTTGGGCACCAGTTCGCCGCCGCCGACCGCGTTGAACACCACGAAGGCGACATCGCGGGCGTATGACGGATTCGGCCGGTACCACCCCGGCAGTTCGACCGCGTCCGGGTCGATCTTCTCCATGTCGATGACATCGCTGTCCACGGGCAGGTCCAGGCTGCGGCTTTCACCGCCGCCGAGGACGAGGACCTGAACCGGAAGCTTGGCGGCGGCGGCCAGGTTCGCCGGATCGGCAATCACGTCGGAGATCCCGCCGAGCCGGGCCGCCTGCTGAAGATCGGCATCCGGGGGCATCAGGACGGCGACCGCACCCAGCCGGGACAGGGCGGCGATGGCGACCAGCGCGCTGGGCCGGGTGTCCATCAGGACACCGACCCGGCCGCCCTGTCGCACCCCAACCTCGATGAGGCCGCGCACGACGTTGTCGATGCGGCGGTTGACCGCTTCGTAGGTGTGGACCCGGCCGTCGAACAGCAGGAACTCGCCGTTGGGGGCTTCCTCGGCCTGTTCGTCAATCATGCGGCCGAGTGAGATCCGGGTGTGATCGTTGATCTGCCCGAGCCGGACCAGTCGCGGCAGGGTCCGCGCGGTTTCGACGGCCATGATGCGGACCGAGTTGTTGGCCGCCACCACGGCGTCGGCGGCGCCCTTGGCCACCGACAGGGCAAGTTCGGAGGCTTCGGCCATGCCCAGCATCAGCCGCGAACTCAGCGGGACGCCTGAGGAGTCGGGCTTCTGGGCCGGGGCGTCCTGCATGAGTTCGATGTTGGCCGGGCGCGGCTCGCGGCCGGACACCCACAGCGCCCAGTCGGCCACCGTCGGCCAGGTGTTGGTGGAGGCTTTGGAGCCGACGACCAGACCGAAGTGCCCGGCCCGGATCATCACCTCGTAGACGTCGGCGTTGGGTGCCGCACGCTTGATGCCCCGCACCGCCGGGGGTTGGCCGATGTCGTCGACCTCGCCGACGAACGCCAGCACCGGGCAGGTGATATCGGACAAGGTCACCAGCTGGCCCTGGATGGCGAAGCCGCCGGTCATCATCCGGTTGTGAGTGACGAACTGCTTGAGCAGTTCGGCCACCGCCGGACCCGACCAGGCGATCCAGCCCTCCCGGTCGAGGAAGCGGCGCTGCTGTTCTCGGGGCAGCAGGGATTCCCGGTCGTGCAGTTGCAGCAGGAACTCGACCCGGGACTTGGCCGTCTTGACCGGATCGAGCATCTGGAAACCGGCGCGGGCCAGCCAGCCCGGGATGTCGATGCGGCTGAAGACGTGGTCGGCGAGGAAGTCGGCGACGCCGACGGCGAGGTGGCTCGGCAGGCCGCCCGGCAGTCCGGCCAGGGTGTCCACCGGTGACCCGAACGTCACGATGCTGGCGACGTCCTTGGACCGCCGGAAGGCGGCGGTCTGGTAGCAGAACATGCCGCCCTGGGAGTAGCCGGCCAGATGGACACTGTGCCCGGTGGCATCGCGGACGGTGTCGATGGCCTGGCTCAGTGCAACGATGTGGTCGGTGAGGGTGCGCTCCATGCCGCCCTCGATCTCGTCCGGCGAGCCGTAGTCGATCACCCAGGTGTCCAGGCCGGCCGCGTGCAGGATGCCGACGGCGCCGTCCTCCCTGGTGACGTCCCACATGTTGGCCGACATCATCATCGGGTGCACCATCAGCACCGCCGGACCGGACTCGGCCTTACCGGGCCGGGTGTCCGGCGGGAAGTAGCGCCGGAGCTTGTACATGGGTGTGCTCTCGACGATCTGGAACGGTGAGGGCACCGCGCCGGTTTCCAGTCCGCCGAAGCGCGCGACCTCGTACCCGTTCTGGGCGGTCGCCACCAACCGCTCGAGGGGTTTGGTGATTGCCGACAGACTCAGATCCACGATTGCTCCCTGCCCGAGCTCCCTGCCCGAAAAAAACCGCCGAATTGCCCTCCCCGACAACCGCCAATCATGGCACACACCCAGATCCCGTTGCCGCCCCGCAGCCTGCTAGTTTAGCGATTAGTAAGGTCTTGGCGGTGGCACACCTGCTGGGCGGCGAAGGCCTGGGTCTGAAGTACCCGACGCAGGTCGTCTTCGAGGCCGTGACGGTCGGGGTGAATGACGGCGACCGGATCGGGATCGTCGGACGCAACGGCGACGGCAAGTCCAGCCTGCTGGGCATGCTCACCGGGCGGGTCACGCCCGATTCCGGGCGGGTCACCCGCCGGGGTGGGCTGCGGGTGGCCGCACTGGAGCAGGCCGACACCCTCGACCCGGCCGACTCCATCGGCGCCACCCTGGTCGGCGATCGGCCTGACCATGAGTGGGCCGGCGAGGCGCGGGTGCGCGACGTCGTTGCGGGCCTGGTGGCCGACCTCGATTGGAACGCCGCAGTCGCAACGCTCTCCGGCGGGCAGCGCCGCCGTGTCCAGTTGGCGGCGCTGCTGATCGAGGACTGGGACGTCATCGCCCTGGATGAGCCCACCAACCATCTCGACGTCGAGGGCATCACCTGGCTGGCCGCCCACCTCAAGGGGCGCTGGCCCCGCAACACCGGGGGGCTGCTGGTCGTCACCCATGACCGGTGGTTCCTCGACGAGGTCGCCACCACCACCTGGGAGGTTCACGCCACCGATAAAGGGGGGCTGGTCGATCCGTTCGACGGCGGTTACGCCGCCTACGTCCTGCAGCGGGTGGAGCGGGATCGGATCGCGGCCGCCAGCGAGGCCAAGCGACAGAACCTGATGCGCAAGGAACTGGCCTGGCTGCGCCGGGGAGCCCCGGCCCGTACCGCCAAACCGAAGTTCCGGATCGACGCGGCTAACCAACTCATCGCCGATGTGCCGCCGCTGCGCAACCCCGTCGAACTGGCCAAGCTGGCCACCGCCCGGTTGGGCAAGGACGTCGTCGATCTGCTGGATGTGTCGGTGTCCTTTGGTGAATCCGGGTCGGGGGAATCATGGGCAGGGGAATCCGGGTCGGGGGAAACCGGGGCGGGGCAAACCGGTGCTGCGAAACCGGTGCTGCGAAACGTGGAGTGGCGGATCGCCCCGGGCGAGCGGACCGGCATCGTCGGCGCCAACGGCGCGGGAAAGTCGACTCTGCTCGGGCTGATCGCCGGGACCGTCGAACCCGACAGCGGCCGGGTTAAACGCGGCAAGACCGTGCGACTGGCGATGCTGGACCAACAGGCCGGCCGGCTGACCGAGATCGCCGACGATCTGGTCCGCGAGGTGATCGGGCGGCTGCAGACCGGCTATCTGGTCGACGGTAAGGAACTCACCCCGGCGCAACTGCTGGAGCGCTTGGGATTTCGCCGCGACCAGCTCTCCGCCCGGGTGGGTGACCTGTCCGGCGGCCAGCGTCGGCGCCTGCAACTGATGCTCACGATTCTGGATGAACCCAACGTGCTGGTCCTCGATGAGCCGACCAACGATGTCGACATCGACATGCTCTCGGCCACCGAGGATCTGCTGGACTCCTGGCCTGGGACGCTGATCGTGGTGTCACACGATCGGTATCTGTTGGAGCGGGTCACCGATCAGCAGTACGCGATCCTCGACGGCCACCTTCGGCACCTGCCCGGGGGGGTCGATGAGTATCTGCGGATCAAGGCGCAGCGGCCAACCGGCGGTCCGAGTCAGCCCCGCACGCAGCAATCCGCCCCGGCGCAGGCCCTGTCCGGCGCGGCGTTGCGAAACGTGCAGAAGGAGATCAGCGCGCTGGACCGGGCGATCACCAAGCTGACCGAACGGATCAACGCCAAACACGTTGAGTTGGCTGAATATGACCAATCCGATCACGCCGGAATCGGGCGGCTCAGCGGCGAGTTGCGCACGATGGAAAGCGAACTGTCCGACACCGAAAACCGGTGGTTGGAGCTATCGGAGCGGATCGAGTCAGACGACTGAGGAGCCTGACGGGTCAGCGGGTCAGCGGGTCAGCGCCGACCTGAGTCGGGCGGCGGTGCTCAGCACTCCGTCGAGTTGGCGGGCCACCTGAGCGGGCGCAGTCCCGCCGCGCGCATTGCGGGCCGACACCGAACCCGCAACGGTAAGCACGTCGCGGACTTCGGGCGTCAGTTGGTCGCTGATCGCGGCGAACTCGTCGTCGGTGAGTTCCGGCAGGCCCACACCGCGGGCCTCGGCGACCCGCACCGCCGCTCCAGCCGATTCGTGCGCAATCCGAAACGGTACACCTTGGCGCACAAGCCATTCCGCGATGTCAGTAGCCAGGGTGTAGCCGGCCGGGGCCAGTGCCGCCATCCGCTGCACATCGAAGCGCAGAGTGGCCACCAACCCGGCCATGGCCGGCAGCAGCAACTCCAGCTGCGCGACGGAGTCGAACACCGGTTCCTTGTCTTCTTGAAGGTCGCGGTTGTACGCAAGCGGCTGCGCCTTGAGGGTGGCCAGCAGACCGGCCAGGTTGCCGATCAGCCTGCCTGCTTTGCCGCGCGCCAACTCGGCGATATCGGGGTTCTTCTTCTGCGGCATGATCGAGCTGCCGGTCGACCAGGCGTCGTCGAGAGTGACGTAGCCGAATTCGGTTGTGCTCCAGAGGATGATGTCCTCGGCGAGCCGGGACAGGTCCACGCCGATCATTGCCAGTACGAATCCGGCCTCTGCAGCGAAGTCACGTGCCGAGGTCGCGTCGATCGAATTGTCGGCCGCCGCAGCGAAACCCAACTCCGCGGCGATGGCGTCGGGGTTCAGGCCCAGCGACGAGCCGGCCAGTGCCCCCGATCCGTACGGCGACACCGCGGTGCGGGCGTCGAAGTCGGCGATGCGCTCGACGTCGCGCAGCAGCGGGTGCGCGTGGGCCAGCAGGTGGTGTGCCAACAGCACCGGCTGGGCGGCCTGCAGGTGGGTCTTACCCGGCATGATGGCCTCCGGGTGGGCGGCTGCTTGGCCGGCGAGTGCGGCGACCACATCCAGGACACCGCCGGCGACCCTGCGCATCGCGTCGCGAAGCCACATCCGGAACAGGGTGGCGACCTGATCGTTACGCGAGCGGCCAGCCCGCAAGCGCCCGCCGAGATCGGCGCCGGCCCGGTCGATGAGGCCGCGTTCCAGCGCCCCGTGCACATCCTCGTCGCCGGGCAACGGAACGAAGCTGCCGTCGGCCAGGTCGGCGCCGAGGCGGTCCAGGCCGGCCAGCAGCCCGTCGCGCTGCTCATCGCTGAGCAGGCCGGCCCGGTGCAGCACCCGGGTGTGCGCTTTGGAGGCGGCGATGTCGTACGGGGCGAGCACCCAGTCGAAATGGGTGGACTTGCTCAGTGCGGCCAGCGCGGGGGCCGGGCCGCCCGCGAAGCGGCCGCCCCACAGTGAGCCCTCGTTGGTGCTCATGTCGCCAGGCCGCGATCCCTGGCCGCGGCGATCTTCGAGGACAACCCGTGAATGTGCACGAAGCCCTTGGCCGAGGACTGGTCGAACGTGTCGCCCTCGTCGTAGGTGGCCAGATTGAAGTCGTACAGCGACTGCGGGCTGCGCCGGCCGTTCACGGCGATGTGCCCGCCGTGCAGCACCATCCGGATTTCGCCGGTGACCCGTTCCTGGGTGTTGGCGACGAATGCCTCCAGTGCGGTCTTCAGCGGGGAGAACCACAGGCCGTCGTAGACCAGTTCGCACCAGCGCTGATCGGTACTGCGCTTGAAGCGGCCCAGTTCGCGTTCCAGGGTGACGTGCTCGAGTTCGGTGTGGGCGGTGATGAGAACCATGGCGCCGGGGGCCTCATAGATCTCGCGGCTCTTGATGCCGACCAGTCGGTCCTCCACCACGTCGAGGCGGCCCACACCCTGGGCGCCGGCACGCCGGTTCATTTCAACGATCGCTTCCAGCACAGTGACGGAGTTGCCGTCAATCGACACCGGAACTCCGCGCTCGAACCCGATGACCACCTCGTCGGGGGTGTTCCAGTTCAGGGTGGGGTCTTCGGTGTAGTCGTAGACGTCCTTGGTCGGCGCATTCCACAGATGCTCAAGGAAACCGGTCTCCACCGCACGACCCCAGACGTTCTGGTCGATGGAGAACGGCGAACGCTTGGTCACATTGATCGGGATGGCGTTGTCCTCGGCGAAGGCGATGGCCTTCTCCCGGGTCCAGGCGTAGTCGCGGACCGGGGCCAGCACCTCCAAATGCGGTGCCAGCGAAGCGAATCCGACTTCGAAACGGACTTGGTCGTTGCCCTTTCCGGTGCAGCCGTGGGCGACGATGCCGCCGCCGAACTGCCGGGCGGCCGCGACGAGGTGTTTGACGATCAGGGGCCGACTCAGCGCCGAGACCAGCGGGTAGCGGTCCATGTAGAGCGCGTTGGACTGGATCGCCGGCAGGCAGTACTCGTCGGCGAACTCGTCGCGGGCGTCGACCACGACCGCCTCCACGGCCCCGCAGTCCACCGCACGTTGGCGCACCACCTCCATGTCCTCGCCGCCCTGGCCGAGGTCGATGGCCACGGCGACGACCTCGCGGCCGGTCTCCTTGCCGATCCAGCTGATAGCCACCGAGGTGTCCAGGCCGCCGGAATAGGCCAGGATGACGCGCTCGGACATGACGTGCTCCTTAACTCGAAACTGCTTAACGGATGTTCTCGAACATGGCGGCCAGTTGCGCTCCGCTCATCGGCTCCCGGGCGATCACCAGGATGGTGTCATCACCGGCGACGGTGCCGACCACCTCGGGCAGCGCCGCCCGGTCGATCGCACTGGCCAGGTAGTGGGCAGCCCCGGGCGGGGTGCGCAGCACCGCCAGATTGGCACTGGAGTCGGTGGATACCAGCAATTCGCCCAGTAGTCGGGACAGCCGCTCGGTGCCGCCGGACACGCCGCGGACCGGGCTGCCGTCCTCGGGGACGACGTAGACCCCGACTCCCCCGTCGGCGCCACGCAGTTTGACAGCGCCGAGTTCCTCGAGATCACGCGACAGGGTGGCCTGGGTGACGTCGATGCCGTCGTCGGCCAGCGCGGCGGCCAGTTCGCTTTGGCTGTGTACCGGCTGCGAGGACAGAATCGCAATGATGCGGGCCTGCCGCGCGACCCGGGTGGCCGTGCCTTCGGAGGACTTCACGGCCTTCATGGGTGGCCCCCCAGCAGCCACACCAGCAGAGCCTTCTGGGCGTGCAGCCGGTTCTCCGCCTCGTCCCAGACCGCGCTGCGCGGCCCGTCAATCACCGCGTCGGTGATCTCCTCGCCGCGGTGGGCCGGAAGGCAGTGCAGCACAACGGCGTGCGCGTCCGCCCGGGACAACAGCTCAGCGTTGACCTGGAACGGCTGGAAGGGGCCCACCCGGTCCAGTCCGTCGTTCTCCTGACCCATCGAAGTCCAGGTGTCGGTGACCAGAACGTCGGCGCCGTCGGCGGCGGAATCCGGGTCGTCGGTGAGGGTGACCGTCGCGCCGGTCTCGGCGGCACGGGCTTTCGCCGCGGCCACGATGCCGGGCGCCGGTTCGAAGCCGGCCGGCGCGGCGATCGTGACGTGCAGGCCCGCGGTGACACCACCGAGCATCAGCGAATGGGCCATGTTGTTCGCCCCGTCACCGAGGTAGGACAACCGTAAGCCGTCGAGTGCACCCTTGCGTTCGGCGATGGTCTGCAGATCGGCGAGGATCTGGCAGGGATGGAACTCGTCGGAGAGCGCATTGACCACCGGAACCGTTGCTGCCGAGGCCATCTCGTCGAGCCGGTTCTGGCCGAAGGTGCGCCAGACGATCGCCTCGACGTAGCGGGACAGCACCCGCCCGGTGTCGGCGAGTGTTTCGTCGCGGCCTAGTTGGGTGGACCGTCCGTCGACGACGACCGCGTGGCCGCCGAGTTGGGCGATGCCCATCTCGAAGGAGAACCGGGTGCGGGTGGAGTTCTTGTCGAAGATGACCGCGACACCACGTGGTCCCTCGAGTGGCCGGCGACTGAAGGGCTGCTGCTTGAGTTGGGCCGCCAGCGCCAGGACCTCGGCTTGCTCGGCCGGGGTCAAGTCGTCGTCACGCAGGAAGTGCCGGATGCTCATGCCGCCGCTCCTTGGTCGAGAATCCCCGGCAGGGCTGCCAGGAAGCTGCCGATCTGTTCTTCGGTGATGATCAGCGGCGGAGCCAGTCGGATGACGTCCGGGGCGGCCGCGTTGACCAGGAAACCGGCCTGGCGGGCCGCGTTCTCCACGGCCTTGCCGTGCGGAGCCGTCAGCACGATGCCGCGCAGCAGGCCACGGCCACGCACGTAGTCCACCAGGGGATGGTCCAGCGACTCGATGCCGTGGTGCAGCATGGCGCCCAGCATTCCGGCGCGGTTGACCAGGTCGTCGGCGGCGAGGACCCGCAGCACCGCCAGGGCCGCCGCGGCGCACACCGGGTTGCCGCCGAAGGTGCTGCCGTGCAGGCCCGGCGTCATCAATTCGGCCGCCGGGCCGACAGCCAGGCAGGCACCGATCGGCAGCCCGCCGGCCAGACCCTTGGCCAGCGTGACGATGTCGGGGGTGATGCCCTCGTGCTGGTGGGCGTAGAACATTCCGGTGCGCCCGACACCGGTCTGCACCTCGTCGACCGCCAGCAGGGCGCCGTGCCGGCTGGTGATCTCGCGGGCCGCGGCCAGGTAGCCCTCCGGCGGCACGACGACTCCGCCCTCCCCCATGATCGGCTCGAGGAACACCGCGGCGGTGTCGTCGGCGACGGCACAGGCCAGGGCGTCGATGTCGCCATAGGGCACATGGGTGACGTGCCCGGGAAGCGGCTCGAATGGCTGCTGCTTGGCGGGCTGACCGGTGAGCGCCAGAGCACCCATGGTCCTGCCGTGGAACGAGCCTTGCGCGGCAACGAGTTTCGTGCGCCCGGTCAGCCGGGTCAACTTGAACGCCACCTCATTGGCCTCAGCGCCAGAGTTGCAGAAAAACGCCCGGGCCGGGGCGCCGAGGTGCCCGACGAGTTGCTCGGCCAGCTCGATTCCCGGCTCAGTGGCGTAAAGGTTGGAGACGTGGCCAAGGGTGTCGAGCTGTGCGGTGACGGCCTCGATGATCGCCGGGTGCCGGTGGCCGAGGATGTTGACGGCGATCCCGCCGAGCAGGTCCAGGTAGGTGCGGCCGTCGGTGTCGGTGACCACCGCACCGCTGCCGCTGGCCAGCGCCAGCGGCGGGGTGCCGTAGTTGTCCATCATCACCGCCTGCCAGCGGTCCAGCAGCGGCTTGGTGGTCATGCCCGCACCACCTTGGTGCCGGTGCCCTCATCGGTGAACAACTCCACCAGCACGCAGTGCTCGACCCGGCCGTCGATCACATGCGCGCTGGGCACCCCGGCGTCTACCGCCCGCAGGCAGGCTTCGATCTTGGGCACCATGCCCTCTTCGAGGGCGGGCAACAGGTCGGTGAGGGTGGCGGTATCGATCTCGCTGACCAGTGAGTCCCGGTCGGGCCAGCGGGTGTAGAGACCCTCGACGTCGGTGAGCATGAGCAGTTTCTCCGCGCTCAATGCCTCGGCCAGCGCGGCGGCGGCGGTGTCGGCGTTGATGTTGTAGACCACCCCGTCGCTGTCGGGGGCGATGGTGGAGACCACCGGAATGCGTCCCGCCGCAATGAGATCGCGGACGGCGGCGGTGTTGACCTGCTCGACATCGCCGACCAGCCCGATGTCGGTGTCCACACCGTCGACCGAGACGGTGCGGCGCACCGCGGTGAACAACTGCGCATCCTCGCCGGTGATGCCGACGGCGTAGGGGCCGTGGGCGTTGATGAGGTTGACCAGCTCCCGACCGACCTGGCCGAACAGCACCATCCGGGCCACGTCGAGCACCTCGGGGGTGGTGACCCGGAATCCGCCCTTGAACTCCCCCGGGATGCCGAGGCGTTTGAGCATCGCGCTGATCTGCGGGCCGCCGCCGTGCACCACCACCGGGTGGATGCCGACGTTGCGCAGGAACACCATGTCGGCGGCGAAGGCGGTCTTGAGCAGGTCGTCGGTCATGGCGTTGCCGCCGTACTTGACCACGACAATCTTGTCGTGCAACGCCTTGAGCCAGGGCAGCGCCTCGGCGAGCACCGCCGCCTTGGTGTGGGTTGGCACGGGGGATGGCACCGGGGATGGCACGGGGGTTGGCACGGTCATGAGCTGTACGCCGAGTTCTCCTCGACATAGGCATGCGAGAGGTCGGTGGTGCGGATGGTCGCCTGCCCGTCGCCCAGCTTGAGGTCGATGACGACGTCGATATCCGGACCGGACAGGTCCACGTCCCGGGCGCCGGGGGCTCCGGCACCGTCGATGCAGACCGGAGAACCGTTGAACGACACCGAGATCCGCGACGGGTCCAGGGTGAACGGAGCCATGCCGACGGCGGCGAGCACCCGACCCCAGTTGGGATCCGAACCGAACAGCGCGGTCTTGACCAGGTTGTCTCGGGCGACCAGTCGCGCCGCGGTCAGCGCTTCGGCCTCGCCGGGTGCCCCACATACCGTGATCGCAACCCGCTTGGTGACCCCCTCGGCGTCGGCCTGCAGCTGCGCGCACAAGTCGTCGCAGACCCGCAGCACAGCGTCGTCGAGATGCTCCTGACTGGGCCGGATCTCGCTGGCGCCGGAGGCCAGCAGCAGGACGGTGTCGTTGGTGGAGGAACTTCCGTCGACGTCGAGTCGATCGAAGGTCCGGGCGGCGGCCCGCCGCAGGGCGGTGTCCAGCGCGGTGGCGTCGGCCACGGCATCGGTGGTCAACACCACCAGCATGGTGGCCAGCGACGGGGCCAGCATTCCCGCACCCTTGGCCATTCCGCCGAGGGTCCAGTTCTCCCCGGAGTCCACGGAGTGGTGCAGGGCGACCTGTTTGGGGACGGTGTCGGTGGTCATGATCGCCCGCGCCGCATCGTCGCCGCCGTGCAGTCCACCGGCCAGTTCGTGGACGATCTCGGTGATCCCGGCCAACACCCGATCCATCGGTAGCCGGTCTCCGATCAGGCCGGTCGAGCAGACGGCCACTTCGATCGGGCCGGTCTCGGTGCCCCAGTCCGACATGGTCGCGGCGACTGCTTCGGCGCAGGTGTGGGTGTCCTGGAAGCCGGCCGGGCCGGTGCAGGCATTGGCACCGCCGGAGTTCAACAGCACCGCCCGCAGGCGCCCGGTGGTCAGCGCCTGGCTGGTCCACAGCACGGGCGCGGCCTTCACCTGGTTGCGGGTGAAGACCCCGGCCGCCGAGTAGTCCGGGCCCTCGTTGAACACCAGCGCCAAATCCGGGGCGCCGCTGGCCTTGATCCCCGCGGGGATTCCCGCAGCGCGGAAGCCTGCCGGGGCGGTGACGCCCTGGCTGCGCACCAAGCGCACTGCGGCTCTCACGGCGCCATCCCCACCACCGACAGCCCGTGGGTCTCCGGCCAGCCCAACGCGAGGTTCATCGACTGCACCGCCGCGCCGGCGGTGCCCTTCACCAGGTTGTCGATGGCGCAGACGGCGACCAGCACGCCGGCATCCTCGTCGACCGCCACCGCGAGGTGAGCGGCGTTGCTGCCGATCACCGAACCGGTGCGGGGCAGCTGCCCCTCCGGCAGCAGGTGAATGAAGGGTTCTGCGGCATAGGCTTTTTCGTACGCGGCCCGGATTTCGGGTAGCGATGCGCGGGTGCGGGCGGTGCAGGTGGCCAGGATTCCGCGGGCGGTCGGAATGAGCACCGGGGTGAACGACACCGTCACCGGCTGATCGGTCACCGCCCGCAGACCCTGGGCGATCTCGGGAGTGTGCCGGTGTACACCGGCGATGTTGTAGGCCCGCGCCGATCCGATGACTTCCGAGGCCAGCAGGTCGACCTTGGCGGCGCGGCCCGCCCCGGAGGTTCCGCTGACGGCCACGACCGTGACCGCCGGTTCGATCAGGTCGGCAGCGACGCCGGGCAGCAGTGCCAGCAGCGCGGCGGTGGGATAGCAGCCGGGCACCGCGATACGCCGGGCCCCCCGCAACCGGTCCCGGCCGCCGGGCAGTTCGGGCAGCCCGTAGGGCCAACTGCCGGCGTGATCGGAGCCGTAGAAGCGCCGCCAGTCGCCGGGATCGGTCAACCGGAAGTCCGCACCGCAGTCAATGACGAGGGTCTGCGGGCCGAGTTGCTCCGCGATTTCACCGGAATGCCCGTGCGGCAACGCCAGGAAAACGACGTCGTGACCCGCGAGTACCGCCGGATCGGTGGGGTCCAATACCCGCTGACCCAGCGGCAACAGGTGCGGGTGGTGTTCGGCCAGCGTGGTTCCGGCGCTCGTCGCGGCGGTCAGGGCGCCAATCGTCACCGAGCCGTCCTGGTAGCCGGGATGTCCGAGCAGAAGCCGCAGGATCTCGCCGCCGGCATATCCGCTGGCACCGGCCACCGCCACTGATGTCACCGCGTCATTGTGCATGGTTATGCATTTCCGTGCAAATCCATTCCCGCCTCTCATTGCCGAGCAGACACAAAGTCGCACTGAAACCGCCCGCTTTATGCGAGTTTGCGTCTGCTCGCGAGAGAAATCAGCCCCGCAGCACCGCGCCGAAGCGATCCGCGGCGGCGGCCACCGCAGCGTCCCTCGCCGCGCTGGCCTCATCCTCGGTCAGGGTCCGGTCAGTGGCCCGGAACCGCAGAGCCAGTGTCAGCGATTTGCGGCCGTCGCCGATCTGCGGTCCGGTGTAGACGTCGAACAGGGCGATGTCCTCAAGCAGATCCCCGGCCCCGGCACGCACCGCGTCGATGACGCCCTGGGCGGCCACCTCCTCGCCCACCACCAGGCTGAGGTCCTGGAACACCGCCGGGAACGGCGATACCCGGGGCGACGGTAGTGCGCCGCTATGCGGGATGGCGTCGATATCGAGTTCGGCCGCGCAGGTGCCCTTGGGCAATCCGGACCGCTCAATGACCGACGGGTGCAGTTGTCCGGCGTGCCCGATCACCCGGCCGTCGACGACGACTTCGGCACACCGGCCCGGATGCCACGGCAGGTACTGCGCCGGGCGCAGTTCGACGTCCACCCCAACAGCGCGGGCGACAACCCGCACGGCCTCGAAGGCGTCGGCCGCCTCGACCCGCTGACCAGATCCCCAGGGTCCGCGTGGCTCGCGCAACCCGGTCAGCACCACACCGATATGTACCGGCTGGTTCGGCAAGGCCTCGTCGAGCAGGGCGATCTCGGCATCGGTGGGCCGGCGATCGGTGGGGATCAGACCAACGGCGCGGGTCTGCCCGGTCGGCTGGACCACCTGGGCAATCGAGAACAGTGCGACATCACCGAATCCGCGAGACACGTTGCGGGACAATGCTTCCAAAAGCGCGGGCAGCAAAGTGGTGGCCAGGTGCGGACGGTCGGCCTCCAGTGGATTGAGCACCGATGTCGTGTGGCGGCGCGGGTCGTCGGCTACCAGACCCCACTGGTCGAACACCCCGGCGGGAAGGAACGGCGTGGGCAGCACCTCCACATATCCCGACAGTGCCAGCGACTTGCCGATTGCGCGGCGGCGGTGCTGTCCCGGAGTCAGGCCGCGGCCGGCCGGGGCGGTGGGCAGCACCGGGGGGATGACGTCGAGGCCCTCCAGGCGCAGCACCTCCTCGACGAGATCGGCAGGCTGGGCGATATCGGGACGCCAACTCGGTGGGGTGACGGTCAGCACGTTCGAACCGGGGTCCGAGGCCACCCGGGCACCGATCTGAGTGAGGCGGCGCACCGTCGCGCCGTCCGGGTACACCACACCGGCCATCCGATCCGGCAGATCGACGGGCATCTGCACCGGAGGCGGTGAGAAATCCTCGCGCGGCGGATCGCCACGCCAGTCGGTGAGTGCGGATTGCGCGGTGCCGCCGGCGATCTCGGCCAGCAGGGTCGAGGCGCGATTGATGGCGGCCACCGAGATGGCCGGGTCGACCCAGCGTTCGTAGCGTCGGCCGGCCTCGCTGACCAGATGCAGGCGACGCACCGTACGCGAGACCGTCGCCGGATCCCACACCGCAGCTTCGAACAGCACATCGATGGTGTCGGCGCCGATCTCGGTACTACCCGCGCCCATCACTCCGCCGATCGCCGCGACGGACTCATCGTCGACGATCAGCACGTCACCGGGGTCGAGGGTGCGTGCGATGCCGTCGAGGGTCACCACCTTCTCCCCCGGTTCGGCGAAGCGCACCGCGAACCCCCCGTGGATCCGGCCGCGGTCGTGTGCGTGCATGGGGTGGCCGAGTTCGAGCATGACGTAATTGGTGACGTCGACCGCCGGCGAGATGGGCCGGATGCCCGAGAGTAAGAGGCGGCGACGCAACCACCACGGCGACACCGCGGCCGGGTCGATGCCGGTGACCGCGCGCAACGCGAAGCGGCTGACGCCGGTTCCGGGCTGGATCGTCACCGGCAGTGCACTGCCCTCGGCGGGCAGGGTCGGCACCACGTTCGGGTCAAAGGCGGGGTCGACGAAGTCGAGGTCGTAGGCGCACGCGATCTCGCGGGCGACACCGCGCACCGACAGCCCGTAGCCACGGTCGGGTGTGATGGCCAGATCGAACACCACATCATCGAGACCCAGCACCGCGATCGCGTCGTCGCCGGGTTCGGCGGTCCCGGGCGGCAGCACCAGGATGCCGGAATGGTCCGTGCCCATGCCCAGTTCGGCAGCCGAGCAGATCATCCCGTCGGAGGTCCGGCCGTAGGTCTTACGGGTGGCGATCTGGAAGTCACCCGGCAGCGTTGCGCCGGGCAGTGCCACGGCGACCAGATCTCCGACGGCGAAGTTCGTTGCGCCGCAGACGATGTCGCGGTCAGACCCGCCATTGGAGCCCTCGCCGACGTCGACGGTGCAGGCCCGGATGGGCTTTTTGAACTCGGTGAGTTCCTCGATGGTGGACACCCGGCCGATCGTGAGCGGTCCACTGACCGGGCCGAGGGTGATCACATCCTCGACCTCGTGGCCGACCCGGATCAGCGCCTGCTCGAGTTCAGCAGGTGCGACGTCCCATCCGGGTGCGCCGGCCCGCACGACATCGCGCAGCCAGCTGTACGGGAGTCGCATCAGACACCGGCCCCGAACGGCAGCGAGAACCGCACGTCGCCCTCGACGATGTCGCGCATATCGGGGATGCCGTTTCGGAACTGCAGGGTTCGCTCCAGGCCCATGCCGAAGGCGAAGCCGGAATAGACCGCAGGGTCGATCCCGGCGGCGCGCAACACATTGGGGTTGACCATGCCGCAGCCACCCCACTCCACCCAGCCGGGCCCGCCCTTCTTGCCGGGGAAGAACACGTCCACTTCGGCCGAGGGTTCGGTGAACGGGAAGAAGTGCGGTCGCATTCGGGTGCGTGCTTCCGGGCCGAACTGCGAACGTGCAAACGCGTCGAGGGTTCCGCGCAGGTTCGCCATCGTCAGGCCGCGGTCCACCGCGAGTCCCTCCACCTGATGGAACACCGGGGTGTGGGTGGAGTCGAGTTCGTCGGTGCGGAAAGTCCGCCCGATCGAGATGATGTACACCGGCAGTTCGCGGGCCAGCAGAGTGCGCACCTGCACAGGCGAGGTGTGGGTGCGCAGCAGTTGCCGGGAGCCCTCCGGGGCGATGTGGAAGGTGTCGGAATCGCTGCGCGCCGGATGGTCGGGTGGGAAGTTCAGCGCATCGAAGTTGAACTGCTCGCTTTCCACCTCGGGGCCTTCAGCCAGTTCCCAGCCCATCGCCACGAAGGTGTCGGCGATGTGCTCGGCCAGGATGGTGATGGGGTGGCGCGCTCCGAGGGGTTGCCGGGTGGAGGGGAGCGTGACGTCGATGGCCTCGGCGACCAGTACCTCCGCGTCGCGTTCGGCACGCAACACCGAAAGTCGTTCGTCGTAGCCCGCCTGGGCCTGCGATCGAGCGACGTTAACGCTCTTACCGGCGTCGGCGCGCTCATCTTTGGGCAAGCCGGCCAACGCCTGGCGGGCCAGTGCCAGCGGGGAGCGGTCACCGAGGTGCTCGGTCTTGGCACGGGCGAGGGTGTCGAGGTCACCGGCCGCGGCGAACGCCCGGTGGGCTGCGTCGACCGCGGTGGCCAGCGCGTCCTGTGACAGCGGTTGCTCACCCACGCGCCGACATTCTCCTTAGCTGGCCTGGTCTTTCGCCGGGACGGGTGCGACCCGAGTGTCGCGGAAGTACCGCCCGAAAGATCATAGGTGATGCCAGAATGACGCCTCGCGGGCAATTCACCCGACTGGTCGAGGCGGAGGATGGCAGATGCTACGAGCGCTCATCATCGCGGCGGTGTGGGTGGCGGCGGTGGCCGTGGCGGTTTTGGCCGTCAAGTGGGACCATACCGGGTGGTGGGCCGGGGCGGCGGTGTTGGCCGCGCTGGCCGCACTGGGCACCTGGGACCTGCTGCAGAAGAGCCACTCGATCCTGCGGGCCTTCCCGATCCTGGGCCATGCCCGGTGGATCGCCGAACGCATCCGTCCCGAGATCTACCAGTACTTCGTCGAGTCGAACACCGACGGCGCACCCTTCGATCGGGAAACCCGCGACGCGATATACCGACGCGCCAAGGGCACCAAGGGCGATGAACCGTTCGGAACCGAACGCGACGTCACCGCCATCGGTTATGAGTTCCTCCGGCACTCCATGCGCGCAAAGATCGCCACCGAACTGAGCCCCCGGGTCCGGCTCGGCGGCCAGGACTGCACCCAGCCCTACGACATCGCGATGCTCAACGTCTCGGCGATGAGTTTCGGAGCGCTGTCCGGCAACGCGATCGAGGCGCTCAACGGGGGCGCCGCCAAGGGCGGGTTCGCCCACGACAGCGGCGAGGGGGCCATCAGCCCGTATCACCTCAAGCACGGTGGCGATCTGATCTGGGAGATCGGATCGGGCTACTTCGGTTGCCGCACCGCCGACGGGCACTTCGACGCCGAGAAGTTCCGCGACAAGGCCGCTCTGCCGACGGTCAAGGCCATCTCGATCAAGATGTCGCAGGGCGCCAAACCCGGTCTCGGCGGGGTACTGCCGGGGGCCAAGGTCACCGCGGAGATTGCAGCGACCCGCGGGGTGCCGGTGGGCCAGACCGTCGTCTCTCCCCCGGCTCACACGGCCTTCCACACTCCGCTGGAACTGATGCACTTCATCGCCACGCTGCGCAGCCTCTCCGGGGGCAAGCCGGTCGGCTTCAAGCTCTGCGTCGGCGCCCGCACCGAGTTCCTGTCCATCTGCAAGGCCATGCTGCAGACCGGTATCACCCCGGACTTCATCATCGTCGACGGCTCCGAGGGGGGTACCGGGGCGGCGCCGCAGGAATTCGTCGACCACGTCGGAATGCCACTGACCGAGGGCCTGTTGTTGGTGCAGAACTGTCTGGTCGGCACCGGCCTGCGCGATCACATCAAGATCGGTGCGTCAGGCAAGATCACCAGCGGCTTCGACATTGTCAAGCGGATCATCCAGGGCGCTGACTTCACCCTGGCCGCGCGGGCGATGATGTTCGCCGTCGGCTGCATCCAGGCGATGAAGTGCCACACCAACCAGTGCCCCACCGGAGTGGCCACCCAGGACCCCGGACTGGCCCGCGCCTTACACGTACCGGACAAGATCGAGCGGGTCGCCAACTTTCAGCAGGCAGTGGTCGCCAGCGCCGCCCAGATGGTGGCTTCGATGGGCCTGGAGAGCTTCTCGGAGTTGACGCCGTCCATGCTCAACCGGCGCATCGACAGCGCACACAACCGCACCTACGCCGAGATCTACGAGTGGCTGATGCCCGGCGAGTTGCTGGAGTGCCCACCGGAAGCCTGGCTTTCGGACTGGATCGAAGCCAGCGCCGAGGAGTTCGTCTGACGCGTCAGCCGTCGGCCTCGTCGTCGTCGTCGTCGGCGGCACCGGCAGCATCGGGCGGCGGATCCTCGCCAGGGGTCTCGCGGCGGCTCTTGAGCCGGTACATCTCCAAGTCCACCGGCACACCGGACTGGCGCGGGCTGAACACCTGACGCCGCACCCGCTTGACCGTGACGCCCATCTCTTCGAGTTCATCCGGCGGGATCTCCGCCAACGTCTTCGCCGAGACAATCAGCCCGCCCCGGGTGGCCCGGTCCATGACACGGGCGGCGATGTTGACGTCCACCCCCAGCCAGTCACCCCCGAGGCGCTGCGGCCGGCCTGTGTGGACACCCGCCCGGATCCGCGGCGTATAGCCGTCGACGTCAACGGTTTTCACCGCATCCCGCGCGGCCATCGTGGCACGTACGGCGATCAGCGGATCAGAGAACACCACCATCATCCCGTCGCCCATCCGTTTGACGATGTGACCACCGGCATCGAGAAGTGGCGGCTCGGCAGCCTGGGCAACGCGGCGCAGCAGTCGCAGCGTGGCTTCGTCACCGGCGTGCAGCGACCAGTCCGAGAATCCGACCAGGTCGGTGAATACGATGGTGACTTCGGCGTCGACCGGACGGCCTGACACTCGCTGGTTGAGCGCCTGCCACACCTGCAAAGTGGCCAGACCCACCTCTCGGGTAGCCGCCTCGCGGTCTCGCAACAAGCGGTCCGCGGCGCGGGCAGCGGTCTGCGGCCCGCCGTCGCCCGACATAGACAGGGGGTCGCCGAAATCAGGGTCGCCCGGCAGCATCTTGCGGGCCCGACGGATGAGGCCGACGACATCGGGGTTGTGGTTGGTGTTGTGGAACCACCCGGCAGGGCCCCGCGACGGCGACTTGGCCGAACGGTCGACGACATCGTCTTTCCGGGGCTCATCGCCGTCTGTGTCGACGTCCACAGGGCCAGCCTAGGCGCACCCGCCGGAGCGCCGGCGCTGCGCCCGTGCGCTCTGGTAGAGGCAGATGGCGGCCGCCACCGCCACATTGAGGCTCTCGATGCCACCCGACATCGGGATGATGACGCGGTGATCGGCCAGCACGGCGATCTCGTCCGGAAGTCCCTGCGCCTCGCGACCGAAGATCCACGCGGTCGGGGCGCCGAGCAGGCCGTCCGCGTCATCGAGGCTCAGTTCGCCGGTCAGGGTGGTGGCCAGCACCTGAATCCCGCCGCTGCGCAGTCGGTCGATCAATCCGGCGGCGTCGGACTCGAGCAGCACCGGAACCGAGAAGATGCTGCCCGCTGAGGACCGCAGGCATTTCCCGTTGTACGGGTCGACCGCCTCGCCGGAGAAGACCACCGCAGCGGCCCCCATGGCGTCGGCCAATCTGATCAGCGTTCCGGCATTGCCCGGATCGGAGATCTCGTCGCCGATCACGATCAGACTCGGTGTGCAGGCCAGAATCTCACCGAGGTCGTCGGACGGTCGGCTGCAGACGCCGACCAACCCGGCCGGTGTCACGGTCTCCGACAGCGTTTTCATCGCCCGGTCGGTGACGACCGAGACGTTCAGCCCGGCCAGCATCAGGCGGTGGCGCTGCGCGGCCGACTCGGTGGCGAACACCTCCTCGACGACGCCCACCCGAGCGGCCGCCTCAACCAGGTTGGGGCCCTCCGCCAGAAACCTGCCCGACGAGGTCCGCTCAGCGCGGCGCTGCAGTTTGGCCGCACGGACCACCCGAGCAGATCGCTCGGAAAGTGGTGTCACGCAGCCTCACCGGACGGGGCGTTCACATCCCCGGGCAGTGCGGCACGGGCCACCTCGACCAGTGCAGTGAAAGCGGCTGGGTCGCTGACGGCGATCTCGGCGAGGTTCTTGCGGTCGACCTCCACGCCGGCAGCCTTCAGGCCCTGGATCAAGCGGTTGTAGGTCATGTCGTTGGCACGCGCGGCGGCATTGATCCGGGCGATCCACAGCTTGCGGAAATCGCCCTTGCGGGCACGCCGGTCGCGGTAGGCGTAGGTCAGCGAATGGAGTTGCTGCTCTTTGGCTTTGCGGTACAGCCGGGACCGCTGACCGCGGTAGCCCTTGGACGCCTTAAGGACGGTACGCCGCTTCTTCTGGGCGTTGACTGCGCGTTTGACGCGGGCCATTGGTGTTCCTCTTCTCGTTCGATCAAAGAATTCAAGTCGTTGAAATCAAGTCGCAGTCGCCGGGAAATCCGGCTCGGATCGGCGTCAGCCGTTGAGCATCTTGTTGACGCGCTTGGTGTCGTTGGCGGCGACGACGGTCCGCCCGTCCAGGCGACGCGTCCGCTTGCTCGGCTTGTGCTCGAGCAGGTGGCGGCGGTTCGCCTTCTGCCGCACGATCTTTCCGGTGCCGGTGCGCCGAAATCGCTTGCTGGCTCCGCTGTGTGACTTGGCCTTGGGCATGGTGTCCTCGGTTCCTTTGCTTCTCAGGTCTGGTCGGTGGTGATTTCGGGTTCATCAGCCGGTGGTGGTGCGGCCGGCGGTCCGCTTGCTTGCTCGGCAGCCCTGGCGCGGGTCTTCGCGCCGCGATGCGGTGCCAGCACCATCGTCATGTTGCGGCCGTCCTGCTTGGCCGAGGTCTCGACGAAGCCGTGGTCGGCGACGTCGGCGCCCAGCCGTTGCAGCAACCGGTATCCGAGTTCGGGCCGGGACTGCTCGCGTCCGCGGAACATGATCGTCACCTTGACCTTCGACCCCGCCTCCAGGAAGCGGATGACGTGACCTTTCTTGGTCTCGTAGTCGTGCGGGTCGATCTTCGGGCGAAGCTTCTGCTCCTTGACGACAGTCTGCTGCTGGTTCTTGCGAGACTCGCGTGCCTTTTGTGCCGTCTCATATTTGAACTTGCCGTAGTCCATGATCTTGCACACCGGCGGTTTCGCTTCCGGGGCAACTTCGACAAGATCGAGATCAGCATCCGCGGCGACGCGGAGAGCGTCCTCGATGCGGACGATGCCTACCTGCTCCCCACCTGGACCGATCAATCGGACTTCAGGTACGCGGATACGCTCGTTGACGCGGGTCTCAGTGCTGATGGGGCCTCCCTGGTCGGTGTTTTACGGTCGGCCGTCGAGGTACCCGGGACAGACTGTGCAGAAACCACACCATCAGCGAGAAGGCCCTGCGTATAGCAGGGCCCATGCCGACCGGTCACGGCTAGTCCGCCGCCTGCGACTACTTCGCAAAACAGGTACCCGGAGGTATCTGCGACCGGACCGCCTAGCCTATGGCAGGCGGTGGGAGTGGGACTCCACTTGCTGTCCCGGCGTTCACCGGGACGGTCGTGCGTGCCAGTCTAGCAGCCATGACGGATACCTCTGCCAACGCTCACGGGACTGCTGACCGGACTGCAGACCGGACTGCAGACCGGACTGAAGCGCCGCATCGGGATCTGGCTGACGTCCCCGCCATCGAGGTGATCAGCCGGGCCGCGGTGATGCTGATGAGCGCCGCCGCCGAGAAGATCGGACTGGCTGCTCCGGACCCCGACGTCAGTGTGCACCGCGATCTGGACGAGGCGCGCCGGCTGATCAGCGCCTACGCCGGACTGCTGGACGGCTGCGCAGGGAATCTGGGACCGCACGCCGGGCCGATGAAAGACGGGCTGCGCAGCCTGCAACTGGCTTTCCGGGAGGCCAGCGCGGTACCCGACGAGCCGGGCTCCGGGCCCGGGGAGAAGTACACCGGACCGGTCGGCTGAAATTCCGGCGAACCGCACCTCATCTCCACCGACGGTGTCGGCATATTCTGGCGGCCTATGACGGTCACCAGCAGCCGGACCAGAACCCGCACGCCCCTGCATTGGGTGCCGGCCGCCACCGGCTGGATTCTCGGGGTGATCGCCACCGCGTCGCTGCTGTCCAGCGTGTCGCCGAGCATCCGGCAGCTCACCAGGGTGCCGCGGGAGTTCACCGACAAATACCTGTTCAACTTCCCCGACACCAGCTTCGCCTGGGCCTTCGCCCTGGCGGTGATGGCTGGCGCCCTGGCTGCCCGCAAGCGGATCGCCTGGTGGGTGCTGGTGGCGAACCTGGTGCTCGCTGTCGGCCTCGACATCGCCGCACTGACCGAACGGGACGGAACACAACTCGAGGACGTCGGGGAGTTCCTCGGCTTGACCGTCCACGTCGCCGCCCTGGCGATAGTGCTACTGGCGTCGGGCGAGTTCTGGGCCAAGGTGCGTCGCGGCGCATTGCTCAAGGCGGCAGCTGTGCTCGTCGCCGGCAATGTGATCGGGATCCTGCTGGCCTGGGGGCTGCTGGAGTTGTTCCCCGGGTCGCTGCAGCCCGGCTACCGGTTGCCCTACGCGGTCAACCGGGTCAGCGGATTCGCGGCAGCGACGCCGGACTTCTTCGTCGGCAGGCCTAACGTGTTGCTCAACGCGGTGTTCGGGCTTTTCGGCGCGCTGGCGCTGATGGCCGCCGCGGTGGTGCTGTTTCAGTCCCAACGCGCCGAGAACGCGCTGACCGGGGAGGACGAACTCGCCATCCGCGGGCTGTTGGACACCTGGGGCAAGAACGATTCACTGGGCTATTTCGCGACCCGCCGCGACAAATCGGTGATCTTCGCCCCCAACGGCCGCGCCGCCATCACCTACCGGGTCGAAGTGGGCGTCTGCCTGGTCAGCGGCGACCCGGTCGGCGATCCGCGATCCTGGCCGCAGGCCATCGCGGCCTGGCTGGAACGGTGCCGCGACTACGGATGGGCACCGGGCGTGATGGGCGCGAGTTCGACCGGCGCACAGGCCTACCGGGAAGCCGACCTGAGCGCACTGCAACTCGGCGACGAGGCGATCCTCTACCCCGACAAGTTCCGGCTTTCCGGGGCCGACATGCGTGGAGTGCGCCAGGCGGTGACGCGGGCCCGGCGGGCCGGGTTGACGGTGCGGATGCGCCGCCACCGCGATCTGAGCGCCGAGGAGATGGCCCAGGTGATCGCCCGGGCCGACGCGTGGCGCGATACCGAGACCGAGCGCGGATTTTCGATGGCGCTGGGCCGACTCGGTGACACCGCGGACGGCGACTGCCTGCTGGTGGAGGCCCTGCAGGGTGATGACGCCGGCGGCGCGGGGCAGGTCGTCGGGATGCTCTCGTTCGTGCCGTGGGGCCCCAGCGGGCTGTCCCTGGATCTGATGCGCCGCTCACCGAAGTCCCCCAACGGCACGGTGGAGTTGATGGTCAGCGAGTTACTCCAGCAGGCCGACACCGTTGGCGTGAGCCGGGTTTCGCTGAACTTCGCAATGTTCCGATCCGCTTTCGAGGAGGGCGCCCGACTGGGCGCCGGCCCGGTGGCCCGACTCTGGCGGGCGCTACTGGTGTTCTTCTCCCGCTGGTGGCAACTGGAAACGCTGTATCGCTCCAACATGAAGTATCAGCCGGACTGGGTGCCGCGGTTCGCCTGCTACGAGGACACCCGGCTGATCCCGCGGGTCGGGGTGGCGTCGGTGATCGCGGAGGGATTTCTCGTCCTGCCGTTCTCTCGGCGGCCCAAGCAGCACACCGGACACCATTCCGCGGTTCCGCACGGTGTGATCGACGACATCGGCCAAACCTCCGGAGTGACCGACGAGCAGCTGTCCGAGGCCGTCGATCAGCGACTGCCCGAGCAGGTCCGGGTACGGATGGCCAAGCTTCGGGCGCTGCAGCAGCAGGGCGTCGACGCCTACCCGGTGGGCAGTCCCCCGACGCACACGGTGGCTTCTGCCATCGACGCTGACGACGACACCCCGGTCGTGGTGTCCGGCCGGGTGCTGCGAACCCGGGACTACGGCGGAGTGACCTTCGCGACGCTGCGGGACTGGTCCGGCGACATCCAACTGCTGATGGACAAGTCCGTGCTCGACGGCGCCGACTTCACCGGCGTCGACCTCGGCGATCTGATCGAGGTGAGCGGCCGAACGGGCTACAGCAAGAACGGAACCCGCTCGGTACTCGTCAACCGGTGGCGACTGCTCGGCAAGTGCCTGCGGCCGCTTCCCGACAAGTGGAAGGGGCTGTCCGATCCGGAGGCACGGGTGCGTGCCCGCTATGTCGACCTGGCGGTCAACCCGGTCTCGCGCGATCTGATCCGGGCACGTAGCGACATTCTGCGTTCGATCCGGGAAACGTTGTTCGCCAAGGGTTTTCTTGAGGTCGAGACCCCGATTCTGCAGCAGATCCATGGCGGGGCCAACGCCCGGCCGTTTCAGACCCACATCAACGCCTATGACCTCGACCTGTATCTGCGCATCGCGCCGGAGCTGTATCTGAAGCGGCTCTGCGTCGGTGGTGTGGAACGTGTCTTCGAGCTCGGCCGGGCCTTCCGCAACGAGGGTGTGGACTTCAGCCACAATCCGGAGTTCACCCTGCTGGAGGCCTACCAGGCGCACGCCGACTATCTGGTCTGGATCGACGGCTGCCGGGAGCTCATCCAGAACGCGGCGACGGCGGCCAACGGCTCCCCGGTGGTGATGCGTCCGGATGGGGACGGCGGACTGACCGAGGTCGACATCTCCGGGCGGTGGCCCGTGATGACGGTCCACGACGCGGTCTCCGAGGCTCTGGGCCACCGCATCGGCGCCGACACCCCGCTGGAGAGGCTGCGCGAGTTGTGCGACGGCGCCGCCATCCCGTATCTGACCCACTGGGACGCCGGCGCGGTGGTGCTCGAGCTGTACGAGCGTCTCGTCGAGGAACGCACCGAGGCCCCCACCTTCTACATCGATTTCCCCACCTCGGTGTCCCCACTGACCCGACCGCACCGCAGCCGCGAAGGGGTGGCCGAGCGGTGGGACCTGGTGGCCTGGGGGGTGGAGTTGGGCACCGCCTACAGCGAACTCACCGATCCCGTCGAGCAGCGCCGCCGACTGCAACAGCAGTCCTTGCTCGCCGCCGGCGGAGATCCCGAGGCGATGGAACTCGACGAGGATTTCCTGCAGGCCATGGAATACGCCATGCCTCCCACCGGAGGCCTGGGTGTCGGCGTGGACCGGGTGGTCATGCTCATCACCGGCCGCAGTATTCGAGAGACCCTGCCCTTCCCGCTGGCCAAGCCGCGCTAACCTGCCAGAGATGACACCGTCAGAGACGAGGGTCGCCACCACGGTTCTGGCGGAGCCGATAGGCCTGTTCCGCGACCACATCTCGCTCATGCACGGCTGGCTTCCGCTGACCGTGCAGGCTCTGGCCGGGCTGCTGCTGGTGCTGGCGATCGGGTGGCGCACCACCGGCTGGCGGTTGGTTCTGCTGCCGTGTGCGGCCGGCGTCGGAGTGGCTTTGGCCGCCCTCACGCATTGGAACATCGCCTCCAACGGCCTGTCCGGGGAGCCGGCGCCGCGACAGCTGTGGGTGTGGGTGGCATTGGCCGGTCTGGCGGTCGGGGTGGCGGTGCTGGGCTGGCGATCCGCGGTCCGGTGGCGCCGGGTCGTCTCGGTTCTGGCGGTGCCGATGACGGCGCTGTCAGCGGGCCTGATGCTCAACCTGTGGGTCGGCTACTTCCCCACCGTGCAGACCGCCTGGGGCCAATTGACCGGCGGCCCACTGCCCGGCCAGACCGATCGGGCGACCGTCGCCACAATGCTTTCCAGCCAGACCGTTCCGGCCACCGGCAGGGTGGTGCCCATCACCACGCCGTCGGATATCTCGAAGTTCAAGCATCGCGGCGAACTCGTCTACCTGCCGCCGGTGTACTTCTCCAGCAATCCCCCGCCGGTCCTGCCGACGGTCATGATGATCGGCGGGCAGTTCAACACCCCCGCGGACTGGATCCGCACCGCCAACGCGGTCCATACCATCGACGAGTTCGCGGCCAAGAACGGCGGCAACGCACCGGTGTTCGTCTTCCCCGATGTCGGTGGCGCGTTCAACAACGACACCGGGTGCGTCAACGGCGTGCGCGGCAACGCCGCCGATCACCTCACCAAGGAAGTGGTTCCGTACATGGTCGCCAACTTCGGCGTGAGCGAGGACCCGTCGAACTGGGCGGTGGTGGGCTGGTCCTCCGGCGGTACCTGCGCACTGAATCTCACGGTGAGATACCCCGAACTGTTCAGCGCGTTCGTCAACATCGACGGCGACCTCACCCCCAACGCCGGGACGAAGGAACAGACCATCGAGCGTCTCTACGGCGGTGACGCGGCCGCCTGGGACGACTGGGACCCGGCCACCGTGATGGCCCGCAACGGCGACTACGACGGCGTGGCCGGTTGGTTCGCGGTATCCGAACCACCCGGCAGCGTAGGCCCGGCCATCTCCGGTACAGATCTGCAGGGAGCGCTCCCTAAGAGCGACAACGCGAACACTACGGCGAGTAACCCCACCTCGGCCGCGCGCACCCTGTGCCGGCTCGGCAGCGAGTACGGCATCGACTGCGCCGTGGTTCCCCTCGCCGGAAAGCACGACTGGCCGTTCGCGGCCGCAGCGTTCGCCGGGGCGCTGCCGTGGCTGGCAGCCCAGATCGGAACCCCCGACATCCCGGAGGTGGCCTTGCCGGGGACCTCCAACCAACCCGACGGGGTGACGATCGCCGCCGAAGCGGGCACGTTGAGCACGCCGACGCCCCGGCCCGCCGGGGTACGGTGAAACCCATGGGTGACGACGCAGCCGAGACTAAGACCCCCGAGAAGGCCACCGAAAAGGCTCCTGAAAAGGCCCCCGAAAAGGCTCCTGAGAAGGCCCCGGAGAAGGGCCCCCCAGAGATCCCCGCGAGCAGTACGCCGGCCCACCCCGCCGGCGACTCGTCGGGCCTTCCGCCGGTGATCGTGCCGCAACCAGACACCGGCTACACCGCGGCAGGCGTGCCCACGCTGGAGGGGGTGCGGGAGAAGATCGAAACCCGGTACGGGACCGCTTTGGGCGCAACGGAGTTGGCGGAGGACACCCCGGGCGGACGGGCCTCTACCGACAGCTACGAGGCCCGGCAGAAAGCCGCCGCGGACAAACTCAAGGAGATTCGCGAGTCGATGCACCGCAACGACTGAGCGAGACTGAGCGATTAGTTCCGGCTGCTCTCGAGTCGGTTACGCGCTGGCCTTGCGACGCCGCGTGGCCGGTTTGCCGACCGGCGACTTGAGCAGGCCCGACAGGAACGTGCCGGTGTGGCTGCCGGGACTGCCGGCGACGTCTTCCGGGGTGCCCTGGGTGACCACCGTCCCGCCACCCGAACCACCCTCGGGACCCATGTCGATGATCCAGTCCGAGGTCTTGACGACGTCCAGGTTGTGTTCGATCACAATGACCGAATTGCCCTTGTCGACAAGGCCGTTGATGACCTTCAGCAGTTTGCGGATGTCGTCGAAATGCAGACCCGTGGTGGGCTCGTCGAGAATGTAGACGGTGCGACCGGTGGAGCGCTTCTGCAATTCCGCGGCCAACTTCACCCGTTGCGCTTCGCCTCCGGACAAGGTCGGTGCGGGCTGCCCCAGTCGCACGTAACCCAGTCCGACGTCGACCAGGGTCTTCAGGTAGCGGTGGATGCTGCTGATCGGCTCGAAGAACTCCGCGGCGTCCTCGATGGACATGTCGAGCACCTGCGCGATGGTTTTGCCCTTGTAGTGCACCTCGAGGGTCTCACGGTTGTAGCGCGCGCCCTGACACACCTCGCACGGCACGTAGACGTCGGGAAGGAAATTCATCTCGATCTTGATGGTCCCGTCACCCGAACACGCCTCGCAGCGACCGCCTTTGACGTTGAAGGAGAACCGGCCCGGCTGATAACCCCGCACCTTCGCCTCGGTGGTGGCGGCGAACAGGGTTCGGATCTTGTCGAACACCCCCGTGTAGGTGGCCGGGTTGGACCGCGGGGTGCGGCCGATCGGCGACTGGTCCACGCGGACCAGTTTGTCGACGTGCTCCAGACCGTTGATGCGGGTGTGACGGCCGGGCACCAGTCGGGCGCCGTTGAGTTTGTTGGCCAGCACGGCGGCCAGGATGTCGTTGACGAGGGTGGACTTGCCCGACCCTGACACCCCGGTGACCGAGGTGAGAACTCCCAGCGGGAACGCCACGTCGATGTCGCGCAGGTTGTGCTCGCGGGCACCCACCACGGTGAGTTGACGTTTGCGGTCTATCGGCCGGCGGATCGCCGGCACCTCGATGCTCTGCTTACCGGACAAGTACGCCCCGGTGATCGAGTTCGGGTTCTTCAGAAGATCCGCATACGGCCCACTGTGCACCACCCGGCCGCCGTGCTCGCCGGCGGCCGGACCGATGTCGACGATCCAGTCAGCGTGCGCGATGGTGTCCTCGTCATGTTCGACGACGATCAGCGTATTGCCCAAATCCCTTAAGCGGGTGAGGGTTTCGATGAGCCGGCGATTGTCACGCTGATGAAGGCCGATAGATGGTTCGTCGAGGACGTACAGGACGCCGACCAGCCCGGAACCGATCTGGGTGGCCAGTCTGATGCGCTGCGCCTCACCGCCGGACAGCGTGCCTGCGGCCCGGCCCAGCGTCAGGTAGTCCAGACCGACGTCGAGCAGGAATCCAAGCCGGGACTGCACCTCCTTGAGCACCTGGCCGGCGATCGCCTGCTCCCGCGGTCCCAGGGTCAGTTCGTTAAGGAACCGCGAGCAGTCGGCGATCGACAGTTCACATACATCGGCGATCGACTTCTTCTGATCACCCGCGGCGAGGATGACGGCCAGGATCTCCGGCTTGAGCCTGGTGCCGTCGCACTCCGGGCAGGGCACGTCGCGCATGAAGCCGTCGTAACGCTCCTTCATCTGCTCGGAGTCGGTCTGTTCCATGCGCCGCTGCAGGAAGGCCATCACGCCCTCGAAGTCCGCGTAGTAGGACCGGGTGCGGCCGTAGCGGTTTCGGTAGCGGACATGCACCTGCTCGTCGCAGCCCTCCAGAATCGCCTTGCGGGCCTTGGCCGGAAGCTTGCGCCACGGGGTGTCGACGTCGAAGCCCATCACCTCGCCGAGGCCAGCCAACATCCGGGTGAAGTAGTCGGAATTGTGACCCATCGCCCACGGGGCGACAGCACCGTCGGCCAGCGTCAGGTCGGGGTCGGGCACCACCAATTCGGCGTCGACCTCCTTGCGGATACCCAGACCGCTGCACTCCGGGCAGGCGCCGTAGGGCGAGTTGAACGAAAACGACCGCGGCTCAAGGTCGTCCACCGCCAGGGCGTGCGCGTTAGGGCAGGCGAGTTTCTCGGAGAACCGCTGCTCGCGGTGCGGGTCGTGCTCGTCGCGGTCCACGAAGTCCAGCACCACGATACCGTCGGCGAGTCCCAGCGCGGTTTCCACCGAGTCGGTGAGCCGCTGTTTGGCGGTGGCCTTGACGGTCAGCCGGTCGACGACCACTTCGATGTCGTGTTTTTCCTGCTTCTTCAGCGTCGGCGGCTCGGTCAGCGGGTGGACCACACCGTCGACCCGGACCCGGCTGTAGCCCTGGGTGTTGAGCTTGTCGAAGAGGTCGACGAACTCGCCCTTGCGGGTGCGGACCACCGGTGCGAGCACCTGGAACTTGGTGCCCTCTTCCATCGCGAGCACCTGGTCGACGATCTGCTGGGGGGTCTGGCGGGCGATTCGCTCCCCGCACACCGGGCAGTGCGGCGTGCCGGCCCGGGCGTACAGCAGCCGCAGGTAGTCGTAGACCTCGGTGATGGTGCCCACCGTGGACCGGGGGTTTCGGTTGGTGGACTTCTGATCGATGGAGACAGCCGGGGACAGCCCTTCGATGAAGTCGACATCCGGCTTGTCCATCTGACCGAGGAACTGCCGGGCGTAGGCGCTCAGTGACTCCACGTAGCGGCGCTGACCCTCGGCGAAGATGGTGTCGAAGGCCAGCGAGGACTTGCCCGACCCGGACAGGCCGGTAAAGACGATCAGGGCATCGCGGGGAAGGTCCAGATCGATGCTGCGGAGGTTGTGTTCGCGCGCACCCTTGACGATCAACCGGTCGGCCACGCGCCCATGCTAAGCGTGGGTACCCACGACCACTAACGTGGGCATCATGACAGCCGTCGCCGACAACTACACCGGTCACGTCGAAACCCAGACCGCCGCCCGGCGCACCCTGCCGGGGGTGAGCATCATCAAGATGTCGGTGGGCCCGATGGACAACAACGTCTACCTCGTGACCTGCGCGGAGACCGGTGTGTCCCTCTTGATCGACGCCGCCAACGACCCCGATCTGCTGGTCGATCTGGTCCGCGA
>CAXNJA010000016.1:0-30930 GCA_964202555.1 Mycobacterium sp.
CCGCCCAGCACGTCACCGCTGAACACCTGTTCCATGCCGTAGAGGAAGAGGTTGAGGCTGTAGGCCGGCAGCGACAGCACGATGGCGTTGATGACGTCGGCAGTCGGGAGCAAGGGGGCATAGAGACCGGCGACCGTTCCGGAGATCGCGTTTGCGACCGAGTTGATCACGTTCTGCACCGTCTGGATGAAACCGCCGGATGCGCCCATCCCCAACGGCCCCAGATTCGCCAGCGAGAAAGCTGAGATCTCTTGGGCCACCGATCCGTTCGGCCCGAAGTCGGCGATGAAGTCGGAGATGCCCTGCCCGATGCCCTCGAAGAACTTCGTGAACGCCTCACCGTAGACAGGTCCGAACGGGGGGGTCACTTCGAACGGAGTCAGTTCATTGGCGTAGGGCTGTGTGCCGGTTGCGAATCCGTGGGCCGGATCGGCGTAGCCGAAGTCCACGATCACCTTGAGCGAGGGCTGGATCAGGTCGGCTAGCGGGTTGCCGAGGAAGGGGATGGCCCGAAGTGGCTGCAGCAGCGGAAGGTTCTCGGTGGGGATGAAGAAGTACTGCTGCGACGGGGAGGTCGACGGGAGCGGCGATGCCGCCTCGACCTGCGTCTTCAACAGGCAAAACGCCTTCTCTGCGCACTGTTCCTGGCTGATGGTCGGCGTGTACTGGACGTGGACGTAGGCGATCCCGAGCGCGGCGTTGAGGACGGACAGGAAGTTGATCGGGTAGCGCGGAAAGTCCGAGAAGCCGTCGTACTCCCTTTGGTAATTCGTCGTGGCGTACTCCTGGCCGGTGGGCGGGAGCGGACCGCCCGGTGTCGGGCCGTAGAACGGGATGCCAAGGCTGGGCAGGCTGAGCATGGGCATGTCCCGGCCGCTGAACCGGGACAGGAACCCCCCGTTGGGGTTCATCTCGTTGCCGACGAAGACGAAGTTGATGCTGTCGGCAAGCCCGGACGGCACCGCGAATTCCACGTCCTCGCCGTCGACCTCCACGGTGTAACCGCCCTGCAGCAGTGACCCGATGATCGCGCTCTGTGAGTAGCCGAACACGGTCACCGGTGTGCCGGCGGGCAGCGGAGTGAGGACATCGCTGAGAATCTGGATGCCCTGGTCAACCGAGGTGTTCAGCGGCAAACTCTTGACGCCGGTAATCGGGTAGAGACCCTCGGGAGTGAAGACCAACTGCTGGGTTCCGGGGATCCCGCCCGGAATGTAGTAGCTCATGACGGTTTCGCCGTACTTCACCGACGGGATCGGAACGCCGCTGGGCCCCAGGATGATCGGTAGCGGCGCTGTCGTGGTGGCCGCCGACTGCGGCAGCGACGCAGTGCTCGTCACGGCGACTGGATTGCGGCGGGCGAACGCCAGCGTCGCCCACTCCAGTGGGGAGCCGATCGGAACGCCGGTGTTGCTGCCGGCGAAGGGATCGGTCAGTGCGGTGGCCGCTGCCGTCAGAACGGATGCCACCGGCGCGGACGCGGGGGCGGAGATCGGTTGGGGAGCTACCGGAGCCGTCGGGAGGATCGCGGCGACCGGAACGGTTTGGCTGGCGGTCACAACCGGCGGCGCGGACTCGACGGCGGCGGCTGGGTTGGCGGCCGTCGCCGCGGGAACCTCGACCGGGGGGAGCGCCTCAATCGGCGGCTGGAAGTCGTCGCGTGCCAGCACCGCGGCGGGATGCTCGACGGGGGTGCCGGAGTGGGGATTCAGCGCTGAGACGCGTGGGCCGGGCTCGATCTCCGGTTGGACCGCGTCGGCCGACTGCCCGCGTCGCGGGCTCACAGTGGCGGCACTGCGCGGGGATTCACCGCCACGGCCGGCCGCGGTAGCGGCCCGGCCGCGGGTGCCCACCGATGACGGGGCGTCGCCGGTCGTGCTGCTCTGCGTCGAACCGGAACGATCCGACGACGGCCCGGTGCCGGCGTCATCGGCCCAGCTGAGCGCTGTTCCGCCCAGCAATGCCGACCCGATCCCCAGGGCGATCGCCAATCCCCCGACTCGGCCGACGTAAGAGCAGGCTGCCATGAGCGGTCCCTTCGCTGAATTCCTGAAATAAATCTGAGCAGAGACTAACGGCAACATGGGTTCAGGTCGCTACACCGCGTCGAGGTAGCGGCGGGTGACCAGATGCTGGGACAGCCTCAGGATCGGGGTGCCCAGCCTGCTCCACCACGTCGCCGGACGGGAGAACGCCGCGACCTCGGCGTAGACCGCATCGTCGGACGGGTCGTAGCGCACCGCGAACAGTTCCTCGCCGCGCACCGCGTGGCCGGGCAGGCTGCCGTAGGCGAAACCCCGTCGGTCGGGCTCGTCGAGCACGTAGACCACCCGGCACGGCGCGACGAACGGGCCAAGCCGACCCAACACATCGGTGCCGACCCTGGCCACGTCGGTGGTGGCGTCCACCCGCAATCCGGCGCCGCGCAGCATCCCGTAGCGCAGTACGGCGTCGGCGGCTTGCTCGAAGCGCAGACGGCCGTATCCGATCCGTTTGGCGGCCCGGACATGGCGGTAGCCGGTAGGCATGTCGGCCGCGGTTGCACCCTGTTCGGTGTAGGTCATCGGGCGGCCGGCCAGGTCGCTGATCTTCACAACTCCACCCTGCCACCACGTAATCTCAACGGCATGAGCGGCATCAGGCACCGGCTCGCGGACCGCCGTGAGCGGATCCGCGAGCGGCCAACGCTGGACTTCGGCTATCGGGTCGCGGTCGGCATCATCGGGTTCGGGGTGCTGGCCGTGGGGATCGCCGCCATCCCGTACCCGGGGCCTGGCTGGGCGATCGTGTTCCTCGGCCTGGCGATCCTGGCCTCGGAGTTCTACTGGGCACACCGGGCCCTGACCTACACCCGTGGCCGGTACGACACGGCAATGGGCTGGCTGCGCCGGCAGAGTTGGTGGGTGCAAGCCCTGGGTGCGCTGTTCACCGCAGGCGTGGTGGTGCTGACGCTGTGGCTGCTGGGAGCGCTGGCCTGGTCGGCGAAGCTGGTCGGCCTCTACCAACCCACCCTGGACAGCCCGCTCGGGCTGGGTGCCTGACCAGCCTCTCGATAGCATTGTCGTCGCGACCGCGCCGATCCGGCGCGTGGATCGTTGCTGCCCGAGAAAGAGACCGCCGATGAGCGCCCCCACATACCCCGACCTGCTACGGGTCCCGGCCGGGATCAGCGCGGGCGCCGCCGCCCGCGACGCCGGCCTGCCCGGCCGCGGGGAACCCGGGGCGATCGTGGTGGTCCGTGACGCCGAGGGCAAACTGCGCGACCTCAGTTGGGCGCCGGAGGCCGATGCCGAGGTGACCGCGGTGGCCGCCGACACCGACGAGGGCCGCAGCGTCATCCGACACTCGGCCGCCCACGTGCTGGCCCAGGCAGTCCAGGAACTGTTCCCGGCGGCCAAGCTGGGCATCGGCCCGCCCATCACCGACGGCTTCTACTATGACTTCGACGTCCCGGTGGCGTTCACGCCGGAGGATCTCGAGAAGCTCGAGAAGCGGATGCGCGCCATCGTCAAAGAGGGCCAACTGTTCTCCCGGCGGGTGTACGAATCCAAGGAGCAGGCGCGCGCGGAGTTGGCCGGGGAGCCCTACAAACTCGAACTGGTTGACGACAAGTCCGGTGACCTGGCGGGATCGGACGAAGTAATGGAGATAGGTGGCGACGAGCTCACCGCCTACGACAACCTCAATCCCCGCACCCGGGAACGGGTCTGGGGTGATCTGTGCCGCGGTCCGCACTGCCCGACCACCAAATACATCCCCGCCTTCAAGCTGACCCGCAGTTCGGCGGCGTACTGGCGCGGCAACCAGAACAACGCCAGCCTGCAGCGCATCTATGGCACCGCGTGGGAGTCCCAGGAGGCGCTCGACCGCTACCTGGAACTGCTCGAGGAGGCGCAACGCCGGGACCACCGCAAGCTGGGCGTGGAACTGGACCTGTTCAGCTTTCCCGACGAATTGGGCTCCGGCCTACCGGTGTTCCACCCCAAGGGCGGAATCGTGCGCCGCGAACTGGAGGAGTATTCGCGGCGTAAGCACATCGAGGCCGGCTACGAGTTCGTCAACACCCCGCACATCACCAAGGAGCAGTTGTACATCACGTCCGGTCACTTGGAGTGGTACGCCGATGGCATGTTCCCGCCGATGCACATCGACGCCGAATACGCCGAGGACGGGACGCTGCGCAAGCCGGGGCAGGACTACTACCTCAAGCCGATGAACTGCCCGATGCACCACCTGATCTTCCGGTCCCGCGGACGCTCCTATCGGGAACTTCCGTTGCGGCTCTTCGAATTCGGGACGGTCTACCGCTACGAGAAGTCCGGCGTCATCCACGGCCTGACCCGGGTCCGCGGGATGACCCAGGACGATTCGCACATCTACTGCACCCGCGAGCAGATGCGCGACGAGTTGGCGTCGTTGCTGCGGTTCGTGCTCGACCTGCTCGCCGACTACGGCCTGGATGACTTCTTCCTGGAGTTGTCCACCAAGGACCCGGAGAAGTACGTCGGTTCCGATGAGATGTGGGAGGAGGCCACCGAGACGCTGCGCGAGGTCGCCGAATCCTCGGGGCTGGAACTGGTTCCCGATCCCGGCGGCGCGGCGTTCTACGGGCCGAAGATCTCCGTGCAGGTGCGCGATGCGCTGGGCCGAAGCTGGCAGATGTCGACCATCCAACTGGACTTCAACATGCCGGAACGCTTCGGTCTGGAGTACACCGGCGCGGACGGGACCCGCCAGCGACCGGTGCTGATCCACCGTGCCCTCTTCGGTTCCATCGAACGGTTTTTCGGCATCCTCACCGAGCACTACGCCGGTGCATTCCCGGCCTGGCTGGCCCCGGTTCAGGTGGTCGGCATCCCGGTGGCCGACGAGCACGTGCCCTATCTGCGGGAGGTGGCCGCCGACCTGCGTGCCGCGGGCGTCCGCGTCGAGGTGGATGCCAGCGATGACCGGATGGCCAAGAAGATCGTCAACCACACCAACCAGAAGGTGCCGTTCATGCTTCTCGCGGGGGACCGCGACGTCGAAGCAGGTGCGGTGTCATTCCGGTTCGGTGACCGCACCCAGATCAACGGTGTGCCGCGGGAGCACGCGGTCGCCACGATCCTGGCCTGGATCGGTGGTCGGCACAACACCGTCCCCACCGCGGAATTGGTGAGGGCCGACAGTGACTGAGGAACTGATCGACCGCAGCGACGACGGAACGGAGTCGCTCATCGACCGCAGCGACGACGGAACGGAGTCGCTCATCGACCGCGGTACCGGAGACGCCGACCGACTGCAGCGGCTGTGGACCCCGCACCGCATGAGCTACATCGTCGAATCGCCCAACCTGAGCGGCGCCCCAGGGGGTTCCGGGGGGTCCTCTCAGCCGTTCACCGACATTCCCACCATGACCGACGAGGACGGCCTGCTGGTCGCCCGCGGCGAACTGGTCTACGCGGTTCTCAACCTCTACCCGTACAACCCCGGCCACCTGATGGTGGTGCCGTATCGGCAGGTGTCGGAACTGGAGGACCTCACCGACGCCGAGTCGGCCGAACTGATGGCGTTCACCCAGAAGGCGATTCGGGTGATCAAGGCGGTGTCGCGCCCGGATGCGTTCAACGTCGGCCTCAACCTGGGGCGCTCGGCGGGTGGGTCGCTGGCCGAGCATCTACACATGCACGTGGTGCCCCGGTGGTCCGGCGACGCGAACTTCATCACCGTCGTCGGCCAGACCAAAGTGATTCCCCAGTTGCTGCGCGACACCCGCGTGCTGCTGGCCGACGAATGGGCCGCCCAGCCGTGAGCGATTTCTACCTGATGACCCGCGCCGCCTACACCAAGCTCAGCGTGCCGGTCGCCCGGGCCGCGCTGAAAGTCGGTCTGACCCCGGACACCGTCACGATCATCGGCACCGCGGGTTCGGTGTTGGCGGCGCTCACCCTGTATCCGGCCGGTCATCTGTTCATCGGCTGGCTGGTCATCTGGTTCTTCGTGCTGGCCGACATGCTCGACGGCGCGATGGCCCGCCAGCAAGGCGGCGGCACCCGCTTCGGGGCGGTGCTGGACGCCACCTGCGATCGGATCAGCGACGGGGCGGTGTTCTGCGGACTCATGTGGTGGGCCGCTTTTGGACTGCACAGCTCATCCCTGGTGGTGGCGACCATGATCTGCCTGGTGACCTCCCAGGTGATCTCCTACATCAAGGCGCGCGCCGAGGCCAGTGGACTGGACGGCGGCGGGGGGCTGATCGAGCGGCCCGAACGCCTGGTGATCGCTCTCGGCGGCGCCGGTATCTCTGACCTGCCGTTTTTCCCGATGCCGATGGCGCTGCACATCGCGATGTGGGTGCTGGCGGTGGCCAGCCTGATCACCGTGGGCCAGCGGGTGCACAGCGTGCGCTCCTCGCCCGGGGCGATGGACAAACTCCCCGCACCCGGTGCGCCGACCGGCGACGGCGGAGCCGGAAGCGACGAGCAGTGAAGGGTCCCTTCGCCGAGCGATTGACCGACTGGGGCTACGCCGCCGGATGGCGGTTGGTGCGCGAGATGCCGGAGCCGTGGGCGCGCGGCATCGCCGGCGCCGGTGCCCGGTACGCCGCCCGCGGCGGCGGGCCCGAGCAGCTACGCAAGAACCTGGCCCGGGTGATCGGCAGCACCCCCGCCGAGGTTCCCGATTCCCTGATCCGCGCCGCGCTGGCCTCCTACGCCCGGTACTGGCGGGAAGCCTTCCGGCTGCCGTCGATGGATCTGTCCGCGCTGGCCGATCGGCTCGACAGGGTGTTCGTCGGTGCCGAGCATTTTGCCGCCGCGCACGCCGCGGGCCGCGGCGCGGTGATGGCGTTGCCGCACAGCGGCAACTGGGACATGGCCGGGGTCTGGCTGGCCCAGAATTACGGCACCTTCGCCACAGTGGCCGAGCGACTCAAGCCGGAGTCGCTCTATGACCGCTTCATCGACTTCCGGGAAGGCCTCGGCTTCGAGGTGCTGCCGCTGACGGGCGGTGACCGGCCGCCCTCGGAGGTGCTCGCAGAGCGGTTGCGGCAGAACACATTCGTCTGTCTGATGGCCGACCGCGACCTGACCCGATCCGGGGTGCCGGTCGAGTTCTTCGGTAAACCCACCCGGATGCCCGCCGGCCCGGCGAAACTGGCCATCGAGACCGGGGCGCCACTGCACCCGGCCCACGTCTACTACGACGGCGCGGACTGCGTCGTCCAGATCGACGACGCCATCGACACCAGCTCCGGGGACGTCGGCGTCATCATCCAGGCGCTGGCCGACCGGTTCGCCATCAACATCGCCAAGCATCCTCAGGACTGGCACATGCTGCAGCCGTTGTGGCTGGCTGACCTGTCGCAGAAGCGGCGCGCCTACCTCGAGGGAACCTGATGCGAATCGGGATGGTGTGCCCTTACTCCTTCGACGTCCACGGCGGCGTGCAGGCACACGTGCTGCAACTGGCTGAGGTGTTTCACGCCCGCGGCCACGAGGTCAGCGTGCTGGCGCCATCCTCGCCGCACGTGAAACTGCCCGACTACGTCGTCTCCGGCGGTAAAGCGGTGCCGATTCCCTACAACGGCTCGGTGGCCAGGTTGCGGTTCGGGCCGGCCACCCACCGGATGGTCAAGAAGTGGATCGCACACGGCGACTTCGATGTGCTGCATCTGCACGAGCCCAACGCGCCGAGCCTGTCGGTGCTGGCGCTGATGATCGCCGAGGGGCCGATCGTGGCGACGTTTCACACCTCGACCACAAAGTCGTTGGCGCTGGGGATTTTTCAGGGCATTCTGCGGCCCTGGAACGAGAAGATCGTCGGACGTATCGCCGTCTCCGACCTGGCCCGGCGCTGGCAGATGGAGGCGCTGGGCTCCGATGCGGTGGAAATCCCCAACGGCGTCGACGTCGCGTCGTTCGCATCCGCGCCGCCGCTGCCCGGCTACCCCCGCCCCGGTAAGACGGTGCTGTTCCTGGGCCGGTTCGACGAACCGCGCAAGGGCATGGCGGTGCTGCTCGGCGCGCTGCCCGCGCTGGTGGAGCATTTTCCCGACATCGAGATCCTGATCGTCGGCCGCGGCGACGAGGACGAGTTACGCCAGGAGGCCGGAGATCTGGCCGGGCATCTGAAATTCCTCGGGCAGGTCGACGACGCCGTGAAGGCATCGGCGTTGCGCAGCGCCGATGTGTACTGCGCCCCCAACACCGGCGGGGAAAGCTTCGGCATCGTGCTGGTCGAGGCGATGGCGGCCGGAACCGCCGTGGTGGCCAGCAACCTCGACGCCTTCCGGCGGGTGCTGTGCGACGGCAAGGCCGGGCGCCTGGTGGACGTCGAAGACTCCGCCGCGTTGGCCGAGGGGCTGATCGCCGTGCTCGCTGACGCCAAGCTGCGCAGCCGCTACGTCAAAGCCGCCACCGCGGCCGTCGGCCGCTACGACTGGTCGGTGGTGGCCGACGAGATCATGCGGGTCTATGAGACCGTCGCCGGCTCCGGGATGAAGGTCGCCGTGAGCGGTCAGACGGGTCTGGCCGGCCGGGGAACCGCCACCTGATGGCGCCAGGACTGTACTGGTCCCTGACCGCGGTTTTGGTGGCCGTCCTGGTCACCATCGCCGTCTGGGCCTATCAGACCGCCAACCGGCTGGATCGACTCCACGTGCGCTACGACCTGTCCTGGCAGGCGCTGGATGCGGCGCTGGCCCGCCGCGCCGTGGTTGCCCGGGCCGTCGCCGCCGACATCGGCGATGCGCGACTGGCCGGACTCGCCTACGACGCAGAACGCGCACCCCGGTGGACCCGTGAGGGTTGCGAGAACGAACTGTCCACCGAACTGAGCCAGATCGACCCGGACGCCGTGCGCCCCGCTCTGGTGGCCGAACTGACGGAGGCCGAGTCCCGGGTGCTGCTGGCCCGCCGGTTCCACAATGACGCCGTGCGCGACACCCTGGCGCTGCGGGAGCGCCGCCCGGTCCGCTGGCTGCGGTTGGGCGGACACGCCCCGCTGCCAACGTATTTCGAGATCGCCGAGACTGCGCAGCGGTGACTTCCCGGACGCCGGCGACCCGCACCTCCGCTCGGGTGGTGCTACTCGACGACGACGGTGCGGTGCTGCTTTGGTGCGGATCCGACCCGGCGATCACCGACGGCACCGCGCCGCGGTGGTGGTTCACCGTCGGCGGTGCGGTCCGCCGCGGCGAGCCACTGCTCGACACCGCGGTGCGCGAGGTGGCCGAGGAAACCGGACTGCGGGCCGAGCCGCACCGACTCCTCGGACCGGTCTGGCGACGGGAGTCGCTGATCCACTTCAACGGGGCCGTGATGGCCAGCGAGGAGTTCTACTTCGTGCACCGCGTCGGCCGCTTCGAGCCGTCGCCTGCCGGGTGGACCGCACTGGAGCGCCGCTACATCCACGGCCACCGCTGGTGCGACGCCGCGGCCATCGGCGAACTCCTGGCGCTCGGCCAGCAGGTGTACCCGCTGCAACTGGCCGAACGCCTGGCCGAGGCCAATCGGGTGGCCGACGGCGGGCCCGTCCCGAGTGACCCGCATCTCATCCGCTGAGAGCCGCTGGAATCCGCGGCCGCGACGCTGCACTCTAGACTCAGAGGTGCACCGATCGAAGGAGCTCACAGTGGACAGCGCAGCTACAACCAATGGTTCAGGCGCCCATCCGCAGACCGGTACCGCGCGGGTCAAGCGCGGGATGGCCGAGATGCTCAAGGGCGGGGTGATCATGGACGTGGTCACCCCCGAGCAGGCGCGGATCGCTGAGGCCGCGGGAGCGGTGGCGGTGATGGCTCTGGAGAGGGTGCCGGCCGATATTCGCGCCCAAGGCGGGGTGGCGCGGATGAGTGATCCGGATTTGGTCGAGGGGATCATCGCCGCGGTGTCGATTCCGGTGATGGCCAAGGCGCGGATCGGGCATTTCGTGGAGGCGCAGATCCTGCAGAGCCTCGGGGTGGATTATGTCGACGAGTCGGAGGTGTTGACCCCGGCGGATTACACCCATCACATCGACAAGTGGAATTTCACGGTGCCGTTCGTGTGCGGGGCCACCAATCTGGGTGAGGCGCTGCGGCGGATCAGCGAGGGCGCGGCGATGATCCGGTCCAAGGGGGAGGCCGGTACCGGGGATGTGTCGAACGCGACGATGCATATGCGGACCATCGGTGGCGAGATCCGCCGGTTGACGTCGTTGTCGGAGGACGAGTTGTTCGTGGCGGCCAAGGAATTGGCGGCGCCGTATGACTTGGTGGTGGAGGTGGCCCGGGCAGGGAAGTTGCCCGTCACGTTGTTCACTGCGGGAGGGATCGCGACGCCGGCGGATGCAGCCATGATGATGCAGTTGGGTGCTGACGGGGTGTTCGTGGGGTCGGGGATCTTCAAGTCGGGGGATCCGGCGTCGAGGGCGGCGGCGATCGTGAAGGCCACCACCTTCTATGACGATCCGGATGTGCTGGCCAAGGTCTCGCGCGGTCTGGGGGAGGCGATGGTTGGCATCAACGTCGATGACATCCCTCAACCCCACCGGCTCGCGACTCGCGGCTGGTAGCGCCACGGTGAGTCGCTTGAGCGAGGACCGCATCTAGAGCATGTCGATCGAACAGATCCTTGACCTCGAGCAACTCGAAGTAAACATCTACCGCGGCGGGGTCTACAACCCCGAGTCCGGTTACCTGTCAAGGACATTCGGCGGTCACATCGCCGGTCAGGCATTGGTCTCCGCGGTCCGGACCGTCGACCCCGGATACCAGGTTCACTCGCTGCACGGCTATTTCCTGCGGCCCGGCGACGGGACGAAGCCGGCTGTCTACCTGGTCGATCGGCCGCGTGACGGCAGCTCCTTCTGCACCCGCCGGGTCAACGCTGTACAGAACGGCGAGGTGATCTTCTCGATGGGCGCGTCGTTCCAGACCGCCCAGGACGGCATCGAGCATCAGGATGAGATGCCCCAGGTCGTAGCGCCCGAGGATCTCGTCGATCCCGCTTCGGGCAACAGTCCTTTCGGCGGCGGAGGGATCGCTCAGTTCGCCGAGTGGGACATCCGCAGGGTGCCGCAAGACCAGGTGGCCAGACTTCCCGGGAAGGTCTCCCAGCAGCAGGTGTGGTTCCGGCACCGCGACCCCCTGCCCGATGACCCTCTGCTGCACATCTGTGCGTTGGCCTACATGAGTGATCTGACCCTGCTGGGTTCGGCACAGGTGAACTACCCCGAGGTTCGGCCCCATCTGGGGGTCGCCTCGTTGGACCATGCGATGTGGTTCATGCGCGGGTTCCGCGCCGACGAATGGCTGCTCTACGACCAGAACTCGCCATCGGCCCGCGGTGGCCGGGCGCTGACCCAGGGCCAGATCTACAACCGTCGCGGTGACATGGTCGCCGCCGTTGTTCAGGAAGGGCTCACCCGCTATAAGCGCGGGTACACGCCGGGTTCTGGATGAGCGGCCCGGCCGTCGGTGTGCTGGCCCTGCAGGGCGACACCCGCGAGCATCTCGCCGCACTTCGGGAGGCCGGGGCGCACGTCAGCACCGTGCGCCGCCGCAGCGAACTCGACGCGGTGGACGCCCTGGTCATTCCCGGTGGGGAATCGACAACCATAAGCCTGCTGCTACGCGAGTTCGGGCTCCTGGAGCCTCTGCGCGAGCGGTTGGCCGCCGGGATGCCGGCGTACGGTTCGTGCGCGGGGATGATCCTGTTGGCCAGTGAGATTCTCGACGCCGGCGAACCCGGCCGTCAGGCGAGCCCGCTGGGCGGCATCGATATGACGGTGCGGCGCAACGCCTTCGGCCGGCAGGTCGACTCCTTCGAGGGCGATGTCGAGTTCGATGGACTCGATGGTCCGGCCCACGCGGTATTCATCCGGGCTCCGTGGGTGGAGCGGGTCGGGCCGGACGTGCAGGTGCTCGCCCGTGTCCCCGGGTCGGCTGGTGACCACATCGTCGCCGTCCGCCAGGGCCGGGTGCTGGCCACCGCGTTTCATCCCGAGATCACCGGCGACCGCCGGGTGCACAAGCTTTTCGTCGACATCGTCACCGGTCGCGCATAATCGCGATCGGCAGTCAGGTCTGTACCCACCGGTTGTGTGCCACCCACGGCGACACGCCCGCGGCGATCGACCACGCCACCTCCACGGGAACGTCGATCACCCGATACCGCTTGACGCCCGCCGCGGTCGCGGCGATCAGCGTCGCCACCCCGGCCCGACGCTGCGGCCAACTCTGTCGCACCGTCCAACCGACAACGCCGGCCCCGTCGATACAGTCGCGGCGGCGTTGCAGGCTGCCGGACCGGGCGACCAGCCAGCCACCCGAAACCCGATGTCCCAGCGAGCGTGACCGGTCGGCGGCCAACAGCGCGCAACCTACCGTCAGTCCCGCCCACGCCACCCACAACCACCCCGGCACCCCCGCCGTCACGGCCACCCCTAGGCCGAGGAGAGCCAGCACCGCGGGGATCGCCAGTGCCCGTGTCCAGCGCCGCCGCGCCGCCGCCGGACCGTGCCCGCGCAGCGGCCCGGTCACCGCATCGGAATTGCCGATCAGATCGGCTAGCACCGCCTGCGCGGTGGCCGCCGGGCACGGCGGCAACAGCAGGGACGATTCGCCCGCCCCGTTGACCCCGGTCATGACCGCGTCCAACCGGGCCCCGGCCAACGCCCGCACCAGCAGTGCCTCGCGCAGCGTTCCGCCGCGCAGCCGCCGCATGTCGAAGGTGCTCTCGCGCACCCTCAACAAGCCGTGCTCGAGGTGCAGCAGTTCGAAATCGCGGCGTAGTAGCAGGTTTCCGTAGGTCACCAGTGAGCGCAGCACCGACAACACCACCGAGGCCACCAGCACCACGATCGCGGCGCCGGCGGCCGTGGCGATGGCCCCGAATCGCTGCGCGACGTCCAGACCTGACTGCGCCAACGGCGAATTGCGCAGCGCGCCAGCCGCTCCCGCCTGATACGCGATACTCACCGCTGCCAGGATCATGGCCAGCCCGGTGAAGCTCAGCGGGCTGTAGCGCAACCAGCCCGGGTGCCAGCGAGCCAGTACCCGACCGGGTGTTGCGGCCTGCTCCGGAACGGCCAGCGAGTCGGCCAACAGTATTGCCCGCAGTCGCGGCACCTGTTCGGCCGCAACGGCATCAAGGGCGAACCCGCCCTCACCCCTGGCCTCCTGGCCGGTGCTCACCCTCAGTACGGTCAGGCCCAGAACCCGATGCAGCAGCCGGGCGTCGGTGGATACCGAGCGGATCCGGTTGCGCGGCAGCGACAGCACCTTGCGTTGCAGCACCCCGCTGCGCAGCTGGACCTCGTCGGAGGCGATCCGGTAGGTGGTGGTGAACCATCGCAGGACGCCGAACGCGACTGCCAGCGCCAGCGCCAGCGCCACCAACCACGGATTTCCGGTCGCCGATCCGAGCAGCAGCGAGCCGATCAACAACGGAAGCTGGCGCGCCACCTCGTGCACCGGATGCACCAGCAGCATCCGCGGGCTCAGACGCTGCCACAGTAGCGGGGGACTCGATCCGGTCGGCAGGCTCACGTGGCGTCCTCGGCGCCGATCGCGGTGATATCGGTCAACTGCGCCACCACCCGGTCGGCGACCTCGGAGTCCAGCGCCTCGATGCGTACCGCGCCTGCCGACGACGCCGTCGTCACCGTCACGTTGGCCAAGCCGAACAACCGGTCCAGCGGCCCGCGGTAGGTGTCGACGGTCTGAACCCGGGAAATGGGCGCAATGCGGCGTTCCTGGGTGATCCAGCCGCTGCGGGTGTACACCGCCGGCGGCCCGGGTGTCAGCGAGATCTCCCAGCGGTGTACCCGATAGCGCCACAGTGGGGCGACCACCACGAACACGACGAAGCCCAGCAGCGTCAGCGCGGCGGCCGACACATGCAGCCACACCGTTCGGCCGTCCAACGCGATCCACACCAGCTGGGCGGGTACCAACATCAGAAACGGAATGCCCGCACCGATAGCCCACACTAGCGGCGCCTTGCGGCTCGGCGGATTCGCGGGATCCACCAGCGTCACGTTCGCGGCGGCCGATTTGTCCATGGGTCGAGCATGACGTACATCGGCTGGTGTTTCGGCCATGACCGCCCGCCCCGCGCTTTCGCTGCCCGGCTTCTCACTCGATGCGGGAACCGGGCGGTGGGGCCGCCGCAGTAGACTCAGCGGCGCATCAATCGGCACGAACGGCAGGTGAGGGGCTAATGAGCGGCCATTCCAAATGGGCTACCACCAAGCACAAGAAGGCCGTCGTCGACGCCAAGCGCGGCAAGCTGTTCGCCAAGCTGATCAAGAACATCGAGGTGGCGGCCCGCACCGGTGGTGGTGACCCGGAGGGGAACCCCACCCTCTGGGACGCCATCGCCAAGGCCAAGAAGTCCTCGGTGCCCAACGACAACATCGAACGGGCCCGCAAGCGCGGCGCCGGCGAGGAAGCCGGCGGCGCGGACTGGCAGAACATCACCTACGAGGGGTACGGCGCAGGCGGTGTAGCGGTGCTCATCGAGTGCCTCACCGACAACCGCAACCGCGCGGCCGGCGAGGTCCGGGTGGCAATGACCCGCAACGGCGGCAACATGGCCGACCCGGGGTCGGTGTCCTACCTGTTCGCCCGCAAGGGTGTGGTGATTCTGGAGAAGAACGGGCTGTCCGAAGACGACGTCCTGATGGCGGTGCTCGACGCGGGTGCTGAGGAGGTCAACGACCTTGGCGAAAGCTGGGAGGTGATCTGCGAGCCGACCGACCTGGTGGCGGTGCGCACCGCCCTGCAGGACGCCGGCATCGAGTACGACTCCGCCGAGGCCAGCTTCCAGCCCTCGGTCACCGTGCAGGCCGACCTGGAGACCGCCCGAAAGGTGTTCAAGCTGGTCGATGCACTCGAGGACAGCGATGACGTGCAGGACGTTTACACCAACATCGACCTCCCCGACGACGTCGCCGCCCAGCTCGACGAGGACTGACGACGATGCGCTGCGAGGTACGAGCAGCGAGGAGGAGTCAGTCGTTGGGGGAGGACTGACGACGATGCGCTGCTCCGCGTGTCACTGACACGCGGTGTCGGCCCCGGCCGCTAAGCTATCGAACAACTGTTCGTAGCGTTGGGGCGGGAGGTCTCGTGCGGGTAATGGGTGTCGACCCAGGGTTGACGCGTTGCGGTCTCTCGATGATCGAGAGCCGCGGCGGCCGGCAGGTGATCGCCCTGGACGTCGATGTGGTGCGCACCCCTGCCGATGAGCCGCTGCACCGCCGGCTGCTGACCATCAGCGAGACCGTCGAGTATTGGATGGACACCCACCTGCCCGATGTCATCGCCATCGAGCGGGTGTTCGCCAACCAGAACGCCAATACCGCCATGGGCACCGCGCAAGCCGGTGGAGTGATCGCACTGGCCGCCGCCCGCCGGGATATCGACGTCCATTTCCACACTCCCAGCGAGGTGAAGGCGGCGGTGACCGGCAACGGCCGGGCGGACAAGGCTCAGGTCACTGCAATGGTCACCAAAATCCTTCAGCTGCAACAGAAACCGACACCGGCCGACGCCGCGGACGCGTTGGCACTGGCCATCTGTCACTGCTGGCGCGCGCCGATGATCGCCCGGATGGCCAAGGCCGAACAGATGGCGGCCGAGCAACGCCGCACCTACCAAGCCAAACTGAAGGCGGCCAGATGATTGCCTCGGTTCGCGGTGAGGTGCTCGAGATCGCCTTGGATCACGTTGTGCTCGAGGCCGCAGGGGTCGGCTACAAGGTGATGGCGACTCCGTCGACCCTGGCGACCCTTCGGCGGGGCGCCGAAGCCCGACTCATCATCGCGATGATCGTGCGGGAAGACTCGATGACGCTCTACGGGTTCGTCGACGGCGACGCCCGCGACCTGTTCTCCACGCTGCTCGGGGTGTCCGGGGTGGGCCCCAAGATCGCCCTGGCCACGCTGGCCGTCTACGACGCCACCGCGTTGCGGCAGGCGCTGGCCGACGGTGACGTCGCCGCGCTGACCCGCGTTCCCGGCATCGGAAAGCGCGGTGCCGAGCGCATGGTTCTGGAACTGCGCGACAAGATCGGGGCGCTGCCCGGCGGCGGTGGCGCGGTCACGTCGGGTCTGTTCGGCGTTCGTGGCCCGGTGGTGGAAGCCCTTGTTGGACTCGGCTTTGCGGCCAAGCAGGCCGAGGAGGCATGCGACAAGGTGTTGGCCGATGATCCCGAAATGACCACGTCGAACGCTTTGCGGGCAGCGCTCTCCCTGCTGGGGAAGACCAAGTGATCTGATGGGCAGATTCGAAAACGATGCCGTTGACGATTCCCCGGAACGGGAGGTATCTGCGGCGCTGACCGTCGGCGAGGGCGACGTCGACGCCAGCCTGCGGCCGCGTTCGCTCGGTGAGTTCATCGGCCAACCCCGGGTGCGCGAGCAGTTGCAGTTGGTCATCGAGGGAGCCAAGAACCGCGGTGGCACCCCGGACCACATCCTGTTGTCCGGGCCGCCCGGTCTGGGCAAGACTTCACTGGCGATGATCATTGCGCACGAGTTGGGCTCAGCGCTGCGTGTCACCTCCGGCCCGGCGCTGGAACGCGCCGGCGACCTGGCGGCCATGCTGTCCAATCTCGTCGAGGGCGACGTGTTGTTCATCGACGAGATCCACCGCATCGCCCGGCCCGCCGAGGAGATGCTGTATCTGGCCATGGAGGATTTCCGAGTCGACGTCGTCGTCGGCAAAGGCCCTGGGGCGACATCGATTCCACTTGACGTGGCGCCGTTCACGCTGGTGGGTGCGACCACACGGTCGGGTGCGCTGACCGGTCCGTTGCGCGACCGCTTCGGGTTCACCGCCCACATGGATTTCTACGAACCGGCCGAACTGGAAATGGTGCTGCACCGCTCGGCCGGGATCCTTGGCATCGAACTGGGCGAGGAGGCCGGTGCGGAGATCGCGCGGCGCTCTCGGGGCACCCCGCGTATCGCCAACCGGTTGCTGCGCCGGGTCCGCGACTATGCCGAGGTTCGGGCCGACGGGAACATCACCCGGGACGTCGCCAAGGCCGCACTGGCGGTCTATGACGTCGACGAGTTGGGCTTGGACCGACTGGACCGGGCCGTGCTGACGGTGCTGACCAAAAGCTTCGGCGGCGGCCCCGTCGGGGTGTCGACCCTGGCGGTGGCGGTGGGGGAGGAGGCCACGACCGTCGAGGAGGTGTGCGAGCCGTTCCTGGTTCGCGCGGGCATGTTGGCGCGGACCCCGCGCGGGCGGGTCGCCACCCCGCAGGCGTGGACCCACCTGGGTATGACTCCGCCTCCGTCGGCCGGCGTTGTGGGCCAGCAGCAACTATTCGGAGGCGCCCCGTGATCACCGCCGGTTTGTTCTTCGCGGCACTGGCCCCCGGCAGCGAGTTACTACGAGACGGTGCGGATGAGCTTCTTGTTGACGAACTCGTCGATGCCGAACCGGCCCAGTTCGCGTCCGAAACCGGAGCGCTTCACCCCGCCGAACGGTAACTCGACGCCTTCGGCGCCGACGGCGTTGATGAAAACCATTCCGGCATCAAGCTTGTCGGCGACTCGCTTGGCCTGCTCGGCGTCGGTGGTGAACACATACGAGCCCAGGCCGAACGGGGTGTCGTTGGCTACCTTCACGGCCTCGTCCTCGGAGTCGACCTTGTACAGCGTGGCCACTGGGCCGAACAGTTCCTCGCGGTAGGAGGGCGAGGCGGGGGAGACACCGGTCAGCACCGCCGGCGGGAAAAACGCGCCGTTGCGCTCGCCCGCGGAAACAAGGTGGGCCCCGTCGGCGACTGCGCGGTCAACCTGCTCGGACAGCCGTTCCGCGGCTGCCGCCGAGGATAGCGGAGCAAGGCCATCGGCGATCTCCATCACCTTCTTGGTGAACCGGCCGGCGAAGTCGTCGTAGAGATCGGCGACAACGATGAACCGCTTGGCGGCGTTACAAGCCTGACCGGTGTTCTCGAAACGGCCGGCCACGGCGGCCTCCACGGTGGCATCAAGATCGTCGGTGCTCAGCACGATGAACGGGTCCGATCCGCCGAGTTCGAGCACCACCTTCTTGAGGTTGCGGCCGGCGATCTCGGCCACCGCTGCCCCGGCGCGCTCCGAGCCGGTCAGCGACACGCCCTGCACCCGCGGATCGGCGATGGCGTCGGCGATCTGCTCGTTGGTCGCGTAGACGTTGACGTAGGCGCCCTTGGGGAACCCGGCGTCGTCGAAGATCTGCTGGATGGCCTCCGCCGATTCCGGGCACTGCGGGGCATGCTTGAGCACGATGGTGTTGCCCAGCACCATGTTTGGACCGGCGAACCGGGCCACCTGGTAGTAGGGGTAGTTCCACGGCATGATGCCCAGTAGTACCCCTACCGGGCCTCGTTTGATCACCGCGCTGCCCCCGCCGTCGAGCAGGTCGATGGGTTCATCCGCCAGGAATTTTTCGGCGTGATCGGCGTAGTAGTCGTAGATTGCGGCGCTGAAGTCCACCTCGCCGAGTGATTGATCAACCGGCTTGCCCATTTCGCGGTTGATGATCTCGGCCAGCTTCTCCCGGCGCTCGATGTGCAACTGGGCGACTTTTTTGATCAGCGCCGCGCGCTGGGCCACCGTCGAAGTCTTCGACCACTCCCGGAAGGCCGTGTCGGCAGCGGCCAACGCCTGTTCGATCTCGGCGTCGGTTGCCGTCGGGTACTCCCGCTCCACCGTGCCGGTCGCCGGATTGACTACTGCGTACATGTTCACGGTGGTGCTCTCCTTATGAGAAGTTGCGGGGTCAGAAGTTGGGGGGTCAGAGGTCGGCGAGAATGCCGGCCAGGACGTCTAGACCCTCGATCAGCAGTTCGTCGCTGATGGTCAGCGGCGGCAGGAAGCGCAGCACGTTTCCGAATGTGCCGCAGCTCAAGACGATGACACCCTGAGCGTGAGCGGCACTGCACAGAGCCTTGGTGAGGTCCGGATCCGGTTCTGCGGTGCCGGTTTTGACCAGTTCGACCGCGATCATCGCGCCGCGGCCCCGGACGTCGCCAATGCGGTCGTCGTCGGCCTGGATACGGCTTAGCCGCTCCTTCATCAGCCGCTCGATGTCCTTGGCGCGCTGCAGCAGTCCGTCCATCTCGATGGTCTCGATGGTGGCCAGTGCCGCCGCGCAGGCCAACGGGTTGCCGCCATAGGTGCCGCCGACCGCGCCAATGTGCGTGGCGTCCATGATCTCGGCGCGGCCGGTGACTCCGGACAGCGGCAGTCCGTCGGCGATGCCCTTGGCGGTGATGATCAGATCCGGTTCGATGCCTTCGTCCTCACAGGCGAACATCGCACCGGTGCGGGCGAACCCGCTCTGCACCTCATCGGCGATGAACACCACGTCGTTGGCGGTGCACCAGGCGCGCAGCGCCGACAGAAAGCCCGGCGCGGGAACGATGAAACCGCCCTCACCCTGGACCGGCTCGATGATGACCGCTGCGAGGTTGGCCGCGCCGATCTGCTTGTCGATCACCGTCAGCGCGCGCTGGGCGGCCAGTTCGCCGTTGGTGGCCCATTCCTTGTCGATCAGCCCGTCGCGGTAGGGGTAGGACATCGGCGCCCGATAGATCTCCGGGGCGAACGGGCCCATGCCGCTTTTGTAGGGCATCGACTTCGCCGTCAATCCCATCGTGAGGTTGGTCCGGCCGTGGTAGGCGTGGTCGAAGGCCACCACCGCGGTGCGGCCCGTGTAGAGGCGCGCGATCTTCACCGCGTTCTCCACCGCCTCGGCGCCGGAGTTGAACAGGGCGGAACGCTTGTCGAACGAGCCGGGGGTCAGCCGGTTGAGGTGCTCGGCGACGGCGACGTACTCCTCGTAGGGAGTCACCATGAAGCAGGTGTGGGTGAAGTCGGCCACCTGCTCGCGGACCGCGTCGACCACCCGGGGCGATGAGTTGCCGATGGTGGTGACCGCGATGCCCGACCCGAGGTCGATGAACCGGTTGCCGTCGACGTCTTCGAGGATGCCGCCGCCGGCGCGGGCGGCGAACACCGGCATGGTGCTGCCCACTCCGCGGGACACCGCGGCGACCTTGCGTTTGGCCAGTTCGGTGGAGTGTGGACCGGGGATGGCCGTGCGGATTTGGCGGGTCTGTTCGATGGAGCTCATGGTTGTCTCGACGGTGCTCATGGTTGGTCTCCAGGCGGATCGAAGCGGGTGACCCGAGCCTAGTCCGCTGATGGCCTGACGCAACTGAAAAATCGCTGTCTGCAGGGTCGTGCGGGCGATTACATCACCGATACCGGCGGGGGCGACGTATTCGGTCGGCCGGGGCGGCCCAAAGGCGGGCCATCCACCCGGTCGACGGTCGCGAAGTCCGGCACCGGCCGTCGCCGCAGCCGCCGTGGTTGCGTGACCGGGTGGCCCAGCGCCAGGACCGCGGCCAGCGCCCAGGTCGGCGGCGCACCGAGTAGTTGTTTCACCTGTTCCTCCTGCCGGATCAGCATCGTGGTCAGCACACCGCCGAGTCCTTCGGCGCGGGCCGCCAGCAGAACACTCCAGACGAAGGGATAGACCGAGGCGCCGCCGGCGAACGAATACCGTTCGGTGTCGCGGTCGACGGCGGCCAGCGCGGCCAGATCAGCGAACACGACCAATAGCACCGGCGCCCGGTCGAGGTGGGCGGCAAACCCCTGAGCGGCGGCGAGGGTGATTTCCTCAGACACCGACGCCACGGCGGCCGTCTCGGCGTCGCGGTCGTTGGTCGGGGCCCAGGGCCGCAGCCCGGCCGCTCCCATCGCCAGGTAGTCGCGCCAGCCGGGCTGGTAGAGCTCGCGCAGCCGGACCCGTACGGCCGGGTCGCGCACCGACACCACATGCCAGGCCTGGGCGTTGGCGCCGCTGGGCGCGAACCGGGCGGTGTCGAGAATGCGGGCCACAACCTCGTCGCCGACCGGCGCCGAGGTGAACTCCCGCACCGCGCCGGTGCTGCGCAGCACATCAATCAGGTCCATTGCGCCATTCTCGGCGCACTCACGCTCCGGGTGTAGCCGGGCGGCCGTGCAATGGCAGACTGGTCGGACACGGCACCTGCGCCTATCCGTTCCACTGGAGCACCGACGCCGCCCACACCCGAGACCGAAAGACACCCATCGCCATGGACCTGCTGAGCCTGCTGCCCCTGTTCATCATCATGGGCGCGTTCCTGTTCTTCTCCTCCCGGCGCCAGCGGAAGGCCATGCAGGCCACCATCGACCTGCACGAATCGCTGCGCATCGGCGACCGGGTGCACACCACCTCCGGCTTGCAGGGCGCCATCACCGGTATCACCGACGACACCGTGGACCTGGAGATCGCTCCCGGTGTGGTGACCCGGTGGATGAAACTGGCGATCCGCGACCGCGTCGAGGCCGAGGCGCCGGAGATCGAGGAGGCGCCCGCCGCCGGCCGGGTGAGCGACTTCGCCGACAGCGACGCGGACCGGTTGCCCAGGGACTGACCCCCGCACCCGTACCCTTTTGCGGGGATAGCGCGGACCACCGCCGGGGGCACACCAGATACACACGCCTCGACCCCCGCATCGACTTAGGAGAATCGACACGTGGCATCGTCACCGGCGCCGGTGCAGCCCTACCGCTACCTGGCGCTGTTTCTGGTCATGTTGGTCGGCGTTTACCTGCTGATCTTTCTGACCGGAAGCAAGCAGGCCAAACCGAAGTTGGGCATCGACCTGCAGGGCGGCACCCGGGTCACCCTGACCGCCCGCACCCCGGACGGCTCCAAGCCCACCCGCGAGGCACTCGATCAGGCCCAGCAGATCATCAGCGCGCGTGTGGACGGACTCGGTGTGTCGGGATCCGAGGTCATCATCGACGGCGACAACCTCGTCATCACGGTGCCGGGCAACGACGGCACCGAGGCCCGTAACCTCGGCCAGACCGCCCGGCTGTTCATCAGGCCGGTGATCGGTCAACCCATCCCGGTCGAGGCCATCAAGAATCCGCCCCCGGCGCCGGGCGCCCCGGGTGCACCCCCAGGACCGCCGGGCGCCCCGGGTGCACCCCCGGGAGCGCCGGGCGCCCCGGGTGCACCCCCGGGAGCAGCGGACGCCCCGGCGGCACCTCCGGCGGAGGCACCCGCGCCGACGCCGCAGGCCCCGGCTCCGCAACCGCGCCCGTATCCACTCGAACCCACCCCCGCACCGGAACCGCCGGCCCCGCCGGCACCTGGTCAGCCCGCCCCGCCCGGAGCCCCGGGCCAGACGCCGCTGCCCGGACCCCCGGACCCACGTAAGGATCTGGCCGCCCGGATCAAGTTCGAGAAGGAACTGCGTCAAAGCTCCAATCAGAACCTGCTGCTGCTCTCGGTGCAATACATGGCCGGGCGCTGCGACCAGGAAGACGTGCTGGCCGGCAACGACGATCCGAACCTGCCGTTGGTGACCTGCTCGCAGGACAAGAAGTACGTCTACATCCTGGACAAGTCGATCATCAGCGGCGACCAGATCAAGACCGCCAACTCCGGGTTCGACAGCCAGGGCGGCGCCTACGTGGTGGATCTGGAGTTCAAGGAGGAGGCAGCCACGACCTGGGGCGACTTCACCGCCGCCAACATCGGCACCCAGACCGCCTTCACGCTGGACTCCCAGGTGGTCAGCGCCCCGCAGATCCGCGAGGCCATTCCCGGCGGGCGGACCCAGATCTCCGGCGGTGACCCGCCGTTCACCGTCGACTCGTCCAAGACCCTGGCAAACGTCCTCAAGTACGGTTCGCTGCCGTTGTCCTTCGAGTCCTCAGAAGCCGAAACCGTCTCCGCGACACTGGGATTGACCTCGTTGAAGGCCGGCCTGATCGCCGGTGCCATCGGGATTGTGATGGTGCTGCTGTACTCGTTGGCCTACTACCGGGTGCTCGGCTTCCTCACCCTGCTGTCGCTGGCGGCTTCCGGTGCCATGGTGTACGGGATCCTGGTGCTGCTGGGCCGCTACATCAACTACACCCTGGACCTGGCCGGCATCGCCGGTCTGATCATCGGCATCGGTACCACCGCCGACTCCTTCGTGGTGTTCTTCGAACGCATCAAAGACGAGATGCGCGAAGGACGCTCATTCCGGTCGGCGATACCGCGAGCATGGGTACGGGCCCGCAAGACCATCCTGTCCGGGTCCGCGGTCAGCTTCCTGGCCGCCGCGGTGCTGTACTTCCTGGCCGTCGGTCAGGTCAAGGGCTTCGCCTTCACTCTGGGCCTGACCACGCTCCTCGACGTCGTGGTGGTCTTCCTGATCACCTGGCCGTTGATGTACCTGGCTTCCAAGTCGGCGACCATGGCCAAACCCGGCTTCAACGGATTGGGCGCGGTGCAGCAGGTTGCCCGCGAGCGGCGCGCCGCCCTGGCCGTCGCGACAGGACGGGAATAGCGCATGGTCGACAAAACCACAGGGGCGGAAAACACCAGCGGGATCGACGCGACATCGGCAACCGAACTCGAGGCCACCGGCATCGAGGTTTCCGATGCGGCACTGCCGCGTCACGGCTTCTTCAACCGCCTGTACACCGGCACCGGCGGCTTCGACGTGATGGGCAGGCGAAAGCTCTTTTTCGCCATCACCGCGCTGATGGTCGCTATCGCCGCCGCCAGCATCGTGCTGCGGGGCTTCACCTTCGGCATCGACTTCCAGGGTGGCACCAAGGTCGGTTTCCCCCGCGGGGACACCAGCGTCACCCAGGTGGAGCAGGTGTTCACCGAGACGATCGGGACCGCCCCGCAGTCGGTGGTCACCGTCGGCAACGGTCCCGGTGCCACCGTGCAGATCCGCTCCAGGGCACTGAGTAACGACGAGACCGCCAAGCTGCGCGATGCGCTCTACGAGAAGTTCCAGCCCAAGGGCAGCGACGGCAAGCCGAGTAAGCAGGCCATCAGCGACTCGGCGGTGTCGGAGACGTGGGGCGATCAGATCACCAAGAAGGCGCTCCTCGCCCTCGGGGTGTTCCTGGTTCTGGTCGGTATCTACATCGCTTTGCGCTACGAGCGCTACATGGCGATCGCGGCCCTGAGTTCGTTGTCGCTGGACATGATCATCACCGCGGGCATCTACTCGCTGATCGGCTTCGAGGTCACCCCCGCGACCGTGATCGGCCTGCTCACCATCCTGGGCTTCTCGCTCTATGACACCGTCATCGTGTTCGACAAGGTGGAGGAGAACACCAAGGACTTCCAGCACACCACCCGGCGGACCTTCGCCGAGCAGGCCAACCTGGCCGTCAACCAGACCTTCATGCGGTCGATCAACACCAGCATCATCTCGGTCATGCCGGTTCTGGCGCTGATGGTTGTCGCGGTGTGGCTGCTCGGTGTCGGCACGCTCAAGGACCTGTCGCTGGTGCTGCTGATCGGCATCCTGGCCGGTACCTACTCGTCGATCTTCTTCGCCACCCCGCTGCTGGTCGCGATGCGGGAGCGCACCCAGTTGGTGCGCAACCACACCCGGCGGGTGCTCAATCGCCGCAAGGGCGCTACCGCGCCCGGCGAGGTGACCGCTGCGGTTGTTGAGACCACCGTCGTCGGCGCGGCCAGCGTCGCCTCCGGTGCGGCGACGGTCGGTGCCGGGGACGAAACGGCGCGTCCGGTCCGGCCGCGCCGCCCCTCCGGCAAGCGGGAACGTTAGGGCCGCCCGGTGGTTTTAAGGCGGGCTGTGCGGCGCCGTGCTGCGGCGGCCGCGGCCGCGGTTGTGCTGGCTCCGGTCGCTCTGAGCGGCTGCTCGGATCAGGCTGCCGCGGAGGTCAACTACGCCGTCGACGGCGTGTTGTCCACCTACAACACCAACACCGTCAACGGGGCCGCCTCGGGCGGGCCGCAGGCGTTCGCCCGCACCCTCAGCGGCTTCACCTTCCACGGTCCCGAGGGACAGGTCCTCACCGACACCGACTTCGGCACTGTGACGCTGGTGGGTCGAGAGCCCCTGGTGGTCGACTACCAGATCTCCGACAAGGCGGTCTACTCCGACGGCAAGCCGATCACCTGCGACGACATTGTGCTGACCTGGGCGGCGCAGTCCGGCCGGTTCGCTGGTTTCAACGCCGCCAGCAGGGCCGGCTACCTCGACGTCGCCGGGGTGGAATGCCAGGCCGGCCAGAAGAAGGCCCGGGTCAATTTCCTGCCGTTGCGGGCGATCACCGATTACGCCCAATTGTTCACCGCCACTTCGCTGATGCCGGCCCATGTGCTCGGCGACCAACTCGGTATCGACGTCACCGCGGCCCTGCAAAGCGGCGATCCGGCGACGATCGGGCGGATCGCCGAGGCGTGGAACACCACCTGGGAGCTCAAACCCGGCATGGATGCCGAGGCGCTCAAGCGGTTCCCGTCCTCGGGCCCCTACAAGATCGATTCGGTGCTCGAGGGCGGCGCAGTGGTGCTCACCGCCAACGACCAGTGGTGGGGCGCCAAACCGCTGACCACGCGGATCACGGTGTGGCCCCGCGGCGTGGATGTGCAGGACCGGCTCAACAACGGCAGCTTCCACGTGGTTGACGTGGCCACCGGATCCTCGGGCACCCTGACCACCCCGGACGACTATCAGCGCATTGAAATCCCTTCCAGCGGAATCGAACAGCTCATCTTCGGCGCCCAGGGTCCGCTGTCCACGCCGGAGGCCCGTCGCGCAGTGGCCTCGTGCGTTCCCCGCGACCTGATCGCGGCCAACGCGGCGATGCCGATCTCCAACACCCGACTCAACGCGGTCACCGAGAACTCCTACACCGTGCTGGAGTCCGGCCCACTGTCCGACCAGTACAACGTGGCCAATCCGGAGGCTGCCATGGTCGCCACCGGAGGACAGCCGCTGACCATGCGACTGGGTTACCAGGCGCCCAACCCCCGACTTGCCGCCACCGTCGCCGCGATCACCCAGGCGTGCGCGCCGGCCGGCATCACCGTGGTCGACGCCACCTCTGTTACCACCGGGCCTCAGACCCTGAAGGACGGCCAGATCGACGCGCTGCTGGCCAGCACCGGCGGCGCGGCCGGCAGTGGGTCCACCGGATCTGCGGCGATGGACGCCTACGCGCTGCATTCCGGTAATGGCAACAATCTGTCCGGCTACGCCAACCCGCAGATCGACGGGATCATCGCTGCCCTGGCGGTCACCACCGACCCCAAGGAACAGTCCCGGCTGATCGGCGACGCCGCCCCGATCCTGTGGACCGATGTCCCCACCCTGCCGCTATACCGCCAGCAGCGCACGGTGATCTCCACCAGTCGGATGTTCGGCGTCCAAGCCAACCCCACCAAGTGGGGCGCCGGCTGGAACATGGACCGTTGGCGGCTGGAGCCGTGAGCGCAGCGAACGGCGACCATGTGGCAGGAGAGCCGTGAGCGACCCTGCCGAGATCATCACCGCACTGACCCGGCAGGTCCCTGACTTCCCCCGGCCCGGGGTGTTGTTCCGCGACCTGACCCCCGTCCTGGCCGATGACCGGGGCTTCGCGGTGGTCACCGAGGCGCTGGCGGAGATGGTTGCCGGGGCCGACCTGATCGCCGGGATCGACGCCCGCGGCTTCCTGCTCGGCGGTGCGGTGGCTCACCGCCTTGGAGTCGGGGTGCTGGCCATCCGCAAGGGCGGGAAGCTGCCGCCGCCGGTGCACAGCCGCAGCTATGACTTGGAGTACGGCACAGCCACCCTGGAGATTCCCGCTGATGGCGTGGCCCTGGCCGGTCGGCGGGTGGCCATCGTCGACGACGTCTTGGCCACCGGCGGCACGGTGGCTGCCGCCCGCGAGCTGCTGGACACCGTCGGCGCCCAGATCACGATGGCTGCGGTGGTGATGGAATTGGCGGCGCTGGGCGGCCGGATGCGGCTGGATCCGCTGCCGGTGCGCAGTCTGCAGCTGTTCTAGATCGCAACGTCGGGCCTGACCGGTGGCGGGCAACCCGATATCCTCAGGATTGAACGGAGGTGACCATGGCACCGGATCCGAGCACAGAACCGGGCAGCGCCGCAGTCCAGCCGGTCGCCGAGCTGCCCGAGCCGCGCCCGGAACCGTTCCCTCCGAAAGCCGCCAGCGCCTCCCGGCGGGTGCGGGCCCGATTGGCGCGGCGGATGACCGCCGGACGCAGCACCACCAACCCGGTCCTGGAACCGCTGATCGCAGTGCACCGGGAGATCTACCCGAAAGCCGACCTGGCGATCCTGCAGCGCGCCTACGAGGTCGCCGAGGCCAAGCATGCCGACCAACTGCGCCGCTCCGGGGACCCCTACATCACCCACCCGCTGGCGGTGGCCAACATCCTGGCCGAACTGGGTATGGACAGCACCACGCTGGTCGCCGCGCTGCTGCACGACACCGTCGAGGACACTGGCTACACCCTGGAGGCCCTGACCGCCGAGTTCGGCGAGGAAGTCGGCCACCTTGTCGACGGTGTGACCAAACTCGACAAGGTCGTCCTCGGCAGTGCTGCTGAGGGCGAGACCATCCGCAAGATGATCATCGCGATGGCCCGCGACCCGCGGGTTCTGGTGATCAAGGTCGCCGACCGGCTGCACAACATGCGCACGATGCGCTTCCTGCCGCCGGAGAAGCAGGCCCGAAAAGCGGGGGAGACGCTGGAAGTCATTGCGCCCCTTGCTCATCGGCTGGGAATGGCCACGGTCAAGTGGGAACTGGAGGATCTTTCGTTTGCGATCCTGCACCCGAAGCGCTACGAGGAGATCGTGCGACTGGTAGCCGATCGGGCGCCGTCGCGCGACACCTACCTGGCCAAGGTGCGGACCGACATAAACGCCGCGCTGGGCGCGATGAAGATCAGTGCGACCGTCGAGGGCAGGCCCAAGCACTACTGGTCGATCTACCAAAAGATGATCGTCAAGGGCCGCGACTTCGACGACATCCACGATCTGGTCGGGGTGCGGATTCTGTGCGACGAGATCCGGGACTGTTACGCAGCGGTCGGGGTTGTGCACTCGCTGTGGCAGCCGATGCCCGGCCGATTCAAGGACTACATCGCCCAACCCCGTTTCGGTGTTTACCAATCGCTGCACACCACCGTCGTCGGGCCGGAGGGTAAACCGCTGGAGGTGCAGATCCGCACCCGCGACATGCACCGAACCGCCGAGTACGGGATCGCCGCGCATTGGCGATACAAAGAAGCCAAGGGCCGCAACACGGTTCCGCATCCGCATTCCGCCACCGAGATCGACGACATGGCCTGGATGCGTCAGCTACTGGACTGGCAGCGGGAGGCCGCCGACCCGGGGGAGTTCCTGGAGTCGCTGCGCTACGACCTTGCCGTGCAGGAGATCTTCGTCTTCACCCCCAAAGGCGATGTGATCACCCTGCCGGCCGGCTCTAACCCGGTCGACTTCGCCTACGCGGTGCATACCGAGGTGGGTCACCGCTGCATCGGGGCGCGGGTCAACGGCCGGCTGGTTGCACTGGAGCGCAAGCTCGAAAACGGCGAAGTGGTGGAGGTTTTCACCTCCAAGGCACCCAATGCCGGGCCCTCGCGAGACTGGCAGGGGTTCGTGGTGTCCCCCCGTGCCAAGGCCAAGATCCGGCAGTGGTTCGCCAAGGAGCGCCGCGAGGAAGCGCTCGAGACCGGCAAGGACGCCATCGCCCGGGAGGTCCGCCGCGGCGGGCTGCCACTGCAGCGGCTGATCAACAGTGAGGCGACCAGCGCGCTGGCCCGGGAGTTGCGTTACGCCGACGTCTCAGCTCTCTACACCGCGGTCGGGGAGGGCCACGTCTCAGCGCGGCACGTCGTGCAACGACTGCTCGCCCAACTCGGTGGCGCCGACGGCGCCGAGGATGAACTCGCCGAGCGCTCGACGCCGGCCACCATGCCGATACGGCACCGCAGCACCGACGACACCGGTGTGGCGGTGCCGGGCGCCCCCGGCGTGCTCACCAAATTGGCGAAGTGTTGCACCCCGGTTCCCGGGGACAACATCATGGGTTTCGTCACGCGGGGCGGCGGGGTGAGCGTGCACCGCACCGACTGCACCAACGGCGGGGACCTGCGCCTGCAGTCCGAACGCATCATCGAGGTGCTGTGGGCGCCGTCACCGACGTCGGTGTTCCTGGTCGCCATCCAGGTGGAGGCACTCGACCGGCACCGCCTGCTCTCCGATGTCACCCGGGTGCTGGCCGACGAAAAGGTCAACATCTTGTCGGCGTCGGTGACCACCTCCGATGACCGGGTGGCCATCAGCCGCTTCACCTTTGAGATGGGCGACCCCAAACACCTGGGCCACCTACTCAACACGGTGCGCAACGTCGAAGGCGTCTACGACGTCTACCGGGTGACTTCCGCGGCCTGACGATGCCGCCGAGGGACGAGGCGGAGGAGGAAGGCGGCAGTCGGGTTCCGCGGCCTTATCCGCACACCAGACCGGTAGGGTTGCCCCCATGCACGAGGTGCCACTGATGACCGGATTTCCGTCCGACCCGGGCTCACGTGTCACGTTGCTCAACTGGCAGGACCCGCCGTTCAACCGTTGGTCTTTTCAGCATCTGCGCGAACTGATCCCCACCCAGCGCATTCCCCGCGGCCAGGGACCGGTCCAGGCACTGTCGCACCACGACACCCCACTGGACCCCGGGGCGGTCACCGTTCACCGGGCCGACGAACGGGTATCCACCCTCGCCGAGGTGCTCGACGAGACATGGACCGACGCGGTGGTGGTTGTTCACGACGGCCGAATTGTTTTGGAGCGCTACGGCAACGGGATGACCGCCGATACCGCGCACCTGCTGATGTCGGTGACCAAGTCGGTGGTCGGCTGCGTCACCGGGGTGCTGGTCAACCGCGGTCAACTGGATCCGGATCAGCCGATCGACTTATACGTGCCCGAGGTCACCGGCTCCGGATATGGCGGAGCCAACACCCGGAATCTGCTGGACATGCGGACCGGCGTGTTGTTCCGCGAGGAGTACACCAATCCGCATTCTGAGATCCGCGAGATGGAGCGCCACATCGGATGGCGGCCCGGGTTGAGCCCCGGATACGTCGGCGGCATGTACGCCTTTCTCGCCTCGATGAGTGCGGTCGGCCCGCACGGCGGGTCATTCGTGTATCGCTCGGCCGACACCGACATGCTGGGATGGGTATGCGAACGCGCCGCCGGAGTCCGGATGGCCGACTTGATCTCCGATCTGATCTGGCGGCCGATGGGCGCGGAGTTCGAGGCCGAAATCACTTGCGACGGAGTGGGTTCGGCGATCCATGACGGCGGGATGTCAGCCACCGCACGTGACGTCGCCCGATTCGGCCAGATGCTGCTCGACGACGGCTACGTAGCCGACAAGCCAGTGGTGCCGAACAAGTGGTTGGTGCAGTCGCGCACCATCGACCCCGACGTGCGCGGGGCGTTCGCGACGTCGGGTTCCGAGGCCACGCTGAGCGGGGGTTGGTACCGCAACCAGTTCTGGTTGGTGCCTGGACCGCTCGGTGATCTGCAGGTGTGCTTGGGAATTCACGGCCAGATGGTTGTGGTTGACCGCGCTACCCGAACGGTCTCGGTCAAGCTGTCGACGTGGCCGACCGCCCAATCGCCGGCTCACCTGGTCGACACGCTCCGCGCGTTCGCCGCCACCGGCCGCCACCTACGCGGGCTGGACGGCCAGGGCCACGACCGGAGCGCGCTGACCGGACCGATCGGCATGATCGAGGGCCGCGAACGCGGCCACGGCTGAGCGTGCGGCGGCTTACTTCACGAAGCCGATCGGATACACCGCGGGTGGACTGGGCAGCGGTTCACTGACGTACATCGAGCGGATCCCGTCGATGTAGCTGCGGCAGCGCTTGGTCAAGCCGTCGTCGGTCTGCATCCGTCCCTTAGTGACCAGGATGCCGAGATCGGCCCCCTTGAACCGGTAATCCCCGGGGCCGTACACCCGCAGGAAGAAGCACTCGTCCTCGTGGGTGACGTCGTGCCAGTCGTTGGTGACGCCGATGAAATTCAGCGTGCCGTCCTCGGTCAGCCGGTACCGCCCGGTCGAGGG
>CAXNJA010000017.1:0-30748 GCA_964202555.1 Mycobacterium sp.
AGCACCAAAGCCCCCGGCCGCGACCACGCGAAAAAAGCCCAAACCAGTTGGAACGTCGCCAATGCCGCGAAGAAAACCCCGGAGGGCAACCAATCCCGCCAATGCATCGGTGTCACCGCAAAGTGGATGACGGCCGCACCGAAAGAAGCCACCGCCGCGCACCGCGCAGCGAGCCGGCTATCGGTCCTCGTCACATCCCTGGCGCCCACAGATCGACGGTGACAGGGCAGAGCAATCAGCGCGAGCACCAGCGCATCACAATCACGTCCCAGATCACACCGACGTCAAGTCGGGAACACCTACCCCGATATGGCGATCCCGCTCGACGGAAACTCTACGACGATCCGCAGCGAGTCTGCCGAGCATTCGAGGGTGATGAACCGCTTTAAGGACGCTCTTATTGCCATGAGAACACGGTTGCGGCTGTGGGGTGGCTACGCGCCCTCCGCTGGCGCGGTGGCGAGTAGGAAGCGCAAGCTTGCCCGCTGGCAGCGTCACCGCGTCGTGCCCACTTCCAGGATTGCGCCCAGATCGCCAGATTCCGCGAAAAAGGGATTTCCCACCAGACACGGAGCACGTCGGATCTCGCAACAGCATTCATGAACTAACTAATCCCCCTTAACTCCATCTCTAGTCAGGACCGTGACTTCGAGTTCCGCGATCCTTTCATCTAACGACCTGTTATTGGCCCGCGCTGCCGCCAATCTCTCTTCGGTATTGCGAAGATCTTGCTTTAGTTCCCGGACCTGAAGTGCTAGTGATTCGTTTTCGCCCAGCAACCGTTTGGCGCTCTCCTCTGGCAAGGCAGACTCAAGCTCTTCAATCTTCCCAAGCAGTGAGCCAATTGTTCTGCGCTGCAGTGTTATTTCACCTCGCGCCTCACTTAAGCTGTCCTCCGCGTTGAGAGCTCTCTCACGCCAGATCGCTTCTCTCCGGCTTGCATTCCGTTCCGCAGCAAGCGCACTAGATTGCGCCGCCTTCACCCTGAAGTCCGAAAGCATCGTTCGCGCGTCCGCATTCTGGTAAAGAAAGGTACGAGAGACCCGTGCCCGACGAGCTACTTCCGCGGCCGTGAGACCCTCGCCGCGTTCGTCCAGTTGGCGCATCGCCTTTGCAAGCCTTTCGAGCATCGCCGAGACGTTCTCCCGACGTGTCTGATTCGCAGCGTCGGTCCGCCGCGCCTCCTCCCTCGGCTGATTCCTTGTCATGCCGGTGAGCCCGCGTCTGCAAGCTCGCCAAGATCCGCAACCGAGAAAGCTGTGTTCCAAACCCTGTTGAAGTAGTCCTGAGGACGCCGGAGGTCAAGCGTGAGAGCCTCTTCCAGCAGTCCAACACTTGAGAGCGCGCGTTCTAGTCCGGCGATCGCTCGCGCAGTCGGCTCGAACACCTTGTGAAGATAGTCAGCCGTTACGTCATCGGGCGCACGTTCGGCAATGGAGCGCCACTGTTCCTGCTTGCGACGCCAGTAGACCAGGTCCGCGCCGGACATGACGAACTTGTCGCAACCATGACAGTTGAGGTTCCAAGGGCAGGCTGAGCCCTTTACGACCGGCTGAAAGGTGCAGAAGCCACCGTCCGCGGGCGCACTGCGTCTGGACAGGTCAATCGCCAGATTACGAGCTTCTTCGCGATTCAGCGGCTCTTGCGGCGTTGAAAGCAGCCGTCCAGGCTCAGATGCGGATGGACCTGCGACCCATAGTGTCTGCAGAACTCCTTCGAGGTCGGAGTCTGTAATCGTCACGTAATGCTCGGCCATGCGATCACTGACTTGCCCTAGGTATCGACGGATATGCGTCAGCGTTGCGCCAGCCCTCAGGAGGTTTGTCGCGAGGGTATGGCGGGCTTGATGGGGGACGGAAGGCGGTAGGTCCATCTCCTGAACCCACTGGCTGAAGCTTCTGCTGAAGAACCCGTAGGAAATCGCCCGCTGCTCGCTTCGGTTTCGGACACGCGAGGGAAACAACGCGATATCCCGACGTTCCGCCGCGGTTGGCCGGCGGCCCTGCCGACTTTCGAACCGCACTAGCGTCTTTTCCTGGCGGGCAACGATTAACGCGTAGATGCGCTCCGGGATCCTTATGCCCGCGTTGAGGTTCCCCACCTTCGTCTGGTCGTGCCAGAGCATTGGAAGGCTGCCGTAGCGGCCGACACAATCGAGTCGCAGGGAAAGAACCTCGCTGCATCGGCGCCCGGTTGCCAAAATCACTTCCCAGACGTCACGAAGACCCCGGTCGTATGGATCGAATTTGGCGGCGAACGCGGTTAGGTTCGCCTCGTCGGCCAACACCCTTGCGACGTCATCGCTATAGGGATTGCGGGAGGCCCTACTATCGCTTCCACCGTAGGGAAACGCCGTAATGAAATCTCTCGGCAGCTGAATCTCATCTGCCCGTCCGGACTCCAAAGCGCTGTAGAGAAGCTTCCGAATATGGTTGAACACGATACGTCGGGTCGTGCCAGTGACAATCGACGGCCTCTTGTCCGGACGCTTCACACCCAGGGAAGCCATCTTGTTCTTCTCCCTTCGCCGCTGGTCGGCAACGAATCCTTGTGCATGTTCTGTTGTTAGCAGAGGTGGGAGCTTGCCCCCTTGGGGTGCATTGAGGTCCAAAAACGCGCTTAGTTCAACGGCGGCTCTACGGAAGCTGTCGAAGGGACCGCGGCTTCTCGGCGGATTGGGGGAACGAAGGAGCTCGGCGAGGTGGTCCCAGAGCAAATCGCGTAGCCAAGGCTGCTGCACACCCGATAGATCGAAATAGCTTGCCGCCGTTGGGAAGCGGTGACCAAAATGATCCGTCTCAATGAAGCCGGCGTCTCTTGTATCCGAGGGGCTGAAGTAAACCGGTCGGAGCCTGTCGATGATCTCTCTGGCGACCATGGCGACGCGAGCGTTCACGGTCTTGCGATGGCTCAGCTCGGCCTCAAGGTCGAACAGCGATCCGTATCCCCGCTCGCGACAGTGATTAATGAGACGTTGGATCTCATACGCCTGCCAGCACATGGGGTCGGTGTCCAGTGTGTGCGCATACAGACCCCACCTGATCTCTGCCGAGAGAACAGGCTGAAGACCAAGCAGATTGAGGACGCCAACTCGTTGTAATGGCGACTGCTTCGCGCACCAATCCTTGAAATCGCGTGGATTCTCCGCATGGACGCTCACAGGAAGTCCCTGAGGTTCAAGGTTCCTCGCCCACTGCCAAGGGAGTTCCACCCCTCCAGGTTTGCCGGCTGCGGAGTAGCGATCCGCGTGCCCGTGGCAGAGCCCGAGGGGGCTTGCTGCCGGATCGTAGCAAACAAGGCACAAGCAGGTGCCGTATCCAGGAAGGGGCTCCTGCCTGCTCAACCACTCCTCGAATCCCCCAGTGCCATATCGTTTTTCCTCGATGTACCAACGGCGATGATGCCGCTTGCACAGCAGGGTGTTGCTATGAAAGGCAGCCCGATCTTTACAGATACGGCAGTACTTCGAGTTCGCTCCATACGCCGTGGATAGTGGTTCCGCGCCAGCTAGGAAATCGAGCATGGACTGCTTCGCAGCCGCCGCGACCAACCAGTCCTCGTGATGATTGGAGCAGAGCCTATCGGTGCTATCAGACCGCGGCCGCTCACAATTTGGGACGTTGCACGCCCAAGGAAAAACATAGTGATCGGGCGGAATGAAGATAACCTCGTCTCGGAATAGCGGGTCAAAAGTAGGGGACGCGATGAGAGCTAAGAGCAATTCCAGTCTGTCCTGGTGGACACGACTTCCGTAGTCTTCGGCAAGAATCGCCAGTATCTTCAACGTTCATTCTCCCGCCATACGCGCTCCAAGGCGCTAGAAAAAACTGGGTCGTCGACATCGACGTGGCCATAGATTTCCTCAACCGTTGAGGCCGAAGCCCAGCCGCCCGCATCTCGTGCGATAAGCGCGTTACCCCCAGCTGCACTCAGAACGTCTGTAGCGAATTGATGCCGCAAAGCGTGCGGCTTAACGAGGCCGATACCAGCTCGATGACTCGTCCGCGCAAGCATTCCGCGAAGCGCGGAGGCGGCCCATGGTCCGCCACTTTGTGCGCCGTGCAACTGCACGAAGAGCATGCCGTGGTCCGCGTTCGGCGGGTATTCGGTCGTCATGTATTCGAAGTACGAGTGGACCATCGCGGGGCTGACTCTGCGAATTGCCCCACCGATTACGACCCCATCACTGAGAGTCCAATCAACCTTGGTCTTGACACGACTCCCATTGGGGTTGAGTTCCCTGTGGCAGATATGGACATGTCTGGATTTGCATTGACCGCAAACAGCATTCGCGCGGAGATGTAGATCCACCAAGTGAAGGCCGCAAAGCTCCCCCACTCGAAACCCGCCATCAGCAAGCCAGGTGATCGCCATGCGATCGCGGGCAGTCAGCGCTGCGGCAACCAGGGTTTCACGAGCGTGTTGAGGGGGAAGCTTCGGATGACGGCGGACACTTCGGGATGGTGAAAGCGGATTTCCACTTACGCCGGTGACGGTATGCCCCAGGAATTTTCTTCGCCTGTCCAACTTTGTTGGCAGTCGCGTTTGGTTCAGTTCCGTCGCGAGGTCGCGACGAGTTCCACGCGACCCGAGATGCACATAGAAGCCCTTGAGACAAGACGCAGCCGTAACAAGGGCGCTCTGCGAGTACGGCTTCTTGCCGGCCCGCCACGGGGTGCCGTAGGGCCCACGAAACTTAGCGCCGAGCGCAGCCATATAGCGCGAAAGGTGAGCAGCGCTGACGGTTTCAATAGTCAGGCCTTCCCTTCTGAGCCATCGCAGGTGATCGACCAGCATGTACGCATAAGTCCTGGCTGTACCGACGGTGAACGTCTTCAGATAGCGATCGGCCGCCTCGTGCACATGCCCATCCGGCTCGACGATGGTGAACGCCATTTGACCAGTGCTGAAAACGACCTTCTGGACCCGCAAGCCGTCCAAAACTGGCCGACCACTCAAGTTCTCTGCCACCTTCCTCCGTGTTGAATCAGCAGACAGTACACGTCCTCGAGGACATGTTTGGTTAAGCCTCGACTCGGCCCACAAAGTGCCATGACACGCACACGTCCCGTACACATCCGGACATGTTCGGTAATGTCGAGAAACAGCACTCCGCGGTGGGCGCGACTGATGGCGCCCGGCCTGGCCAGTCCGGAGCCGCCGCCGACCAGTGCGGTCACGCTCGAGGAGTGGTGCGGGGCGATGAACGGCGGCCGGGTGATCAGCGGCATGTCCTCGGAGAGCAAGCCGGCGACGGAATGGATTGCCGTGACTTCCAGCGCCTCGGCGTCGCTCAGGTCGGGCAGCAGACCCGGAAGTCGTTGCGCCAGCATCGTCTTGCCCACCCCGGGCGGCCCGGTCAGCATCAGGTGGTGCGCCCCGGCTGCTGCCACCTCCACGGCGAACCGCGCCTGCGTCTGCCCGAGCACCTCGGCGAGGTCGCTGACCGGCTGTGACTCCGTGGCCGTCCGGTCCACCCGGCCGTCGAGTCCGGTGGCACCGTCGAGCCACTGGTGGAGTTGGCGCAGCGTCGCCACCCCGAGTACCTCGATACCGTCGACCAGGCTTGCTTCGGCGAGGTTGCCGACCGGAACCACAATGGCCGGCCAACCCTGCTTCCTGGCGGCCAACACCGCCGGCAGCACGCCCTGGACACCCCTGATACGTCCGTCGAGGGCCAACTCCCCGAGCAGCACCGTCTTCTCCAGCCGGTGCCACGGCTTCTTGCGGTTCGCCGAGAGTACGGCGCAGGCCAGTGCGATGTCATAGAGCGAGCCGGTCTTGGGCAGGGTGGCCGGTGACAAGGCCAGCGTGAGCCGGGACATCGGCCAAGTGGCGCCGCAGTTGGTGATCGCCGCTCTGACCCGGTCGCGGGCTTCCTGAAGCGCGGCGTCGGGCAGCCCCACCAGGTGGAAGCCGGGCAGCCCGGGGGTGATGTCGGCTTCGATTTCGACGATCTGACCGTCCAGGCCGCGCACCGCGACCGAGAATGCCCGCCCCAGCGCCATCAGCCCACCCCCCGCAGGTGCATCACCTCGGGAGTGCGGCGTCGGCCGATCCGCACCCCGACCACATCGATCCGCAGATCGCGCCAGCGGATGTCCTGCCCGGCCAACCAGATCCCGGCGAGTCGCCGGATGCGGCGCAGTTTGCGCGGGGTCACGGCCTGTTCAAGTCCGCCGAAGCCATCCCCGGTGCGGGTCTTGACCTCCACGAACACCACGGTGTCGTCGCCGTCGGCGGCGATCACGTCCAGTTCGCCGTACCGGCAGCGCCAGTTGCGCTGCAGGATCTGCAAGCCCAGGGCGCGCAGATGCTCGACGGCCACCTGCTCGCCGAGAGCACCGAGTTCGGTTCGGCTGATGTCAGCTGCCGGGGACTTGGCGGACCGTGTCGTCATGGCGCCAGAGTGGGCGACCGCGGTGACAGGATCCGACCGCGCACCGCTGACACGCCCGAGTCATCCCCAGTCGTGCACTGATGCACAACCGGGTCACTCCGGCAGGCGCAACTCCGGCTTCTCGACCTCTTCGATGTTGACGTCTTTGAAGGTGATCACCCGCACCTGCTTGACGAAGCGCGCCGGCCGGTACATGTCCCACACCCAGGCGTCGGCGAGGCGGAGCTCGAAGTACACCTCACCGTCGGTGTTACGCGGCATCAACTCGACACTGTTGGCCAGGTAGAAGCGACGCTCGGTCTCCACTACGTAGCTGAACTGTCCGACAATGTCCTTGTACTCGCGATACAGCGAGAGTTCCATCTCGGTTTCGTACTTCTCGAGATCCTCGGCACTCATCAGCTCAGCGGTCCTCTCGACGCGTCTGTTGGTTCCATCTTGTCTCACCCTGCGCCATAGTGTCGTTTGTTGCGTCAAGCGCCACCTGCGCGAATTCGGCCACCAGGTCGCTGCCGCCGCCCCGGACCACCCGGCGCACGTTGATGAACGATTGGCGGTGCTGTCGGCAGGGGCCGTGCTGGGCCAGCGCCGCGCCGTGCGCGGGTGTGCTGTAGCCCTTGTGGTCGGCGAATCCGTAGCCGGGGTGCTCAGATTCCATCGCAACCATCAGCCGGTCCCGACTGACTTTCGCCAGCACACTGGCTGCCGCAATGCAGGCGGCCGCGGCGTCCCCGCCGACCACCGGCAAGGACGGGATCGGCAGCCCGGGAACCCGGAACCCGTCGGATAAGACGTAGCCGGGGCGCACCGGCAAACCGGCGACCGCGCGGCGCATACCCTCGATGTTTGCCGCGTGCACTCCACGGCGGTCCACCTCCGCAGCGGGGATGTAGACCACGTGATAGGCCAATGCGTATCGCCGGATCAGCGGAAACAGCTCCTCGCGGGTCTTCTCGGTGAGTTTCTTGGAGTCATCCAGGGCAGCCAGGCTCTCGAATCTATTGGGTCCGAGCACGCAGGCGGCGATCACCAGGGGGCCGGCGCACGCACCGCGGCCGACCTCGTCTACCCCGGCAACAGGCCCGAGGCCGTTGCGGTAGAGGGCTGACTCAAGAGTTCGTAACCCCGAGGACCGCCGGACAACGGTGCGTGGGGGCCAGGTGGCGATGGTTCTCTTGGCGGGCATGTCAGCCCTGTTGTGGGTCGAACGACGAGACACCACCCCAGCGGCCCGGCGGCCAGGCGATGAACCGCGCCTGTCCGATGACGTTGTCCGCCGGCACCGTTCCGGTGACCGGATCCCCGGTGCAGATGAGGCCCTTCTGCGCCTCGGCAGGTGTGCTGGTGCAATGCGCGCGGGAGTCCGCCGAGTGGGTGCGGTTGTCGCCCATCACCCACAACCGGCCCTCCGGCACCCGCACCGGACCGAACTCGTTGCCCAGGCAGGGATAGACCGCGGGGTCGGCCATCATGGTCGCCGCATCGAGGTACGGCTCCTCGAGCGGTTTGTTGTCGACCGTGAGACCGGTGTCGGCACGGCACTGCACGGTTTGTCCGCCCACCGCGATCACCCGCTTGACCAGGTCGTTCTGGTCGGGCGGTACGAAACCGATGAATGACAGCGTGTTCTGCACCCACCGCAGGGCGGTGTTGTCCGACCGGATCGACTTGTAGCCGACGTTCCAGTTGGGCGGGCCCTTGAACACGACGACGTCACCCGGTCCGGGTTCACTGAAACGGTAGGAGACCTTATCCACCATGATCCGGTCGCCCACACAGCCCGGGCACCCGTGCAGGGTCGGCTCCATCGACTCCGACGGAATCAGGTAGGGGCGCGCGACGAAGGTCAACATCACGTAGTAGAGCAGGACCGCTGTGCCCACCAGGATGGCACCCTCACGCAGCGCCGACCGCTTCTTGGCCACCGGCTCCGGCTGTTCGGGGCCGTCGCTTCGCTCAATCTCCCCGGGTGTTGTCGAATCGGCCGGGTCGGGGGTGACGGTCACGGGATCAGCGTAGCCATCGGGAGGCCCGAATCCCCGCTACCGGACCGGATGTCGAAGCTCAGCGCTTCTCCGGACCGGATGTCGAAGCTCAGCGCTTCTCCTTGATCTTGGCCTTTTTGCCCCGCAGCTCGCGCAGGTAGTACAGCTTCGCCCGGCGGACGTCGCCGCGGGTGACGAGCTCGATGTGATCGATGTTCGGTGAGTGCACCGGGAAGGTCCGCTCGACGCCGACGCCGTAGCTCTCCTTGCGCACGGTGAAGGTCTCGCGGATCCCGCCGCCGGAACGGCGCAGCACCACACCCTTGAACACCTGGATGCGCTGCTTGTTGCCCTCGATGACCTTGACGTGGACGTTAACGGTGTCACCGGGCCCGAAGACAGGGATGTCGTCGCGCAGCGACGGCCGGTCGACGAAGTCGAGAGTGTTCATCTCCTGGTGGTCCCTTGCGGTCAGGCTCCGGGCGTTGTCTCGGCGCGAGCGCCTGACATCGCTGAGCTGCGGTCAGATGATTGTCGCAGCAGGCAGCCGAGGGGCCGGCCCGCGCGGGCAACTACTCAATTGTGCCAGACCGGTCGCGGCAGGCGAAATCGCCAGTCCCAGGCCCCCGACCGGACTTCGGGCCAGCCTACGGGCCGGACAGCCGCACAGGCGCGACCCCGCGGCGCGAAATGACTGCGATTAACCTGACAGCGACAGGGCCTTAACCGGTAACCCTGTTGCAAACAGCGCTCTGGTGGGTGACGAGGAGGAGGATCATGCGACCGCGATCCTCGAGGCTTCGCGCCGGGGCGGTGACGGCCGCCGCGGCGGTTCTGGTGGCGGGGTCCTCGGCGGCGCTGCAAGCGTGCGGCAACTCCGACGCCGCCGCAGGCCAACCCGCCGCTACCCAGTTGGCGGCACCGGCCGATCGGGACGACAAATTGGAAACACTGGCCAAGCGGGCCACCTCCGAGGCGCGCAAACTCGGTGCAACCATCAGCTTGACGCTGCTGGACCGCAGCACCGGCCGGGTGATCACCAGCGGGGACCGCTCACCCTTCCCGATCGCCTCGGTAGCGAAGCTGTTCATCGCCGACGACGTACTGACCCAGGCGGTTCGGCGTAAGGCCAAACTCAGCGCCACCGACCGGCGGGAATTGGATGTCATGCTGCGATCCTCCGCCGACGTGCCGGCGGGCGAGTTCTGGAAACGTGGCGGCGGCAACGCGATCATCAAGCGGGTTGCCGATCGTTACAACCTCGGCAGCACCACCGTGCCTTACGACGGCGAGTGGTGGAACACGATGAGCACCACATCGAATGTGGTGCGCTACTACGAATTACTTCTCAACGGTGCCGGCGGTTTGCCTGCCCAGCAAGCCGAGGTGATCCTGGGCGACCTGGCCGCATCGACCCCGATCGCCGCCGACGGTTACCCGCAGCGGTTCGGTATCCCCAACGGCCTGTACGCCGAACCAGTCGCGGTTAAGCAGGGCTGGATGTGCTGCTGGGCGCCCGACAAGCAGGTGCACCTGTCCACCGGCGTGGTCGGATCCGACCGTCGCTACGTGATCGCGGTGGCGGCGATGCAATCCGCTGACGAAAAGACCGCTCGCAACACCCTTACCCGGATAGTGAAGACGATGTTCCCGGGCGGGCGGATCTAACCGCGGTCACCGCAGGAGATCGGGCCGGCGCTGCCGGGTCCGCTCGAGTGCCTGCTGCTGGCGCCAAGCAGCGATCTTGCCGTGATCCCCGGAGAGCAGCACCTCGGGCACCTGCAGACCCCGCCAGACCGGCGGCCTGGTGTAACTCGGGCCTTCCAATAAACCCTCGGAGTGCGAATCATCCTGGTGGGAAAGCGGATTGCCGAGAACCTCGGGCAGCAACCGCACTACCGCCTCGATCATCACCAGCGCCGCGGCCTCCCCCCCGGCCAGGACGTAATCCCCGATGGAGACCTCCTCCACCCGCATCCGGGTGGAGGCGTCGTCGGGGACCCGTTGGTCGATACCTTCGTAACGGCCACAGGCGAACACCAAATGCCGCTCGGCCGTCCAGCGGTTCGCGTCGGCTTGGCCGAACAACCGCCCCGCCGGAGTCGGCACCACCAGAAGTGTTTGCGCCGTGCAGATTTCGTCCAGCGCCTCACCCCACACCGGCGCCTTCATCACCATGCCGGGACCACCGCCGTATGGGGCGTCGTCCACGGAGTGGTGCACATCGCGGGTCCAGCGACGGAGGTCGTGTACGGCGAAGTCGACGATGCCGGCCCCGATTGCCCGGCCCGGCAGGGATTGCCGGACCGGCTGCAGATAATCGGGAAAGATCGTGATGACGTCGATGCGCATCACAACGACTCCACGTCCAGCAGTCCGTCGGGCGGGTCGATCTCAACACCGGTGTCGCGCGACACCGAGGTCACGATGGCGCTGACGAAAGGAACCAGGACCTCGCGGCCTGCGGGAGTGCGCACCGACAGCAACTCCCCGGCGGCGGTATGCAGCACCTCGGCGACCGACCCGATCTCTGTGCCGTCCACGGTGCGGACCGCCAGCCCCTCAAGTTCATGGTCGTAGAACTCGTCGGGATCCTCCAGGGGCGGAAGATCGGCGGAGTCAACAACGAAAATGTTGCCGCGCAGCGCGTCTGCGCCGTCCCGGTCGACGACGCCGGCCAGGCGCACCAGAATTCGGGCGCCGTGCGGACGCGACGTGTCCACCTCCACGTCACGGGACGGACCCTGTCCACGGGATGGCTTGAGCCGCAAGCGACTACCGCTGGCGAAACGGTCCTCGGGGTCGTCGGTACGGACGTCGACGACTAGTTCCCCGGTGATGCCGTGGGGCTTGATCACCCGCCCGACCACGAGCTCCATGGGCTTGGCTCCTGCCGACCCGCAGCTACTGGTCGGTGTCCACCACGTCGACGCGGATGCCGCGGCCGCCGATGCCGGCAACCAGGGTCCGCAGCGCCGTGGCGGTACGACCGCCGCGGCCGATCACCTTGCCCAGGTCGTCGGGGTGCACATGCACTTCGACGGTCCGGCCGCGCCGGTTGGTCACCATGTCGACCCGGACGTCATCGGGGTTGTCGACGATCCCGCGCACCAGGTGCTCGACGGCGTCGACCACGACCGAACTCATTCCGCGGCCGGCTCAGCGGACTCCGCGGCGACCTCAGCCTCAGTCTCGGGGGCGGCCCCGGCGACGGTCTCAGCGGCCGGCTCAGCCTCAGCGACGGTCTCAGCGGCCGGCTCAGCCTCAGCGACGGTCTCAGCAGCCGGCTCAGCCTCAGCGACGGTCTCAGCAGCCGGCTCAGCCTCAGCGACGGTCTCAGCGGCCTCTTCAGCCTTCTTGGCCGGAGCCTTCTTCTTCTTCAGCTGGACGGCCTCGCCGGACGGTGCGCCGTCGGCGGAAGCCAGGGCGGCGTTGAACAGTTCCAGCTTGGTGGGCTTGGGCTCGGCGACCTTCAGCGTGCCCTCCGCGCCCGGCAGACCCTTGAACTTCTGCCAGTCGCCGGTGATCTTGAGCAGCTTGAGGACGGGCTCGGTGGGCTGGGCACCGACCGACAGCCAGTACTGGGCCCGCTCGGAGTCGACCTCGATCAGGCTCGGCTCCTCTTTGGGGTGGTAGCGGCCGATAACCTCGATGGATCGCCCGTCGCGGCGGTTCCGCGCATCGGCGATGGCAATGCGGTACTGGGGATTGCGGATCTTGCCAAGCCTGGTGAGCTTGATCTTGACAGCCATGTACTAACTACTCCTCTAGTCGCACGCTGCAATTCTGCAGTCGCCGGCGGGATGCCGGAACCCGGTTTTGCCTCGCGTGGCCAGCGGCCGATTCTGCCAGATCAGGCTCCCAGAGCGTTAATCAGCGACGGCGATCGGGCTACACCAGCTTGTCCAAGCATTTGGTTTCGACCCGTCGCGTCAATCGCCACCCATGGGCGGTGCGGACGAATTCGTCGTCGTACCACAGCGCGCAGAACAGGATCTGACTCCCCGGGCTCCCCTGACTCCCCGGGGTGCCGGACCCAGCACTCAGTTGCATGGGGTTGAAACACATCGTCCGGCCCGTCGCGGTGTCGCCTGCCAGCCGGATGTCGAAATTGCCGATCAGGTGGTAGTAGGCGGGAAAGTTCGGCAGCACCTCCGCCAGCCAAGCCTTGACCTGGGGGTAGGGCCCGTCGATGCCCCCCATCGCGCGATAGTCGATGTAGGCGTCCGGAGTGAAGATCCGGTCGAGATCGTCGAATCGGCGTTGGTCGATCGCGGTCGAATAGTCGGTCAACAGTTGCTGGATTTCCAGCCGATCAGAGATTTCCGCCAGGCTCAGCATCCCCCAGATTCAACACCGTCGGTACGGGCGGCGGCCACGAGTTAGGCTAGTCCTCCATGGGCAGGCTCTTTGCCGCAGTCGCGGCGTCCCTCACGCTTTTCGCATCCGCTGCTGTCAGCGACATCACCGCACCGGCCTTCGCTGAGCCCAGCGTCCAGCCGGTCGGTTCGGTGCCGATCCCGGACGGCCCTTCGCCGTCCTGGATCATCGCCGACCTGAATTCGGGTCAGGTGCTCGCCGGTCGCGACATGTACGGGGCGCATCCACCCGCGAGCACCATCAAAGTGCTGCTGGCCCTTACCGCGCTCGATGAGCTGAGCGTGGACACAACCGTCGTCGCCAGCCCGGCCAATTCACGGGTGGAGTGCAACTGCGCCGGCATCAAAGCCGGCCAGACCTACACCGTGCGTCAACTGCTGGACGGCCTGCTGCTGGTGTCCGGCAATGATGCCGCCAATACCCTGGCCGACCTGCTCGGCGGCTACGACGTCGCGGTGGACAAGATGAACATCAAGGCGGCCTCGATCGGGGCCACCAACACCCACGCCACCTCGCCGTCCGGGCTCGACGGTCCGGGCGGGTCCGGCTGGAGCACTCCGCACGATCTCGCGGCCATCTTCCGCGCCGCGATGGCTAATCCGGTGTTCACGCAGATCACCGCGCAGCCGACGGCGGCGTTTCCCACCCCAACCGGCGAGAAGCCACTGATCAGCCAGAACGAACTACTGATGCGCTATCCCGGCGCGATCGGCGGCAAGACCGGCTACACCAATGCGGCCCGCAAGACCTTCATCGGCGCTGCCGACCGCAACGGGCGCCGCCTGGTTGTCGCGATGATGTACGGCCTGGTCCGCGACGGCGGCCCCACCTACTGGGATCAGGCCGCCACGCTGCTGGACTGGGGGTTCACCCAGAATCCCGCGGCGGCCGTCGCGACGCTGTAGGGCGCGCTCAGCGGTTTCTGAACGGCGAGGCCAGCTCATCCTCGAGAGCGACACCCGGGTTCGGGATGACGTTCGGCGTGGCGACGATGGCCGGATCCGACTCGGCTGGCATCGCGCCCGTACCGTCGATGACCTGGGAGTTCTCCATTCCCGGCAGCGGCGGTGGCGGCGGTGGCGGCGGATCCGGCTTATCCCAGAAACCTTCCAGCGGGATATCCCCCGGGACCCAGGCCAGGATGTCGCGGACGCCGTCGTTCCAGACGACGCTGTTGGGTTCGGGCCCGGTGACGTCGAAGTACAGCCTGTTCATGTTCGAGGCGCCCTGGATGGCCGGGTAGAACACGCCCTTCTTGGTGCGGGCGCCGAACCGATCGATCATCGGATTGGTGTTGGTGCCGAAGCCGTCGATCCAGAGGTTGGCCGCGAACAGCTTCCCGCGGTGCGGCACCGGGTCACTGCTCGGGCCGAAGTCGTCGACGACGTACCCGATGTACGGGAAGCCGTCCGGCCTGTTCAGCCGTTCCTGCTCACCGAAAACCTTGATGTTGTCGGCCGCCGACGCCGGCGTGGCAGTGACCACCCCGCCGCCGAGTGCGATCGTGACCGCGGCGGCGGCCGCGGCTAACTTCGTCCTGTTCACTTCTGCCCCCTAGCTCGGCGGTGGTGGTCTGAATGCAGAACCTTACTGGTTCGCATTCATTTAAGCCGCCCGTACCCGCCGAAGCCGTACCTCTTCACAGATTTCCTCTGCGATCAATCGGAGACCGGTCTGAAGCCCAACCGCGGTCTGGCGCGGGTAGCGTCGGCGCTCATGTCAATTGTGCGGGGGTGGCTTCGGGTGGCCGTCGCGGCTACGGCGATGACACTGGCGATAACACTGCTGGCCACGAGCGCGCCCCCGGTGGCCGGCGCCGACCCTGGTCAACTCTCCGGCGCCACCGCGCCCGTCGGGCCGGCGCAGGCGTGGCTGGTGGCCGACATGGTCAGCGGCCGCATGCTCGGCGGCCGGGACACCTACGGCCAATACGCCCCGGCGAGCACCATCAAGACGCTGCTGGCCATGGTCGTGTTCGACCAGTTGCCACTCGACAGCGCCGCCCGGGCGACGCCGGCCCACACCGACGTGGAGTGCTCCTGCGTCGGACTGGTGCCCGGTCAGGTCTATACCGCCCGCCAGCTCCTCGATGCACTGCTGATGGTCTCGGGCAACGACGCCGCCAACATGCTGGCCGACATGGTCGGTGGGACACCGGCGGCCATCGCGCAGATGAATGCGAAAGCCCAGCAGGTCGGGGCCGTCAGCACCAGCGCCGGTTCCCCCTCCGGGCTTGACGGGCCGGGTTGGGAATCGGTGAGTAGCCCACACGACTTGGCGGTGATTTACCGCGCGGCACTGAACTACCCGATGTTCGCCCCGATCCTGCATCAGTCCACTGCGGCGTTCCCTGACGGCAACGGCGGCTTTAAACAGATCGCCAGCCATGACCCACTGCTGACGAGTTATCCCGGCTTCATCGGCGGCAAGACCGGCTACACCAACCTTGCGCAAGAGACCTACGTGGCTATGGCGCAGCGCAACGGGAAGCGGTTGATCGCGGTGATGATGTACGGCAGCGAAGAGTTATGGGATCAGGGCAGGGCACTGCTGGACTGGGGCTTCAGCCAGCCGTAGGCCCGGCCGCGGCCGCGCCCGCGCCGAGTGTGCGCTCAGCGTGGAGATTTCCGCGATTTTTCACTGTGGACGCACACTCGCCGCAGGCTGCCTCAGAAGACCCTGCCGCGCAGGATGATCCGGTCCGGGCGGGCCAGCACCTGCGGACCGGTCCGCGGATCCTCGGCGAAGCACAGCAGGTCCGCGGGCGCGCCGTCGGCCAGGGCGGGCCGGCCCAGCCATTGTCGGGCATCCCAGCACGCCGCGCCCACCGCCTCGGTGGGTGTCATTCCGATGCCCTTGAGGGCTTCGACCTCCTGCGCGATCAGCCCGTGCGCGATGTTGCCGCCAGCGTCGCTGCCGGCGAAGATCGGCACGCCGGCTTCTCTGGCCGCGCCGATGCGCTGGCCGGACCGCGCGTGCAGGTTACGCACGTGGGCGGCGTACACCGGGAAACGGGTTGCCGCATCGGCGAATGCCGGGAAGTTCTCGATGTTGATCAGGGTGGGTACCAGCGCGGTGCCGTGGGCGGCCATCATCGCGACGGTGTCCTCGGTCAGACCGGTGCCGTGTTCGATGCAGTCGATTCCCGAGGCGATCAGGCCGGGCAGGGCGTCCTCGCCGAATACGTGCGCGGTCACCCGGGCGCCCTGGGCGTGCGCGGCGGCAACCGCCGCGGCGAGCACCTCGTCGGACCACAATGGCGCGAGGTCACCGACCGACCGGTCAATCCAGTCCCCGACCAGCTTCACCCAGCCGTCGCCGCGGCGGGCCTGCTCGGCGACCGCGTCGGGCAACTGCCACTCGTCTTCCAATTCCAGGGCGTAGCCCTGCATATAGCGTTTCGGTCTGGCGAGATGCCTTCCCGCCCTGATGATCTGGGGCAGGTCGTAATGACCGTCGAGGCTGCGGGTGTCGGTCGGGGACCCACAGTCGCGCAGCAGCAGTGCCCCGGCGTCGCGGTCGGTGCGGGCCTGTTCGATCGCCTCATCGAGTTCGACGGCGCCATGCGGGCCGAGTCCGACGTGACAGTGCGCGTCGACGAGGCCGGGGATGATCCAGCCGCCGTCCCATACCGTCTCGGCGCCGTTGACCGGTTCGGCACGCAGAATCCCATCGGCGATCCACCACTGCACCGGTTCGCCGTCGGGCAGCCCGCGACCCCGGATGTGAAGGGGGCCGTACAGGGGGCCGTGCTGCACGCGTTATCGCTGGCCGGGGAACTTCAGCTTGGACAAGTCGATGCCGGCGAGGCCCGGCGGGAGTTCATTGAGCCCTTGGGGCATCTGGGAAAGATCGGGGAAGCCCCCGGGAAAATCGGCCATCCCGGCACCCATCAGCGGGTTCTGCAGCTTCGCCGGCGACGGGCCCCGGCTCTTGCCCTTGCCCTTGCCCTTCTTCTTGGCGTTGGTGCGCTTGGAGGATCGCCGGCCGAAGCCCCCCATGCCCATGGCACCGGCCATCTGCGACATCATCTTGCGCGCCTCGAAGAACCGGTCGACGAGTTGGTTGACCTCCGACACCGTCACCCCGGACCCGTTGGCGATGCGCAGCCGCCGGGAGGCGTTGATCATCTTCGGATCAGCCCGTTCCTCCGGCGTCATCCCACGGATGATGGCCTGCAGCCGATCCAGATGGCTGTCGTCGACGGCGGCCAGGGCGTCTTTCATCCCTGCCGCGCCGGGCAGCATCCCCAGCAGATTGCCGATCGGCCCCATCTTGCGGATCATCAGCATCTGCTCGAGGAAGTCCTCCAGCGTCAGCTCACCGGAGCCGATTTTGGCCGCGGCCTCCTCGGCCTTCTCGGCGTCGAAGACCTGTTCGGCCTGCTCGATGAGCGAGAGCACGTCGCCCATGCCCAGGATCCGGCTGGCCATCCGGTCGGGGTGGAAGACGTCGAAGTCATCCAGCTTCTCCCCGGTGGAGGCGAACAGGATCGGCACTCCGGTGATCTCCCGGACCGACAACGCGGCACCGCCACGGGCGTCGCCGTCGAGTTTGGTCAGCACCACGCCGGTGAATCCGACGCCCTGGCGGAACGCCTCGGCGGTGGCGACGGCGTCCTGGCCGATCATGGCGTCAAGGACGAACAGCGTCTCATCCGGCTGCACGGCGTCCCGGATGGCGGCGGCCTGGGCCATCAGGACGTCGTCGATACCCAGCCGGCCGGCGGTGTCGATGATGACAACGTCGAAGTATTTGGATCTGGCTTCAGCCAGACCGGCCGCGGCGACGGCGACCGGGTCACCGGGCCCGTAGCCCCCGGACTCCATCGCAGCGGCGGAGGTGCCCGGATGCGGGGAGAAGACGCTGACGCCGGCCCGCTGACCGACGACCTCCAGCTGGATCACCGCACCGGGGCGCTGCAGGTCGCAGGCCACCAGCAACGGCGTGTGGCCCTGCCCACGCAGCCAGTTGGCCAGCTTGCCGGCCAGGGTGGTCTTGCCGGCGCCTTGCAGACCGGCCAGCATGATCACCGTCGGCGGGGTCTTGGCGAACGCGAGCTGGCGGGTTTCACCGCCCAGGATGCCGACGAGTTCGTCGTTGACGATCTTGACGACCTGCTGGGCGGGATTGAGCGCACCGGAGACCTCGGCTCCGCGGGCGCGTTCCTTGACCCGACCGATGAACTCCCGGACCACCGGTAATGAGACGTCGGCTTCCAACAGCGCCAGGCGGATCTCCCTGGCGGTGGTGTCGATGTCGGCGTCAGTCAACCGACCTTTGCCGCGCAAACCGGAGAGCGCACTGGTCAACCGGTCGGAAAGAGATTCAAACACGTGGCAAGCCTAGCCGGAATGCCGCCGCCGCCGGGCAAACCGGCGGGCACGGCTGCTTCAGCCGGCTTCGGTGGCGGGCTTGGGCGGCGGTGTGGGCAGAGCCGCGTAGAGCTCGCTTTCCAGTGCCTGCCGGGCATGACCCGAGGCGGGCGCCGAGACGGCGAAGACGTCGATCACCGAGGCGCCGAATGTGGTGATCTTGGCCCATTCGATGTCGACGCCGGATCGCTCGAACACCGCGGTGAGCACGGCCAGCAATCCGGCGCGGTCGGTGGCGCGCACCTCTACCAGCTGTGTCCCGCCATCCGGTCCGGGGTCGTGCCAGAGGATCAGCGGGGGTGCCGGGACGGCCCCGGGCACCGCCAACTTCGGGTTTCCCGCGCGCTCGGTACCGGCGGAGTCACGGTCCCGTTTCTGCAGCGCCCCGATGACGTCGGACCGGCCGTCGAGGGCCAGGGCGAACTGCTGGCGCAGTAACTCCGCGGCAGGCGGGGAACCGAAGTGCGGCGAGACCAGAAAGGTGTTGATGGCCGCCGTACTGATGGGAGCGGTACTGATGGGCGCGGCACTGATAGGAGCGGCCTGACCGGAGAGCAGGGCGCTGTTCACCGAGGCCGAGTGCACGCTGAGCGCGTTAAGTGCCAGCACACCAGCCGCTTTGGAGAGCAGACCGCGACGGTCCGGGGCGATCATGGTGACCAGATAGGTGTGCGGTGAGGGGCCCGGCACCAACTCCACGTGGACGGCACCGTCGCGGGCCAGTGCCAGGTGTTCGGCGGGAACGGGTTCGGGATGCGGCTCGGGCTCACCGGTCATCCGACCGCGACAGCGGCGGACGAGATCGCCGATGAGCGCGGCCTTCCAATCGCCCCAGACGCCCGGTCCGGTCGCCAGCGAATCAGCCTCGGCAAGCACGTGCAGCAGTTCCAGCAGCATCGAGTCGCCCTCGAGGGCATCCACAACCGCGCCGATCGTCGCGGGATCCTTCAGATCGCGCCGGGTGGCCACGTTCGGCAGCAGCAGATGGTGTCGCACCATCGCGGCCAGCAGTTTGACGTCGGAGGGCCATAGGCCCAGTCGCTCCCCCACCCGGGTGGCCAGTTCAGCGCCGATGACGCTGTGGTCACCACCGCGCCCCTTGCCCAGGTCGTGCAGCAGCGCACCCAACAGCAACAGATCGGGGCGGGAAACCCGGGTGCTGAATGCACCTGCGCACGTGACGGTTTCGACGAGGTGGCGATCGACGGTCCAAATGTGCACCGCGTCCCGGGGCGGCAGATCCCGCACCACCCCCCACTCCGGGAAGAGCCGACCCCACAGCCCGGTGCGGTCCAGGGCCTCGATGGTGGTGGCCGTGGTGGGCCCGGCCGAGAGCAGCACCAGCAGGTTCTCCAACGCCTCCCGGGGCCACGGGGCACGCAACTCCGGCGCGGTGTCAGCCAGCCGCCCCAGCGTGGAGGCGGCGATAGGCAGGCCGGTCGCCGCCGACGCGGCGGCCACCCGCAGGGTCAGGCCCGGGTCGCGCTGCGGTCGGGCGTCGCGGGCGAGGATCACCTCGCCGCCGTACTCCACCACGCCTTCGTCGAGCGGACGGCGCACCGGCCTTCGCAGCGCGGACAGGCCACGGCGCGGCAGCGCATTCGCCGCGATGCGCACACCGGCGTCGACGTAATAGCTGACGGTGCGCGCGGCGTCAGAGAGCGCGCGGGCCAGGTCGAAGCGATCGCCGATACGCAGGGCCGCGCCGATCTCGTCGGCATACTGCGCGAGAAGTTGGTCGCGTCCGCGCCGCGACGCCCGGTGCAGTTCGGTCCGGACATTCACCAGCGTCAGGTGGGCAGCGCTGAGCGAACCGGCCGGCGAATCCGGCGCGAGGCTGGGGTAGACATCGGCCAGTTGCGCGACCGCCAATGCGTTGAGCAACTGGACGTCCCGAAGTCCGCCCATGCCGGACTTGAGGTCCGGTTCGGCCCGGTGGGCGATCTGGCCGGCGCGCGCCCAGCGCGCCCGGCTCTGCTCGACCAACTCGTCGAAGCGGGAAACGATTCCCGCCCGCCACTGCCGCCGCGCACCGCCGGTCAGTCGTGCGGACAGGTCCTGGTCACCGGCGATGAAACGGCTTTCCAGCATCGCCAGCCCGGCGGACATGTCCGCACCGGCGACCTGAAGAGCCTCTGACACCGTCCGCACACTGTGATCGAGCCGGATATTGGCGTCCCACAGCGGGTACCAGAGCAACTCGGCGACCTCGCTCACCACTTCGGCGGGCATGTTGTCGTGCAGCAGCATCAAATCCAGATCGGAGTAGGGCACCATCTCACGGCGGCCGAGACCGCCGGTGGCGACGATGGCGAAGCCGCTGCCCGCGACGAGTCCCAGTTCGGAAGCCTTTGTGGTGAGCCAAAGTTCATGCAGATCCAGCAAGGCCTCGCGCAGTGCCGCTGCATCGAGTCGGCGTTGACCGCCGTCGAGCAGTTGCCGGTGCGCCGCCGCAAGATCCTTGGCGTCGTGGAGTGATTCCACCGCTGGAGGCTTCCACCTCCAGCGGGTGGAATCATCTGTCCGCTTTGCCATTCCGTTTGGCGTCATTGCACAGTCATTCCAGTTCTTCGGCGCACGGCTTACAGCGCGTCGGAACCCCGTTCGCCGGTACGCACCCGGACGATGGTGTCCACCGGACTCACCCAGACCTTGCCGTCACCGATCTTGCCGGTTCGGGCGGCGGCGACGATGACGTCGACCACCTTGTCCACGGCGAAGTCGTCGACGACGACCTCGACGCGGACCTTGGGCACGAAGTCGACGGCGTACTCAGCGCCGCGGTAGACCTCGGTGTGTCCCTTCTGCCGGCCGTACCCCTGGACCTCGCTGACCGTCATACCCCGGACACCAAGTTCTTCCAGTCCGGTCTTGACGTCTTCGAGAGTGAACGGCTTGATGATCGCAGTGATCAGCTTCATATCCTCTATACCTCCACGCCTTGCCGGGTAAGGACCGAACCGCCACCGCCACCGCCACCGCCGGAAGCGGCGAAGTCGTAAGCGGTTTCGGCATGTTCAGACTCGTCGATACCGGAAGCCTCAGCTTCCCGGTCGAGTCTCAGTCCGATGGTGTGCTTCACGAGCAAGGCCAAGATAGCCGTCACGACGGCGGAGTAAGCCAGCACCGCGAAAGCGCCGGCCGCCTGCCGGAGCAACTGATCGAAGCCGCCGCCGTAGAACAGGCCGTCCACGGCCGCCGGAGCCTCCTGGGTCGCCACCAGGCCGACCATCAGGGTGCCCACCAGACCGCCGACCAGGTGCACGCCGACCACGTCGAGTGAGTCGTCGTAGCCGAACTTGTACTTCAGTCCGACTGCCAGCGCGCACAGAATTCCCGACACCGCGCCGATGGCCAGAGCGCCCAGAACGTTGACCGATGAGCAGGCCGGGGTGATGGCCACCAGGCCCGCCACGATGCCCGAGGCCGCACCCAGCGAGGTGCCGTGACCGTCGCGGATCCGCTCGGTGAGCAGCCAGCCCAACATTGCAGCCGCTGTGGCGATCGTCGTCGTCACGAACGTCGTTCCGGCGATGCCGCCGGCACCGATGGCCGAACCGGCGTTGAACCCGTACCAGCCGAACCACAGCAGCCCGGCACCGAGCATCACGAAGGGCAGGTTGTGCGGACGCATCGGGGTGCCCGGCCAGCCCAGGCGTTTACCCAGGATGAGGGCCAGTACCAGCGCCGCAATGCCGGCGTTGATATGCACCGCCGTTCCACCGGCGAAGTCAATCGCTTTGAGCTTGTTGGCAATCCAGCCACCCGTCTCAGCCGTCACCCCGTCGAAGGCGAACACCCAGTGCGCCACCGGGAAGTAGACGAAGGTCGCCCACAGCCCGGCGAACAGCAGCCAAGCGCTGAACTTGAGCCGGTCGGCGACCGCGCCGGAAATCAGGGCGACGGTGATGATGGCGAACATCAACTGGAACGCCACGAACACCGTCTGCGGGATGGTGCCGGCCAGCGGAATGGTCACCGCCTCCACCGCTTCGATACCGGTAGCCGGGTCGGCGATCACCTCGGCGACGGCATTGCCGCCGATGAGGCCCTTAAGACCGAAGTATTGACTGGGATCACCCAACACACCGAACTTGTCGTTGCCGAAGGTGACCGAGTACCCGTACAGCACCCACAGCACCGTCACCACGCCCATGGCGCTGACGCTCATCATGATCATGTTCAGCACACCTCGGGCGCGCACCATGCCGCCGTAAAAGAATGCCAAGCCGGGTGTCATCAGCAGCACTAGCGCGGCGCTTGCCAGCATCCACGCAGTGTCACCGCTGTCCGGCACCCCCATCACCGGGAATAGGTCCACTCGCAGTTCCTCCTTTGCGTCGCCACTTTCAGGCGACTCGAGGAGAACCTTGCGCAGTAGTTGTTTCCGGAGCCGCTCGCCGATGTTTCGGTGAGGTGAACGAAGCCGCGGCGGGGGTTTCGGTGTTGTTACACCAGCGGCGGTGAGCCGTTCAACCCAGCAGAGCGTCCACGAAGGCGGCCGGCTCGAACGGGGCCAGATCATCGGGCCCTTCACCCAGACCGACCAGTTTCACCGGCACGCCGAGTTCCTGTTGCACCCGGAAAACGATGCCACCCTTGGCTGTTCCGTCCAGTTTGGTCAGCACCACGCCGGTGATGTCGACGACGTCGGCGAAGACCCGCGCCTGGGTAAGGCCGTTCTGTCCGATGGTGGCGTCCAAAACCAGCAAAACTTCGTCGACGGCGGCCGCCCGCTTCTCCATCACCCGCTTGATCTTGCCCAACTCGTCCATCAGACCGGTCTTGGTGTGCAAGCGCCCGGCAGTGTCGATGACCACCACGTCCACCCCGGTCTCGATGCCCTTGTCCACGGCGTCGAAGGCCACCGACGCCGGGTCGGCCCCCTCCGGCCCACGGACCACCTCCGCACCGACCCGCACCGCCCAGGTCTCCAACTGGTCGGCGGCCGCCGCCCGGAAGGTATCGGCCGCCCCCAGCACCACGCGGCGACCGTCGGCCACCAGAACGCGGGCTAGTTTGCCGACCGTGGTGGTCTTGCCGGTGCCGTTGACACCGACCACCAGCAGCACCGAGGGCTTGTCGTTGTGCGGCAGCGCACGGATCGAGCGGTCGAAGGCCGGATTGAGTTCAGCGATCAGGACCTGACGCAGCACCGCGCGGGCCTGCGCCTCGGTACGCACACTGCCCGCGGCCATCCCGGCACGCAGGTGCTCGACCACCGAGGTAGTGGTCGTGGGCCCGAGGTCGGCCACCAGCAGGGTGTCCTCCACCTCTTCCCAGGAGTCCTCGTCGAGATCGCCGCCGCCGAGCAAGCCGAGCATGCTGCGGCCGAACGCGTTCTGCGATTTGGCCAGCCGTCCGCGTAGCCGCTCCAGCCGACCTGCTGTCGGCGCGATCGAATCCAGATCGAGTGCCGCAGGTACGGCGACCTCCGACACACTCGGGGCCACCGTGGTGTCGGCGATGTCCTCGGCCGTCGGCGCGCTCGGCGGAAGAACGCCGGTGTCCGAGGCCATCATCTCGTCGAAGGTCTCGTCGAAGGTCTCGTCGAAGGCCTCGTCGAAGGTCTCGTCGTAAGTCTCGTCGAGAACCGGCGGTTCAGGCAGCCTCACCTGGGAAATCGGACGTCTCAGCGAGTCCCGCGGGAGGGCGGCGTCATCGCCGACGCCGGGCAGGCCCGTCGTGTCGATCTGCGGCGGCTTACCGCGGTCAGCGGGGCGTTCGACCGTCGCCGGTGCTGCTGACGATTGTGTGAAGGTGATGCCAGACTTGGCGGTGTAGCCGCCCGACTTGTCGACCGGTATGGGAGCCTCGATCTCGGCGGCTTCGGCTTCGGGGGCTGCGCCGGTGGGGCGCAGGCTGACCTGGCGCCGCCGGTAGAGCACCGATCCGGTGACTAGCGCGATGATGACGAGGATGGCGATGACCGCGATGGCGATCCACAGACCCTGTGACACCGTGCCATTGTTCCAGGGATTCCGGTCCGGCCGCTGCCAGCCTGGCAAACTCGTCCCGGACTGGCCCGCGTGAGCGACGGACTGGCGGCGCGCAAACTGCGCCACATCGATGCCTGCCTGACCGGCCCGGTCGAGTTCGTCGGGGTCACTGCCGGCTTCGACTGGTTCGAGTTGCCGTACAACGCGCTGACCCAGACCAGCCTGGCCGACATCGATCTGAGCACCCGTTTTCTCGGCAGCCCACTGCAGGCACCGGTGCTGATCGGGGCGATGACAGGGGGGGCGGAATTGGCCCGCACCATCAACCGGAACCTGGCCGAGGCGGCCCAGAAGTTGGGGGTCGGCATGATGCTGGGCTCGCAGCGCATCATGCTGGGCGACGACCCGTCCGCAGACGTGGCCGCGGCCAGTTTCGAAGTTCGCGACCTGGCCCCGGACGTGCTGCTGATCGGCAACATCGGGCTGGCGCAGGTGACCGACGACCTGGCCCCCCGGCTCACCGCGGCCCTGAAGCGGGTCGGCGCGAATGCCGTTGCGGTGCATATCAATCCGTTGCAGGAGGCGATGCAATGCAACGGCGACACCGATTTCACCGGCTCGTTGGACCGGCTGGGCCGGCTCGCGGCCGAACTGGACTACCCGGTCCTGGTCAAGGAGGTCGGACACGGGATCGGCACCGCGGCGGCCGAACGGCTGCGCGGCATGTCGATCGCCGCCGTGGATGTCGCCGGCGCCGGCGGCACGTCGTGGGCCCGGGTGGAGCAGTTGGTGCGCTACGGCGAGGTGCGCTATCCGGCGGTCGCCGACTGGGGCATCCCGACCGCCCAGGCATTGATGGAGGTGCGCCGCACGCTGCCCGAGATGCCGCTGGTGGCCTCCGGCGGGGTGCGCTCCGGCATGGACGCGGCCAAGGCGCTGGCGCTGGGCGCCGACGTGGTGGCGATGGCCCGCCCACTGCTGGCCCCGGCCATCGAGTCATCTTCGGCCGTGGTCGACGTTCTCGGCGGGTTCATCGAGGAGCTGCGGATCTGCCTGCACTGCTGCGGGGTGTCCGACCTCAGCGCATTGCCCCCGCCCGTTTCGGCGCGCTAACGAGCGCTGGGCGCACGCAAGCGCGCCGAAATCGCCTAGGTGGCGGCGGCGAGCGTCTCCCCGCGCATCCGCTGGGAGATCACCGCGGTGATGCCGTCGCCCTGCATGGAGACGCCGTAGAGCGCGTCGGCGATCTCCATGGTCGGCTTCTGGTGGGTGATGATGATCAGCTGCGATTGCGACCGCAGCTGTTCGAATAACCCGATCAGACGGCGCAGGTTGACGTCGTCCAACGCCGCCTCCACCTCGTCCATCACGTAGAACGGCGAGGGCCGGGCCCGGAAGATCGCCACCAGCATGGCCACTGCGGTCAGCGACTTCTCGCCGCCGGACAGCAATGAGAGCCGCTTGACCTTCTTGCCGGGTGGGCGGGCCTCGACTTCGACTCCGGTGGTCAGCATGTTGTTGGGGTCGGTGAGCAGCAGTCGGCCCTCCCCGCCCGGGAACAGCGCGGCGAAGACATCGGTGAACTCCCGTTCGACGTCGGCGTAGGCCTCGGTGAAGACCTGCAGGATGCGTTCGTCGACGCCGGCGATCACATCCAGCAGGTCCTTGCGCGCAGCCTTGACGTCCTCAAGTTGGGTGGACAGGAAGTTGTAGCGCTCCTCCAGGGCGGCGAATTCCTCCAGCGCCAGCGGGTTGACCCGGCCGAGTTCGGCGAGTTCACGCTCGGCGCGTTTGGCCCGCCGCTGCTGGGTGGGCCGGTCGTACGGCATCGGCGCCGGCGAGGTGACCTGCTCCCCGCGTTCGCGGGCCTGCTCGTATTCGGCCATCTCCAACTCCGACGGGGGCAGCGTCACCTGCGGGCCGTACTCGGCGACCAGATCGTCACCAGCCATGCCGAACTGCTCGAGGACCGTCTGCTCAAGCTGTTCGATCCGCATCGCCGCCTGCGCCTTGGCTACCTCGTCGCGGTGCAGGGCGTCGGTCAGCTCACCGATGCGACTGTTGAGCGCGGACACTTCGGTACGTGCGGCGGCCATCGCGGTGGCACGTTGCTGGCGTTCAGCGGCCAGCCTGTCGCGGGCCCGGGAGGCCGCGGCGACGACGACGCCGAGGTGCTCGGCGACCTGCCGGCCGCTCTCGGCGACGGCGGCGGCGACCTCGGCCGCATGCTGGCGGGCGGCGCGGGCCTGCTGGGCGCGAACCCGCGCCTCGCGTTCGGCGGCGGCGGCGCGGCGAAGTGAATCCGCTCGTCCCCGAACGGCATTCGCCCGTTCTTCGGCGGTGCGCACGGCCAGCCGGGACTCGACCTCGGTGGCGCGGGCTGCCTCGGCGGCGGCCTGGATCTGCTGGCGTTCCCCCGGCGTGGCTTCGACGACGGTCTGGGTTTCCTGCGCGGCGTGCAGGCGGGCTTCGAGCCCGCTGAGGTCCTCGACCGCCTGGGCGCGGCCGGCTTCGAGTTCGTCGCGCTGGGCGCTGAGCCGTCGCCACTCCTCCTCGGCGGCTCGGACCTCCTGACCGAGACGCCCCAACTGCTCGTAGATCGCCGACATCGCGGCGTCGGACTCATTCAGGGCGGCCAGGGCCTGCTCGGCGGCGTCCTGCCGGCCGGCCTGCTCGGCAAGCGCGCCGGCCAGGGCGGCCGTCAACTCGCCAACCTGGGTCTCTGCGGCGGCCAGTTCGGTGCGGGCCTGTTCGACGGCGCCGGCGATCTCCAGCGTGCTGGGTTTGCGGTCCGAGCCGCCGTCGACCCAGCCGGCTCCGACCAGGTCGCCGTCGCGAGTCACCGCCCGCAACTGGGGACGACTGGCAACCAGGTCCAGCGCGGCGGCGAGGTCCTCGACGACGGCAACCCCGGACAGCATCGCCGTCAAGGCGCCCTGCAGCCGATCCGGCGCGTCGACCAGATCGAGCGCCCACCGGGCGCCCTCGGGCAGCGCTCCGCCGTCCTGGCGCGTGGCGGCGGGCCAGTCCGCCAGCACGATCGCCGCCCGCCCGCCGTCAGCGTCCTTGAGGGCCTGCACGGCCGAGCGGGCTGAGGAGAAACCGTCGGCAGCCACAGCGTCGGCGGCCGCGCCGAGCACCGCGGCCAGCGGCGTCTCATAGCCGTAGTGCACCCGGACCAGTTTCGCCACTGTTCCGAGAAGACCTGTGCCGCCACGATTTTCCACCAGCCAGGCCGCGCCGTCCTTGCGTTCCAGGCCGACGGCGAGCGCCTCGATGCGGGCCTGCAGCGAGGCTACCCCGCGTTCGGCGGCACGTTCGGCGGTCTGCAGTTCGGTGACCCTCTCGTCGGCGAGGCGCAGTGCAGCGATCGTGCGGTCGTGGTGCTCATCGAGGCCCAACTCGCCCTGGTCGAGTTCACCGATCCGGCTCTGCACCGTCTCAAAATCGGCCTTGGCCACCTCGGTGCGGGTGGCGGACTCTTCGATGGCCGCCGACAGTCGGGCTACGCCTTCGTCGATGGACTCCACCCGGGCACGGCCGGTCTCCACCTGACCGGCCAGCCGGGCCAGACCTTCCCGGCGATCCGCTTCGGCTCGCACAGCAGCCAGGTGCATCCGCTCGGCTTCGGTTGCCGCCCTTTCTTTTTCGCCAAGCTCAGCGCGGGCCAGCTCCGCCCTGGCCCGGGCGGCTTCCAGCTCGGCGAGCAGGGCCCGCTCCTGCTGGGCCACCTCCTCGGCCTGGGCCTCCAGTTCGTCGGGATCGGGGCCGGCGTTGGCGGTGGGTTCGGTGTCGAGGTGCTGGGCGCGCTCGCTGGCGATGCGGATCGTGGCACTGACCCGCTCGGACAGCGCGGAGAGCCGAAACCAGGTCTGCTGGGCGGCATCGGTACGTTCCGACAGCGACGCCACTGCCGTTTCGTGGGCGGCCAGTTGAGCGGACGCCTCAGCCAGCCGAGTGGCGGCGTCCTCGTGCTCGCGGCGCAGGCTCGTCTCGATGTCATCGGCGCCGGCGAATTCGGCGCGGCGGGCCACCAGGTCGTCAGCGGCCAGCCGCAACCTGGCGTCACGCAGGTCGGCTTGGATGGTCTGTGCGCGACGGGCCACCTCGGCCTGGCGGCCCAGCGGCTTGAGTTGACGGCGCAGTTCGGTGGTGAGGTCAGTCAGCCGGGCCATGTTGGCGGCCGTGGCATCCAGCTTGCGCAGCGCCTTTTCCTTGCGCTTGCGGTGCTTGAGGACCCCGGCGGCTTCCTCGATGAACGCCCGGCGGTCCTCCGGACGGGATTCCAGGATCTGCGCCAGCCGGCCCTGGCCGACGATGACGTGCATCTCCCGGCCGATACCGGAGTCGCTGAGCAACTCCTGGATGTCGAGCAGCCGGCAACTGTTGCCGTTGATCTCGTACTCGCCGGCGCCGTCGCGGAACATCCGGCGGGTGATGGACACCTCGGAGTACTCGATGGGCAGCGCGTTATCGGAATTGTCGATGGTCAGGGTGACCTCGGCGCGGCCCAGCGGCGCCCGCGAGGACGTGCCGGCGAAGATGACGTCCTCCATCTTGCCGCCGCGCAGGGTTTTGACTCCCTGCTCGCCCATCACCCAGGTCAGAGCGTCGACGACGTTGGATTTGCCGGAGCCGTTGGGACCAACCACGCAGGTGATGCCCGGCTCGAAGCGCAGAGTCGTTGACGAGGCGAAAGACTTGAAACCCTTCAGCGTCAGACTCTTGAGGTACACGTCGGGTCAGCGTACCGGCGACCCCAACCTGCCTGCGCTTAACTCCTGGTATCGGCCACCGACCGCGGACTGAACTCCCGGACAGCCGCCCGGGATGCAATCCACGTCCATCCCGGTTCGCGTGCCGGAGCATCCTCGGCGACGATGTCGAGGCCGGCCGCGGCGGCGTTGGGGAAGTCGTCATCGACGTGGACGACGTTGGTGAACCCGTTGTGCTGCAGCAGCGAGGCCACCGCGGCGGCGCGGTAGCCGGAACCGCAGTAAACGTAGACCGCCTTGTCCCGTGGAATCTCCGCGAGCCGGTCGGCGATCTCGTAGAACGGCATGAAGACGGCCTGCGCGACGTGTCCGGCCTCCCACTCCAGGATTTGGCGGGTGTCCACCACGATGGCGTCCTTGTCGGCGGCCAGTGCTGCGGCGACACCTCGGAAGTCGACCTGCTCGAGGCGCTGCGCGGTGGCCGGATTCTCCAACCAGGTCTCCGGACCACCGGAGGCCTGGCCGACGGCGTTGTCGATGCCGACTCGGACCAACTCCCGGTGGGCAGCGTGGACCTGCTCAGGGGTGGAACCCAGCAGGGTCACCGGAGTGCCCCACGGCATCATCCAGGCCAGGTAGTTGATGAAGGCGCCGTCGAGGTCGAAGTTCAGCGCACCGGGGACGTGCCCGGCCGCGAAAACCTTGCGGGACCGAAGGTCAACGACCCACTCGCCACGGTTGATCCGCTCCCGCAGCACGGCCGGATCGGCCTGCTCGGGCATCGACAGATCGACGTCACGGGGCCCGGCGGCATTGGCCGGTCCCATGTGCGCGTAGTAGGCCGGGAAGACGTCCAGGCCGGCCAGCAGCTTGGTCACGAACTCCTCCTCGGCCTCGGTCAGGGCCGGGTTGATCGTCTTCTCGTTGCCGATCGTTGAGGACAGTCCCTGGGCCTGGGTCGCCGCGCAGAAGGAACCAAAGCCGTGGGTGGGATAGATCGGGGTCTCGTCGTCGAGGGTTTGCGCCAGACGGCGCACCGAATGCCATTGGTCATGGGCCTGCTTGACGGCCATGTCCGGCGCGACCAGGTCGGGACGGCCGACGCTGCCGTAGAGCAGCGAGCCCCCGGTGAACACCGCACCCCGGTGATCGCCCTTGCGCACCGCGAAGGAGACGTGGTGCGGGGTGTGGCCGGGAGTGTGGATGACGTCGACGGTCAGCTCGCCAACGGTGAAGGAGTCACCGTCACGCACCGCCAGCGCCTCGTAGGACACCTCCACATCGCCCGGAATGACGTAGGTGGCGCCGTGCCGCCGGGCCAGTTCCAGGCCGCCGGTGACGTAGTCGTTGTGGATGTGGGTCTCAGCCACGTGCGTCAGCGTCAGGCCGTGCTCGGCGAGCAGTTCGTCGATCCGGTCGGAGTCCCGCTGCGGATCGACGACGAGGGCGGCCGAGCCGTCATGGGCGATATAGCTGCGGTCACCCAGTCCGCTGGAATCCAACGGGATGACGTGGGGCGATGCGGTGTCTTGCATGGGGTCCTCCGAAAAGAGCGGCGTCAGTGACTCTGATTCGACTATACCCCCGGGGGTTTATCGCTCGCAGAACCCCGTCATCGGTTCCCCCGGTTGGGCGTACTCGGCGACGACGGTGTCCACCGAACCGGGGGTCGTGCCCCCGCGCAGCAACTCCAGAAGTTGATCGCAGCCCGGCCGGGGGCCCTGGGCGACTATCAGCACCCGCCCGTCGGTCTGGTTGGCCGCATAGCCGGTCAGCCCCAGTTCCAGCGCCCGCGACCGGGTCCACCAGCGGAAACCCACCCCTTGGACGTAGCCGTGCACCCAAGCCGTGAGCCGGGTCTGCTCGCTCACGGCGAGACGACCTCGAAGGTGATCTCGGTGCCCGACTTCAGCGTGCGCCCCACCGTGCACACCTGGTCGATCGCACGGGTGAC
>CAXNJA010000018.1:0-28640 GCA_964202555.1 Mycobacterium sp.
GCCCAGCCGGGGAACAGCATGAAGAACGGGGCCTTCACGTTGCTCTCGTCGCCGATGAGCAACGCGCCCTGCCCGAAGTAGTTGAGCACCAAGGCCGGCAACACCAGGCCCAACCACGCGAGGGTGATCGGCGCCCGGCCGAAGTGGCCCATGTCCGCAAACAGCGCCTCGGCCCCCGTGACCGCCAGGACGACAGCGGCCAGTGCGAAGAAGGCGATGTGGAAATGGCCGGCCATGAACTCAAGGGCGTAGAGCGGCGACAGTGCGCGCAGGATCTGCGGGTGGCCCATGATGCCGCGCACACCGGCGAACCCGATGACGACGAACCACAGGATCATCACCGGGCCGAAGAACCGGCCCACCGTCGCGGTGCCGTGGCGCTGCACCGAGAACAGTCCGACGACGATGACCACGGTGATGGGCACCACGAGTTCGGCCAGTCCCGGATCGACGACCTTGAGGCCCTCGACGGCGGAGAGCACTGAGATCGCCGGAGTGATCATGCTGTCACCGAAAAACAATGCCGCACCAAGGATTCCGAGGGTGGAAAGCGCGGCAACGACGCGAGGATTGGACTTGTCCGCCAACCGGTGGACCTGGGTGATCAGGGCCATGACCCCGCCCTCGCCGTCATTGTCGGCCCGCATCACCAACATGACGTAGGTCAGTGTGACGATGGCCATCACCGACCAGAAGACCAGCGACACCACGCCGTAGACGTTGTTGATGTTGATCGGCACCGGATGTGGATCGCCGGGATTGAACACCGTCTGCAGTGTGTAGATCGGACTGGTGCCGATATCACCGAACACAACCCCGAGTGCGCCCACGACAATCCCGGCGCGCAGGCGTTGCGCCGCGGGATGAGACGTCGCGGGGATTTCGGTGGACACTAGGCGCCCGATCGTATCCCCGCCACCCCGCCACCCCGCCACCCCGGGCACTTCGGCTCGCCGGGGGCGCTCCCCGATCTCGTAGTCTGCTCGCAGCGGTAGCCGACCTCGACAACTACGCCTACCCGCTCGCCAAGGAGCTCACATGCGAACCTCGACCGCCTGGACGCTGGTGGTGCTGGCCATCCTCGGCGCCCTCGCCGTCGCGCTGGTCTCCGAACTCACCGACCGGCCGAGCCCGTCTACTCAGTCCTCGGCGGCTCCGCGCACCCACCGCGACGCCGACACCCCCGAGGCGCTCGCCGAACCCCGGCGAATGGCAGCGCTGCCGCCCTGCCCGGTCGGCGCGGGCGGTCCCGGTCCACAACGGCTGCGTGACGTGGTGGTGGAGTGCGCCTCCGACGGCTCCGACGTCGACGTCGCCGCCGCGCTGGCCGGCCGTCCGGTGGTGCTGAACCTGTGGGCCTACTGGTGCGGTCCGTGTGCCGACGAACTTCCCGCCCTGCAGGAGTACCAGCGCCGGGTCGGCGATGCCGTCGAGGTGGTCACCGTCCATCAGGACGAGAACGAGACGGCTGGGCTGCTGCGGATGGCCGAACTCGGCGTCCGTTTGCCGGTACTGCAGGACGGCAGGCGCAGTATCGCCGCCGCCCTCGGCGTGCCGAACGTCATGCCTGCGACGGTGGTGCTGCGCCGGGACGGTAGCGTTGCGCGGGTGCTGCCGCAGCCGTTCACCAGCGCCGATGAGGTTGCCGCCGCGGTGGATACGGCGTTGCGGTAGTGACGGCACAGGATTGGAGTCTCCCGGCGGGCGCAGTGGCTGCCCTTCGGCCGCAGGCGCGACCGCCGTGGCTGGCGCCCTTGATCGACAACCTGGACCGCATTCCCGAGGCCTACCGGCGACGGGTTCCGCCCGAGTTGCTCACCGCACTGAGCCAGGCGGCCACAAGCCGGTCCAGGGAGGCTGCGGTGCTCGTGCTGTTCTCCGGCCCGCCGGCCGAACGCCCGGCCGGGCAGGTGCCCGTTGAGGCAGACCTGCTGCTGACTGTTCGGGCCGGGACATTGCGTCACCACGCCGGCCAGGCGGCGTTTCCCGGCGGTGCGGTAGACCCGGGTGATCCGCACCCGGTGCAGACCGCACTGCGCGAGGCCAACGAAGAGACCGGCGTCGATCCCGCGCGCCTGCACCCACTGGGCACCTTGGACCGGATGTTCATCCCGCCGTCGGGCTTTCACGTCGTTCCGGTGCTGGCCTACTCGCCGGACCCTGGGCCGGTCATGGTGGTCGACGAATCAGAGACGGCTGCTGTGGCGCGGGTTCCGTTGCGTGCGTTGATCAATCCGCGAAACCGGCTCATGGTGTGTCGCACTGATGCCGATCGGCGCTACGCCGGCCCGGCGTTCCTGCTCAACGAGATGTTGGTGTGGGGATTCACCGGCCACGTAATCTCGGCAATGCTCGACGTGGCCGGATGGGCGCAACCGTGGGACACCGAGGACGTGCGAGAGTTGGATGAGGCGATGGCGCTCGTTGGGGACGGCCGCGACGACAGGGAGGAGCCGGTGTGACGGGCTCGCAATGGCTGGACATCGCCATCATCGGCGTGGCCTTGATTGCCGCGATCTCCGGATGGCGTTCGGGTGCACTGGGTTCGCTCATGTCGTTCATCGGGGTGGTCCTCGGCGCGATCGCCGGCGTCATGCTCGCCCCACACATCGTCAGCCACGTCGACTCGCCGCGCGGGAAGCTCTTCACCGCGCTGCTTCTCATCCTGGCGCTGGTGGTCATCGGTGAGGTGGCCGGGGTGGTACTCGGCCGTGCGGTCCGCGGCTCGATCCGCAGCGGTCCTGTCCGGTTGGCCGACTCGCTCATCGGCGTCGGGCTGCAACTCATTGTGGTGCTCATCGCCGCCTGGCTGCTCGGCAGTCCGCTGACGACCTCCAACCAGACCAGTCTGGCGTCGGCCGCCCGCGATTCGAAGGTCATCACCGAAGTCGACAAATACGCACCGGATTGGCTGCGTTCGGTACCCAAGCGGATGTCGGCCCTGCTGAGTACCTCAGGCCTGCCGGAAGTCCTCGATCCGATGCGCACCCCGGTGCCGACCGTCGATGCTCCGGACGCCACGCTGGCCGACAGCCTGGTCGTGGCAAAGTCGCGGCCCAGCGTCGTCAAGATCCGCGGTGTCGCGACGAGCTGCCAAAAGGTGCTCGAGGGAACCGGTTTCGTCATCGCCCCCAACCGGGTGATGTCCAATGCGCATGTGGTGGCCGGCTCGGACAGTGTGACCGTCGAGGCCGAGGGCCAGACCTACGACGCGACGGTGGTGGCCTATGACCCCGACGCCGACATCTCCATCCTCGATGTGCCGAATCTGCCGCTGCAGCCGTTGGTGTTCGCCGACCAGCCCGCGAAGACGGGCACCGACGCCGTTGTGCTCGGCTTTCCCGGCGGCGGCGACTTCGTCGCCACCCCGGCCAGGGTTCGGGAGATCATCGAACTCAGCGGCCCTGACATCTATAAGACGAAGACCGTGAACCGAGAGGTCTACACCATCAGAGGGACTGTCCGCCAAGGTAATTCCGGTGGCCCCATGATCAACAGGTCCGGTCAGGTGATCGGCGTGGTCTTCGGTGCGGGAGTCGACGACAACGACACCGGATTCGTGATGACCACCGACGAGGTGTCCCGGCAGTTGGCCAAGATCGGCAACACCGCCAAGGTGCCGACCGGTGCCTGTGTCACCGGTTGAGCCCGGTCGCATCCAGGAAACGCTGGAGGTGTCCGTTGACCTCCGCGGGCGCCTCCTCGTGGGCGTAGTGCCCGACGCCGGGAAGTTCCACGAATCGCCCGCGCGGTGCGTAGCGACGGCTGCGCTGGACCGGATCCTTCAGGACGTAGGGGTCCTCGCCGCCGTGTAGATGCAGCAGTGGCAGGTCGATTGAACGGTTCATCAGCGTCATGAACCTACGGCCCTCGCTGCGCGTCTGGCTGCGCACAGCCCAGCGCTGGTACTCCAGCGCCGAATGTGCTGCTGACGGGATCTGGATGGCCTCCCGCAGGTGCGCGATGGTCTCCGAGAAGTCCGCGGAGGCAATCCATTTCCCGGAGGAGCGGGCCCGGATCAGTGTCTCCAACTCCTCGGCGTTGTTGCGGGTGAGCAGGCGTTCGGGCCGCCGCGGAACCTGGTAGCGCAGCAGGCTGGGAAGCAGTGCACGCCGCTGGTCACGATTGGTCATTACCGAACGGCGCAGAGCGGCCGGGTGCGGCGAACTGATCAGGGCGACGGCGTCGACCACCCGGGAGTGCAGAACCGCGGTCGCCCATCCCACCAGGCCGCCATCGGCGTGACCCACCAGGGTGGCGGAGGTGTGTCCGAGTGCGCGGACCAGGCCGGCGGTGTCGCCGGCCAGAGTCCAGCCGTCGTATCCGCGTGGGGGCTTGTCGCTCCCGCCGTACCCGCGCAGGTCTACGGCGACCACCCGGGCGCCGCTCAGTCCACGTAACTGATGGCGCCACGACCACCAGAACGAGGCAAATCCATGCAGCAGGAGGATCAGTGGCCTGGCGGTGGGCGGGGTGTCGTCGTCGTCGATGTTCAGAGCTTCGACGCACTGGAACCGGATGCCGTTGGCGTGGACGTCATGGTGACGCCACGGGCCCGCGATGCGGGTGACCGAAGGATCCGGGCTAGTCATCACCAGCCAGACGGATCGCCTGGTAACCGATCCGGCGGTGTGACCGGCAGGCCGGTGTCGGCGTACACCGCGGCGGTCGGATCATGGCCCGGCGGGTACCCGGTGGGTTCGACATATTCGACATAATCGGTGTACTCCGTCGACTCCACGTACTCGGTCGGCTCGTACTCGGCGTATCCGGTGTACTCGGCGTCCTCGTACACGGTCCCCTTGTACACGGTCCCCTCGTACGCGGTCTCCCCGTACGCGGTCTCCCCGTACTCGGTCTCCCCATACTCCACGGTCTCCGCCGGGTACACGGTCTCCTCGTACACCACGGTCTCGGTGGGGTAGGCGGTCTGCCCGTACTCCACGGTCTCGGTGGGGTATGCGTCCCGCTGATAGGGGGCGGCGGCAACGGCAGGACGCTGCGAAGCCGGCGATTGAATGCGCGGCGGGACCGGTGCGGGAGCAGAAGTGGGGGACGACGAGGTCCCGCCGGCGAACTTCGACAGCCCCGGGCTGAGCGCGGCAGTGGTCTCCTTGACCGACTTGATGGTCTGCTGGGGTCCGCGGATCCGTCGCACCTTGAGGTAGCCGAGCAGTGCGAAAACAGCGGTGACGACGAGCATGAGGACGAAGACGATCAGGAACGCCGCCCAGCGCCACAACCAGGTGTCCAGGAGTTCGGCCAGGAAGAAGAACATGAAGAAGGTGGAGTAGAGCAGTACAACCAGGGCAATGATGAAGAAGATGCTGCCGGTCAGGCCCTTCTTCACGTCTCGGGTGATTTCCGCCTTGGCCAGTTCGACCTCGGCCCGCACCAGTGTTGAGACCTGGGCGCTGGCGTCCTTGACCAGGTCGCCGATCGATGGATTCGGCGGCATCGCATGCGGGTCTACCAGCGGAATCGAGGTAGCCGTGTTGGGCACCCCGTTCTTGCGATCCCGTTTGCTCACGGCAGTCCTCCAGAGTCGTGTGGTCGCGGTTCATGTTGCCACGTCGAACACGCGACGGGGGTACCCCGGGCGTTGTTACAGAAGTTACTAGAGTGACTAAGTTAGGCTTGTGGTGCAAGGGGGTCGGCAATGGAGGTGGCGGTGACCAGGGCAACCGGTAAGCGGCGAGCAGCGGCGGCGGCACTGCGGGCCTTGGGGGTCTTGGGGGCCGTAGCCCTGTCCTGTGCCGCGCTTCTGCCGACATCGCCGACCGCTGCGGCTGAGGATCCCGTGCCCCTCGGCGGCGGTGCAGGCCTGGTCATCGACGGTGAGGCGTTCTGCACGCTCACCGCCATCGGTACCGACCGCACCGGGGCTCTCGTCGGTTTCACCTCCGCGCACTGCGGCGGTCCCGGCGCCCAGGTTGCCGCCGAGGGTGCGCAGGACCGCGGCACCCTCGGCACCATGGTGGCCGGAAACGACGGACTGGATTACGCCGTCATCCGGTTCGATCCGGCCAAGGTGGCACCCGTCTCGAACTGGAACGGGTTCATCATCAACGGTCTCGGACCGGATCCGGCCTTCGGCCAGGTGGCGTGCAAGCTGGGCCGCACCACTGGCTACTCCTGCGGGGTGACGTGGGGTCCCGGCCAGGACCCGGGCACCATCGTCAACCAGGTGTGCGGGCGGCCCGGTGATTCCGGGGCCCCGGTCACGGTCAATAACAAACTCGTCGGCATGATCCACGGAGCCTTCACCGAAGGGCTGCCCACCTGTGTCATCAAGTACATACCGCTGCACACACCGGCGATCACCATGTCGATGAACTCGATCCTGGCCGACCTGGCCACCAAGGATCGGCCCGGCGCAGGTTTCGTCCCGACCGTCGACGTGGCCCCCGGTCCGGCCTGAGCAGCGGCAGGCTAGTTGGCCTTGCTGGCCCGGATCGCCTGGAAGACGGTCGGATCGACCAGCGTCGAGGTATCGCCCAGTTCACGGCCCTCGGCGACATCGCGCAGCAACCGGCGCATGATCTTGCCGCTACGGGTCTTGGGAAGTTCAGGAACCACGTGGATTTCGCGCGGCTTGGCAATCGGTGAAATCTCTCGGGCGACCTCGGCGCGCAGTACGTCCACCATGTCTTTGGTGGACATCTCGGCGTGGTGCTCCTTGAGGATGACGAAGGCGCAGATCGCCTGGCCGGTGTACTCGTCGGATGCGCCAACCACGGCCGCCTCGGCGACACCGGCGTGGCCGACCAGTGCTGACTCCACCTCCGCGGTGGAGATCCGGTGACCGGAGATGTTCATCACGTCGTCGATGCGCCCGAGTACCCATACCTCGCCGTCGCTGCCGTAGCGCGCCCCGTCGCCGGCAAAGTACCAACCCTGTTCGGCGAACCGAGACCAGTAGGTCTCGACGAACCGTTCTTCGTCGCGCCAGATTCCGCGGAGCATTGCCGGCCAGGGCTTGTCCAGGACGAGGTATCCGGTGACGTGTTCGCCGTCCTCGGTGGCCGGTCCGAGTTCCACCCCGTTGTCGTCGACGATCTTGGCCGAGATACCGGGCAGCGGTCGCATCGCCGAACCGGGTTTGCAGGTGGTCACCCCGGGCAGTGGCGAAATCATCGCCGCGCCGGTCTCGGTCTGCCACCAGGTGTCCACGATCGGGGCCGCGTCCCCACCGAACACCAGCCGGTACCAGCGCCACGCCTCCGGGTTGATCGGCTCGCCGACCGATCCCAACAGCCGCAGGCTGGACAGATCATGCTCGAACGCCAACTCGCGGCCCCAGCGCATGAAGGTCCGGACCAGAGTCGGTGCGGTGTAATAGATTGTGACACCGTACTTTTCGATGATCTGAAAATGGCGGTGCTCATCCGGCGAAGCCGGCGTGCCCTCATAGACCACTTGGGTTGCACCGTTGGACAACGGCCCGTAGACGATGTAGCTGTGACCGGTCACCCAGCCGATATCGGCTGTGCACCAGTAGACGTCGGTCTCCGGCTTGATGTCGAAGACGTAGTAGTGGGTGAAGGACGCCTGGGTGAGATAGCCACCCGAGGTGTGCATGATTCCCTTGGGCTTGCCGGTGGTGCCCGAGGTGTAGAGCAAAAAAAGCAGCTGCTCGGAATCGAACGCCTCCGGGGTGTGCTGATCCGATGCGGTGTCGACGGTCTCGTGCCACCAGAGGTCTCGCCCATCGGTCCAGTCGACGTCGATCCCGGTGCGCCGCACGACCAAGACGTGCCGTACCGAGGGCTGACCGGCGACCGCCTCGTCGACGGCTGCCTTCAGTGAGACGGCACTGCCGCGGCGGTATTGGCCATCGGTGGTGATGACCAGTTTGGCCTCGGCGTCCTCAACGCGGGCCCGCAATGCCGAAGCCGAGAAACCACCGAAGACCACCGAATGCATGATTCCCAACCGAGCGCAGGCGAGCATCGCGACGATCGCCTCAGGAACCATCGGCATGTAGATCGCCACCCGGTCACCGGCCACTAGGCCGAGTTCGGTCAGCGCGTTGGCCGCCTTGCACACCTCGTCTTTGAGTTGGGCGTAAGTGATGGTGCGCGCATCGCCGACCGGTTCGCCCTCCCAGTGGATGGCCACCCGGTCGCCGTTGCCGGCCTCCACGTGGCGGTCCACGCAGTTGTAGGCGACGTTGAGCTTGCCGCCGCCGAACCACTTGGCGAACGGCGCATCCGACCAGTCCAGAACCTCGGTGAAGGGGGTGTGCCAATGCAACCGGTTGGCCTGCTCGGCCCAGAATGCGAGGCGGTCAGCCTCGGCTCGTTCATAGAGCGTGGCCGTTGCGTTGGCGGACTTGGCGAAGCTTTCCGGCGGAGGGTAATGGGTCGGAACGTCGGTTCGCGCCTCGGTCATAGCTGTGAGCGTAATCATCCAACAGGCCTCCCAACAGGCCTCCGCGCAGAGTCTTACTTCCCGGCTTCACACCCCCTCTACACCCCGGCGACACCCCTGACGACCTCCGGACAGGCCGACCACTAGCGTGACGGTTCGTGACTACCGGGCACCCGCAGCGGCGGGGCGGACCAGACCTGCTGGCGCCGCTGCTGGATCTGCCCGGGGTGGCTGATGCCGCCGAAGCGGCACGCACGGCCCTGGGCAAGGCGCACCGGCACCGCACCAACCTCCGTAACTGGCCGGTGACGGCAGCTGAATCCGCGGTCCGCGGTGCGCGGTGTTCCTCGGCCCTGGACGGCGGCGGCGTCCAGTTGCAGAGTGAGGCCGCCGGATCCGACGATCCGGTGCTGGCCGGGGCGCTGCGAGTCGGCCAGGCACTCGAGGGCGGGGCGACCAACCTGGTCGGGGTATGGCAGCACGCGCCACTGCAGGCCTTGGCGCGGCTGCACGCGTTGGCTGCCGCCGACCTGGCGGCTGACACCGACCTAGGCCGGCCGCGGTCGGTGCCGGAGGTGGTGGCCCGGCTGGACCTGATGACGCGGTTGGTGTCGGGGGGAAGTTCGGGCGGAAGCGCGGTCCCGGCCGCTGTGCTGGCTGCCGTCGCTCACGGCGAGTTGATGACCCTGGCGGCTTTCGGCAGTGCCGACGGTGTCGTCGCGCGCGCCGTCTCGCGACTGGTGACGATCGCCTCCGGCCTCGATCCGCACGGCCTGGGAGTGCCCGAGGTCTATTGGATGCGACGCGCCGAGGAGTACCGGGCCTGCGCCGCGGCGTTCGCGACAGGGGAGCCCGACGGAGTCGCAGCGTGGATAATCACGTGCTGCCTCGCGCTGGAAGACGGTGCGCGTGAAGCCATTTCGATCGCGGAGGCGGCGGCGACCTGAGCGAAGTTCGTGACGTCGCCAGAACGTGAAGCGGGCGGCGTTCCGAATCGAGTTCGGCGCGCCGCCCGCTAACACGGTTCCGAGCTACCAAGCGTGCTGTATGGGTTGCGTTGGTGGCCTCGGCGTCTTGCATTGCGCTTCAAGGGACTGGAAAACCAGTTCTTCATCCGCTTTATGCAATTACGCAGGCCCGCAACACTTCTGCCAACATAGCGGCGTGCTCCGCGTGGGTACTCGTGAACCATGCTGGGTCGCTCGGCTCGGGAGGTGAAACCTTCTCTTCCGGTGCCATCTTGGCCTTGCCAAGCTTCCGTGCTTCCTTTGTACTACGTGACCGCCGTCACAGCAAGGGCAAAGCATGTTTATTCTCGGCGTGTCAAAAATTGAAGCGGCGCAACGCCGCTGAGGTCATCGAATAGGCCGGCGCTCCGCCTGCCTGAGCACTGATGACCAATGCCGCGCTGTCGCCACGGCCACCCGGGGCGGCGCCGGTATTCGTGCCCGCAGAGGGGACGGGGCCGGGAAGAACTCAGCACCGGCCAGTCCCGTAATGCGGCTAGCCTGCCGCAGGCGGCGATCACCGTCTTGTCGAGATCGGAAACGCTGCGGTTCGCGGCGGGGCGTGACCGCCCGGGAAGATCGTGACCGCTCATCATCCCAGGATGACTCCGCCCTACCGATGCGCCGGATTTTGACAGTTGGTGCCAGCTGTCGGAGGGCGCAGATTCACAGGAAACACCTCGGTTTCAATTTGGTTTTCTGCTTGCGCTGCGCCCCTGGATCGTGTGTATAGTTGGCATCGCTCGGCTTAGGTCGAGAGTGCATCAGCCCGACCCCCCGGGGCTGATACACGACGACCCTCGCCTCCTCCCCCCCTGGCGAGGGTCGTCCTTTTTGGGCGGACCGTTGGTTCGCCGGTGATCCCCAGATCCGTTGTCATCCACAGTTGTTGGGTGGCCGACTGGTGCGACCCTGATGCGCCCGACATTGTGGGCGTCGTGACGTATGCCACAGGCGCCAGTGCGCCGAACGCAACACCCACGGTCTTGACCGTGATCGGTGATGCCGAACTATCCGCCAACGTCGACCGCGTCGTGGCTGCCGTCGGCGCCCGGGCGGTGGCCGCCGCGGCGCCGGGTCGCCGGAACTGGCTGTCCGCTGCCGCAGTCATCCTCGACGACCAGGGAGCGCGGCGATGCGTCGCGGCCGCGGTGCCCAGGCGTGACGGCGTGCTGCTGGTCGCCACCGGCGAGCCCTCACCGCCGGTGTGGACCGCGGCCGTCGACGTCGGCGCTGGACATGTCTGCGTGTTGCCGGCCCAGGAGGCCGTGCTCGTCCGGCGTCTTGCCGAGGCCGTCGATTCCGGTGCGGCGGCCGGCCGCTGCGGGCCGGTGGTCGGTGTGGTCGGCGGGCGCGGTGGTGCGGGCGCATCGGTGTTCGCGGCGGCCCTGGCGGCGTGCGCCGACAATGCACTACTGATCGACACCGACCCGTGCGGTGGGGGGATAGATCTGTTGTTGGGGGGCGAGGCGGCGCCGGGACTGCGGTGGCCTGATCTGCAGCTGCATAACGGGCGGCTGGCGTGGTCGGCGCTGCGCGAGGTACTGCCACGGCGAGGTGGGGTGAGCATCCTGTCCGGGACCCGCTCCTTCCATGAGATTGATCCCGGCGCACTGGCGGCGGTGCTGGATGCGGGGCGCCGTGGCGGTGTGGCGGTGATCTGCGATCTTCCTCGGCACTTGAGCCCCGCGGCGCTGTGCGCGGTTCAGTGCGCCGATCTGGTGGCGGTGCTGACCAGTTGCGATGTGCGGAGTGCCGCAGCGGCCTCCGGTTTGGTGACCGCGCTGTCCCGGGTCAACCCCAACGTTGGCCTGGTGGTGCGGGGCCCGTCGCCGGGCGGGTTGCGCGCCGTGGAAGTGGCCGCTGCTGCCGCCGCGCCGCTACTGGCTTCGATGCGTGCGGAACACCAACTGGCACAACAGCTTGAGCATGGTGGGCTGCGGCTCGGGCGGCGCTCGCCACTAGCCGGAGCAGCCCGCCGGGTCCTCGATGTGGTGCACCGGCACACTTCGGGACGCGCGGCATGAACGGATCATTGATCGACCGTGTCCGGGAGCGCCTGGCCGCTGAATCAGCACCACTGCGCCCAGCCGTCGTAGCGGCCGCCATCCGGGCTGAGTCGGGCGGGGTGTTGGGCGACACCGAAGTGCTCAGCAGCCTGCGGATGGTCGAGACGGAGTTGACCGGAGCCGGGATTCTGGAACCCCTACTACGCTCGGACGGCACCACCGACGTGCTCGTCACCGCGCCCGACCAGGTGTGGATCGACGACGGAAACGGCCTGCGCCGCAGTGATATCCGATTTCCCGACGAAGCCGCGGTTCGCAGGCTGGCGCAGCGACTCGCTGCCACGGCCGGACGACGCCTCGATGACGCGCAGCCGTGGGTGGATGCGCAGCTCAGCGGTGTCGTCGGATCCGGACGGTTCAGCGTTCGGCTCCACGCGGTGCTGCCCCCGGTCGCTGCCGCCGGGACCTGTCTGTCGCTGCGGGTGCTGCGCCCGGCCACCCAGGATCTGGCGGCGTTGGCGGCGGCCGGGGCGATCGACCCCGACGCGGGGCGGTTGCTGCTGGACATCATCGCCTCCCGGCTGGCATTCCTGGTCTCCGGCGGCACCGGGGCGGGCAAGACCACCATGCTGGCTGCAGCGCTCGGCGCAGTACCCGGCCACGAGCGGATCGTGTGCGTCGAGGATGCAGCGGAACTCGCACCGCAACACCCGCATTTGGTCCGCCTGGTCGCCCGCGCCGCCAATGTGGAAGGGGCCGGGGAGGTCACCTTGCGCCAGTTGGTGCGTCAGGCGCTGCGGATGCGACCGGACCGCATCGTCGTCGGCGAGGTGCGCGGTGCGGAGGTGGTCGATCTGCTGGCCGCGCTGAACACCGGCCACGACGGCGGCTGCGGCACCGTGCACGCCAACAGCCCGGCGGAGGTGCCGGCCAGGCTGGAAGCGCTGGCGTCGCTGGGGGGATTGGACCGCGGTGCGCTGCACAGCCAACTGGCAGCTGCGGTCCAGGTGGTCATTCACGTCAGCCGCGGTGCGCGCGGGCGCAGGCTCAGCGAGATCGCGGTGCTCCGCCGCGATGAAGCAGGCTTCTGCCAGGCGGTCCCGGCCTGGCAGGCCGGCCGCGGCCGGTGCGGGGGAGCCGAGTTGCTGGGCCGGTTGATCGATGAACGGGCCGGCCGGTGACCACACCTCAGATCGCCGCAGTACTGCTGGCCGCCGCCGTGCTCGCCGCTCCGGCGCCACCGATTCGCCGCTTAAGGCTCCCCCGCCGCCCGGCCGATCGGTCGGGCCCGGCGATAGCGACCGCGGCCGTTGTCGCAGCGCTGGCCGTGCTGGCTCCCCTGCCGCTGCTGGTGCTCTGCGTCGTCATTGGTGTGCTGTTCGTCGCGCGGATCCGCAGGCAGCGCCGGAACCGCCGGAGCCTTCGGGAAGGACAGGAGATGGCCGCCGCCCTCGAGGTGGTAGTCAATGAGCTGCGGGTCGGCGCACATCCGCTGGCCGCCTTCTCCGTCGCCGCCGCGGAGTCGCGCGGTGACACCGCCCGCGTGTTGCATGCGGTGGCCAGCCGGGCCCAGTTGGGTGCTGATGTCGCCGAGGGCATGCGGGTGGCCGCCCGCACCTCACCGGTGCCGAACCACTGGAACCGGCTGGCCGTGTTCTGGGACCTGTCTGCCCAGCATGGTCTGGCGCTGTCGACCCTGATGCGGGCGGCCCACCGTGACATCGTGGAACGGCAGCGATTTGCAGACCGCATGCACGCCGCCCTGGCCGGGGCTCGAGCGACCGCGGCGATCCTGGCCGCACTCCCGGCACTCGGGGTGCTGCTCGGCCAGTTGATCGGGGCGGATCCGGTTCGGTTCCTGCTCGCCGGCGGACTGGGCGGCGCGCTGCTCGCCATCGGAGTCTGCCTGATCTGCGCCGGGGTCTTCTGGGCTGATTTCATCGTCGACAGACTGGTGACATGAGCGCGGCGGCGATGCTGCTGGCGGCCGCGCTGCTGCTCTGCGCGGGTCCAGCAGAGGCGCGCCGGCGTGCCGGGGCGGTGTCGCGACGTCGGATCGGCCGTCGCGAAAAGTCAACTCAACCAGACCCTTTCGCAGAAGCCTCGGCGCTGGACGTGTTGTCGGTGTGCTTGTCCGCCGGGATGACGGTTTCGGCGGCGGCCACAGCGACGGCACCCTTCGCGCCGGCGGCACTGGGAGCACTGTTGCGGCGTGCAGCGGATCTGGTGGCGCTGGGAGCCGATCCGGAGACCGCCTGGCAGGTCGGCGCGGCTGATGCCGACGACGCTTGTATCGCTCTGGCTCGACTTGCCCGCCGGTCGGCGTCCTCCGGCACAGCACTGGCCGATGGCGCCGCTGAACTGGCCGAGCAGGTTCGTCAAGGTGTCACCCACCGCGCGGCGGCGGCCGCTGAGCGGGCCGGCGTCCTGATCGCCGGACCCTTGGGGCTGTGTTTCCTGCCCGCATTCGTCTGCCTGGGCATCGTGCCGGTAGTGGCGGGACTGGCCGGGGAGATCTTCGGGGCGGGGCTGCTGTGACCATAGGGCCCGGAGTCTTACCGAAAGTTCACATCAGAGAAGGGAAAAAAATTGAGGGACAACATGATTCGAGTCACGCAGGCGCGCATCATCAACGCGATGGTCGACGAGTCCGGCATGTCTACGGTCGAATACGCCATCGGCACGATCGCGGCCGCGGCGTTCGGAGCCATCCTCTACAGCGTGGTGACCGGCGACTCGATCGTCGGAGCGCTGACCAACATCATCAACCGGGCACTGTCCACCCGGGTCTGAACGATGGCGGCTTCGGCACGGTGGAGGCCGCACTGGCCATCGCCGGCATGGTGGCGGTTCTGGTGCTGTGTGCCGCCGGAGTCAGCGCGGTCGGACTCCAGGTGCGGTGTGTGGACGCAGCCCGTGAGGCGGCCAGGCTCGCCGCCCGCGGAGACAAGTCCGCCGCGGCCGCCGCCGGGCAACTTGCTGCGCCCGGGGCTGCGCTTGAACTCCGGCGCGACGGTGACCGAATCGTGGCCAGGGTCAGCGGACGGTCGCCGATTCTGCCGGGGGTCGTCATCGTCGGACAGGCAGTCGCGGCCGTCGAGTCGGGTCGGTGACGAACGCGGGGCTGCATCTGTGTTCGCCGCCGTCGTGATGGCGGCGATATCAGCGGTCGCCGTCTGCGGCATCGCGGTCGGTTCGGCTGTGGTGGCCCGGCATCGCGCGCAGTCGGCGGCCGATCTGGCGGCTCTGGCAGCGGCGGCACGGGTGCCGGTCGGCGCCCAGGCCGCCTGCCGGCAGGCGCACGCCATCGCCGCGGCGATGCGGGTCACCGTTGAGGACTGCCAATTGGTGAACCTCGACGTCTTGGTGACCGTCTCGGCCGAGACCGGTCTGCGAATCGGCGGGCAGGCCGTCGCCGTGGCCAGGGCCGGACCTACGTTGCGGGAGTAGCTGTTTCGATTTGCTCGAGGTCGGCCTTATCCAGGCCGGCGTCGGCAAGTTCGGCATCGGTCGGTAGCCGCAGGGTGACCAGGCCGCCGTATACGCCGCCTTCCAATTCCACCTTGCTGACCGTGACGTGTAGCGCAACCCATCCGCCGTCGTGGCCGGGCAGACGTAATACACCGCTGGTGTTGCCGGTCTCCAGTTCGGCGGCCATGCGGGCCGAGAAGCGTTTGTGGTCCTCCGGATGCATCTGAGTCCGGCCGCGCCAGTTGAAGTAGGGACACGGGTCGTCGATCCATTTCAACAACGTCCAGTTGTTGAGATTGACCACGAGCCGGTACATACCGGGCTGTGCCAGACCCTCGATGATGCGCTGGGCCAGTTGATCGGGTGGCTGCGATGACTCCCGGACTTCTTCGACGAGGTTCATGGCCCGGGCGATGAGGTGCTCTCCGCCGTCCTCCATGGCTTCCATCGCCGTCCGGGCGGTGAAACCCACCCTGCGGAAATTGCCCTGTTTATCGGTGAATTCCCAACTGGAGCAGTAGGTCCGGCCTGGTGCGGGATCAATGGCCAACGCCAGAACTTTGGCCTCGTCCCGATTCAGACTCCGGCTGGGAATGTCCTCCACGAAGGCCCGGCCGGTGATCGCTTCCGCTGCCGGGTCCATGCCGGCGTTGATCAGATACTCCACCGTCCCGTTGGCCTCCCCGGTGGTGAAATCCCACACCAGCGGTCCGGGGATCGGCCGCTCGGGCGGTTCCTCGTCGGGGGGGCCGTACCAGACATGCACCGCGTGGATGTGGCCGTCGGACATCTGAACCGGTTCGGTCCGAATCACCCGCTTGGCTTTGGGGGTGATACTCGACAACGGTTGGCCGGTGCTGACCGTCTCGGTGATCGCTGTCTGGATCGCGGTCAGGCTGGGGTTGCGCCGCAGGAACGCGGTGAGTGGAACGAAGTTTTTCATCTGGCGGCCCTGAGCCACGACTACCGGTTGGTCGCCGAGTGTCTCCACCAGCAGCCATTCCTGGGTCATGGTCCTAGCTTAGTAGCGTTAACGTGGCTGCCGCGCGCCGGGTGAGGCAAATCCGCAGGTGAAGGCACTCGGAATTTGCCACACACGACAACTGCAGCGTATATTCAGCTACGTCCGGTTTCGGATTGTCGAACGTCACGAGTTGTCCGGTCGTTCGTGCTGCTGTCTAACGGCTCTGCCGTACTGCCTCAAGAAGCGGGGCGTCTGATCGGTCTGCCGCGGGGTGCGAACTTCGCCGGAACGCGACTGTCGACCGTTTTCGAGGGGTCGGTCGGCGGTCGCGGGATCCGGCTATCCCGCAAGGCCTGCCAAAACGACTTGCAGTACCCGCACGGCCCCCGGCTTGTCCAGAGGTTCGTTGCCGTTTCCGCACTTCGGCGACTGAACGCAGGAGGGGCAGCCGTGCGGGCACTCGCAGGCCTGGATCGCCTCCAGGGTCGCGGTCAGCCACGTGCCGGCCAGCAAGAATCCGCGTTCGGCGAAGCCGGCGCCGCCAGGGTGGCCGTCGTAGACGAAAACCGTGGGCAGACCCTCTTCCCCGAGGGCAGTGGACAAACCGCCGATGTCACCGCGGTCGCAGCTTGCCACCAGCGGCAGCAACCCGATTGCGGCGTGTTCGGCGGCGTGCAGTGAACCGGGGATTTGGGAGAGTTCAATTCCGTTGCGGCGCAGGGCTTCCGGGGTAATGGTGTACATCACGGCGGTGGTCGCCAGGGTGCGCTCCGGGCTGTCCAGTTCGATGAAATCGATCACCTCCCCGGACGGGGTGCGGCGTAGGTAGCCGACTACCCGACGGGTCACCGATACCGGAACCAGGCCGAGTGTCACCGCGCCGTAAACGCACCGCTCGCCGGTCCCGGTGACGGTGATGTCGGTGACCTCTCTGGCGAACGTCGAATATCCGGGGTCCTCGGCGTGGACGAAGGCGACGCGGTCGTCGAGATTGAGTGAATCCACCACGTAGGTCTCGCCCTGATGCAGATACACCGCGCCGGGATGCACGGCGGCCGGCGCCTGGCCGGCTTCGGTGTTGCCGAGTAGCCGTCCGGTCCCGGACTCGACGATGGCGACCTGTCCGCCTGCGCCGCCGCGGATGTCGACCTGGTGGTGCGGTTCCAGCCCGGCAGCGGGGAAGTACCGCCCGGCGCGCAGTCGCAGCAGGCCGTCCTCGACCAGTGTCCGGGCCACCGACGCGGCCTTCCAGTCATCCAGTTCGGCCTCGGTCAGTGCCATCTCGGTGGCCGCGCACAGCAGTTGCGGACCCATCACGTAAGGGTTCGTCGGATCGATGACCACCCGCTCCACCGGCTTGCCCAGCAGGGCATCGGGATGGTGCACCAGGTAGGTGTCCAACGGGTCGTCGCGGGCGACCAGGACCACCAGTGCGCCCTGGCCGCGCCGCCCGCAGCGGCCGGCCTGCTGCCAGAACGACGCGACGGTGCCCGGAAAGCCGGCCAGAACCACGGCATCCAGCCCGGAGATGTCGATGCCCAGTTCCAGCGCGTTGGTGGCGGCCAGGCCGCGGAGTTCGCCATCGGCCAGCGCCCGTTCCAGCTTGCGCCGGTCCTCGGCCAGATAGCCCGCCCGATAGGACGCGACGGTCTCACGCAGGTGGGGGGCGATCTCACTCAGCCGCGACTGGGCGCCCAGTGCGGTCAACTCCGCGCTTCGGCGGGACCGGACGAAGGTCAGCGTCCGTGCCCCCTCGGCCACCAGATCGGCCATCATCCGGGCGGCATCAGCCCCGGCTGAACGCCGGACCGGGGCCCCGTTCTCGCCGTGCACGTCGTAGCGCAGTTCCGGTTCCCACAACGCGATGGTTCGGGCGCCCTGCGGCGAGTCGTCCCGGGTCACCTCGGCGACGGGACGCCCGATCAGTTCCGCTGCGGTCTGCCCCGGGGCGGCGGTGGTGGCGCTGGCCAGGATCACCGTCGGCGGCGGTGACCCGGTTTCACCGTAACGTTGGCACAACCGGATCAGCCGCCGCAGCACCATCGCCACGTTGGAGCCGAAAATACCTCGATAGTAATGACATTCGTCCAGGACGATGTATCGCAGACCGCGCAGGAACACCGCCCAGCGGGCGTGGTTGCGTAGCAGCGACAGGTGGACCATGTCGGGGTTGGAGAACAGCCACCGGGAACGTTCACGGGCGAACCGGCGCACCTCGGCGGCGGTGTCGCCGTCATAGGACGTCGGTGCGACGTCGCCCAATCCCGGCACCGCCGCCGTCAGCGAGTGCGCGGTCCGCAACTGGTCGTGGCCCAACGCCTTGGTGGGCGACAGGTAGAGCGCCCGGGCCCGCGGTTGGCGCAGCAGGGTATCCATGATCGGCAACTGGAACGCCAGCGATTTACCCGAAGCGGTGCCTGTGCTGATGACCACGTCCACCCCGCGGTGTGCCAGATCGGCCGCCTCTATCTGATGCGACCAGGGGGCGGTGATGTGGTGGGCCCGCACCGCGCTGACCACGTCCGGGTGCAGCCAACCCGGCCAGTCGGTGGTCCGGCCCTCGCGGGCGGGAATGTCAGTGACGTGCAGCAGCGACGGTGGCCGGTCCGGTCCGCAGACGGCGGTGAGCAGTTCACTACCGAAACTGCCCATACCTGCGCGCCTCAAGTTCGTCTGACGTTTCATTGACTGCTAACTGCAGATAATTGTCGCTGAGACTGTCCTTACTGCATCGAACGTGGTTGGATGGTTGGTGGTCGCAGCTTCTGTGTTCGTGTCTCCACAATCGCAGGATCGACGTTGCGGTCGCGGTTCCTGCGAGGGTGTGAGCCCCAGAAGGTATGCGGTCTCAACCGGCCCGGTCTACATGAACATCGGTAGACCGCTCCCGGAAAGAAGTTAGGAAAGAAATGCCACAGGGAACTGTGAAGTGGTTCAACGCGGAGAAAGGCTTCGGCTTTATCGCCCCGGAGGACGGCTCCGCCGATGTGTTCGTCCACTACACGGAGATTCAGGGGTCGGGGTTCCGCACCTTGGAGGAAAACCAGCGAGTTGAGTTCGAGGTGGGTCAGAGCCCCAAGGGCCCGCAGGCCACCGGCGTCCGCGCCGTCTGACCGACCACCAGCAACACAGCACCCCCGCGGGCCCGTGCCGGGCGTCGCGGGGGTGCTTTGGTTTTCCCCGACGGCTAGGCGCCGCGGCACCGGTGAGGCACTGCCTTACTGTCGAAGTGTGAGTCAGCTGTCGTTCTTCTCGGCTGAGTCGGTGCCCCCAGCGGTCGCCGACCTCACCGGGGTCCTCGCCGCGGCCGGCCAATTGGTCAGCATCGGCGATGGCGCTCGGCTGTCGGTGGTGGTTGACGCGGTATGGCGGGCTGCCGCGCTGGCCGACATGATGGTGGCGGCCGGGCTGACGGCCGAGATCACCCGCACCGAGGAAGACACCCCGCTGGTGCGCACCGCGGTGGACGGCCGGCTCCTGGGCCTGGCCGCCGCCTGGACCCGGGGCGCGGTCAAGACGGTGCCGCCGGCATGGCTGCCGGGCCCCCGCGAGCTGCGGGCCTGGACTTTGGCCGGCGGAACACCTGATGCCGACCGTTACCTGCTGAGCCTGGACCCGCACGCTCCCGACACCCACTCCCCGCTGGCATCGGCGTTGATGAGGATCGGCATCGCACCTACTCTCATCGGCACTCGGGGCGCTCGGCCGGCTTTGCGAATCAGTGGCCGACGGCGACTGTCCCGGCTGGTAGAGACGGTTGGCGATCCTCCGGAAGGCGCCGAGGCCGCGGCGGCCTGGCCACGTGTCTGAAACGCCGCCAACGGGGGGCCGGTTTGCATCGGCTGGTGCGAGGGTGCGAAATTGTCAACAACCCCGGGGGTCATCTGTGGCAGTGGACCAACCCGATAGTCAAGAAGTGGAGCTAGGCGCAGTTGGCTGACGACGATGGGCCCGATGCAGGCAGCACCGGGAACCGTAACAACGGCAGCGTCCGGCGGCTCGTCATCGTCGAGTCGCCCACTAAAGCACGCAAAATAGCGGGTTACCTGGGACGCAACTACATCGTCGAGTCCTCCCGCGGCCACATTCGGGACCTGCCCAAGGGCGCCGCTGACGTTCCTGCCAAGTTCAAGTCGGAGAAGTGGGCCCGGTTGGGCGTCAACGTCGACCACGACTTCGAGCCGCTGTACGTGGTCAGCCCGGACAAGAAGGGCACCGTCACCGAACTCAAGAGCCTGCTGAAGGACGTCGACGAGCTGTACCTGGCCACCGACGGTGACCGCGAGGGCGAGGCGATCGCCTGGCATCTGCTGGAAACCCTCAAGCCGCGCGTCCCGGTTCGTCGGATGGTCTTCCACGAGATCACCGAGTCGGCCATTCGGGCGGCCGCCGAGAATCCCCGTGACCTCGACACCGATCTGGTCGACGCCCAGGAGACCCGGCGCATCCTGGACCGGCTCTACGGCTACGAGGTCAGCCCGGTGCTGTGGAAGAAGGTGGCCCCGAAGCTGTCCGCGGGCCGGGTTCAGTCAGTCGCCACCCGCATCATCGTGCAGCGCGAGCGGGAGCGGATGGCCTTCCGCAGCGCCGCCTACTGGGACATCCTGGCCGAGTTGGACGCCAGCGTGTCCGACCCGAACGCCAGCCCCCCCAAGTTCAACGCCCGGCTGGTCGCCGTGGACGGCAAGCGGGTGGCCACCGGCCGCGACTTCGACTCCCTCGGGGCGGTCCGCAAGCCCGCCGAGATCCTGGTCCTCGACGAGGCCGCCGCCGGCGCGCTGGCCACCGGCCTGCAGGGTGCGGCGCTGACGGTCGCCTCGGTAGAGGAGAAGCCCTATACCCGTCGGCCCTACCCGCCGTTCATGACCTCGACGCTGCAGCAGGAAGCCGGCCGCAAACTGCGGTTCACCTCCGAGCGCACCATGAGTGTGGCCCAGAAGCTTTATGAGAACGGCTACATCACCTACATGCGGACCGACTCGACGACCTTGTCGTCGAGCGCCATCGATGCAGCCCGCAATCAGGCCCGCCAGCTGTACGGCGACGAGTACGTGCACCCGTCACCGCGCCAGTACACCCGCAAGGTCAAGAACGCCCAGGAGGCCCACGAGGCGATCCGGCCGGCCGGTGAAACCTTCGCCACTCCAGGCGCGTTGCACGCCGAACTCGATGCCGACGGTTTCCGCCTCTACGAGTTGATCTGGCAGCGCACCGTCGCCTCCCAGATGGCTGACGCCCGCGGCACCACCTTGAGCCTGCGCATCAGCGGCACCGCCGCCGACGGGCGCGAGGCCACGCTGGCCGCCAGTGGCCGCACGATCACCTTCCCCGGCTTCCTGAAGGCCTACGTGGAGACCGTCGACGAACTCGCCGGCGGCGAGGCCGACGACGCCGAGAGCCGGCTGCCTCAGCTCAAGCAGGGACAGCGTGTCGACGCCGTTCGATTGACCGCCGACGGTCACTCCACCAATCCGCCCGCCCGCTACACCGAGGCCTCTTTGGTCAAAGCTCTTGAGGAGCTCGGAATAGGCCGTCCCTCAACGTATTCCTCGATCATCAAGACCATCCAAGGTCGCGGTTATGTGCACAAGAAGGGCAGTGCCCTGGTGCCGTCGTGGGTGGCCTTCGCGGTGACGGGTCTGCTCGAGCAGCACTTCAGTCGACTTGTGGACTACGACTTCACCGCGGCCATGGAGGATGAACTCGACGAGATCGCCGCGGGTCACGAGCAGCGCACCAACTGGCTGCGGAACTTCTATTTCGGGGGCGAGCACGGCGTCCCGCATTCGATCGCGCGGGCCGGCGGCCTGAAGAAACTCGTCGGCGACAACGTCGAGGGCATCGACGCCCGCGGGATCAACTCCATCGCTCTGTTCGACGACGAGCACGGCCGCCCGGTCTACGTCAGGGTCGGCCGGAACGGCCCCTATCTGGAGCGCATGATCGTCGGCGAGGACGGCGAGCCCACGCCGCAACGCGCCAACCTCAGCGACGAAATCACCCCCGACGAGTTGACCCTGGAGTTGGTCGAAACCCTTTTCGCCACACCGCAAGAAGGCCGGGTTCTCGGCGTCGACCCGGAGACCGGGCATGAGATCATCGCCCGCGACGGCCGGTACGGACCCTATGTGACCGAGGTGTTGCCGCCGCCGCCTGACGACGATCCGGGCGTAACCGCCAAGAAGGGCAAGAAGCCCACCGGGCCCAAGCCGCGGACCGGTTCGCTGCTGCGGTCCATGGATCTGCAGACGGTGGCACTCGAGGATGCGCTCAAGCTCCTGTCGCTGCCGAGGCTGGTCGGTCTCGACCCGGACAACGGCGAGGAGATCACCGCGCAGAACGGGCGCTACGGCCCATATCTCAAGCGCGGCACCGACTCCCGCTCACTGGCTTCGGAGGATCAGATCTTCGAGGTCAGCCTCGACGAGGCGCTGAAGATCTACGCCGAGCCCAAGCGCCGGGGTGGGCAAGGTGTCGCCGCCCCGCCGCTGCGCGAACTCGGCAGCGATCCGGCCACGGGTAAGCCGATGGTGATCAAGGACGGCCGGTTCGGGCCTTATGTGACCGACGGCGAGACCAACGCGAGCCTGCGCAAGGGTGATGACGTGCTGAGCATCACCGACGACCGGGCTGCTGAGTTGCTCGCCGACCGCCGCGCCCGCGAACCGGTCAAGAAGGTCGCGAAGAAGGCCGTCCGCAAGGCGCCGGCCCGCAAAGCGGTGAAGAAGGCCGCCAAGAAGTCCTGACGGCGGCCGGGGTTGTTGTCCCGGTGCTAAACCCGCAGCCCCACACCTGCCAGAGCGACCACGCCGATGCCGGCGATGAACGCCGCCATCACGGCTGCGATCGAATACGGCATGGCGCCGAACTCGGCGCGCAGCGCTCGCATCGCCTGACGGTGCTGAAGCCAGGCCAGGGCCAACGCGGTCAGGCCGGCAACGATCAGCAGAACGGCGAAAACCTGCGGGCTGATCACCGGTTGGCGCAAGGACTCCTTGGTTTGCAGATACTGCAGAAACTGATAAATCCCGAAGCCGAAGGCGATCATGGACGTGCAGGTGCGGACCCAGGCCATCAGGGTCCGCTCGAGGGCGAGCCGGGTGCGATCGGCCGCGAGCCGGGTGGATGCGTCGGGCGGTTCCGGTGGCATGGGAGTCAGCGTGACATCTCAGGCACGTCGCTGGGCACCGCCAGGTTCAGGGGGCGGGCCAGTTGTGTGGGTGCGGTCCGGCCGCGCAGGTTGACGATCTCCCCGACGTTCCAGCACAGTGCCTCGGCGTCCATCGCCCCGCTGACTGTGATTGCCGAGGCCAGCACGTGGCCCTCTTCCAGTTTGGCCAGTTCGGTCAGCCGGGCGGCTTCGTTGACCGGGTCGCCGATGACGGTGTATTCAAAGCGGGAGTGCGCGCCGATGTGGCCGGCGATGGCCCGGCCCGCCGAGACGCCGATGCCGAATTCGGTCTGCTGCAGTACCGACACCAGTTCGTCGTGCAATTCGCGGGAGGCCGCCAGCGCTGCGCCGGCCGCGTCGGGGTGCTCGATGGGTGCGCCGAAGATGCACAGCGCGGCGTCGCCCTGGAACTTGTTGACGAAACCGCCGTGCTTTTGCACCGTGTCGACCACGACCCGGAAGAAGTCGTTGAGAACGGTGACCACTTCACCCGGTGGGCGGGTGGCGGCCAGTTCGGTGGAACCGACCAGATCGATGAACAGCACCGCCACATCGCGCTCCTGGCCGCCGAGTTCGGTGCCACGTTCCAGGGCGCGGCGGGCGACGTCCTCACCGACGTAGCGGCCGAATAGATCCCGCATCCGCTGCCGCTCGGCCAGTTCGCGGACCATGTCGTTGAAACCTGCTTGCAGCAAACCGAGTTCGGTGGCGTCATAGATCTGCATATGGGCGTTGTAGTTGCCCCGCTGAACCTCACCGAGAGCCCAGCGCAGTTGGCGCAGCGGGTCGGAGATGGCCATCGCCGAGAGCACCGTGCCGGCCAGGCCGATGATGAGCGCCACGATGGCCAGCAGCAGGATCGGGATCAAGATGCTGTCGGCGGATGCCTCAACCAACGAGAATTTGGTCGCGACCACCGACAGCACGATCATCAGCAGTGGCACCCCGGTGGCCAGAATCCAGGCCAGCACCAGGCGCAGCACGACTCCGGGTCGCCGAAAGTTCTCCGGGAGGCCGCCCCGCAGGGCCGCCACGGCCACCGGGCGCAGGACCCGCTCGGACTGCAGGTAGCCGATGATGGCGGTGGTCGTGGCGCCCAGCAGTGTCGCCACCGCGAGTTCCGGCGCGGCGTGCCGGGCGACCGGCCAACTGGCCGCGATGAGCACGCCGGCGCCCACCAGCCACAGCGTGATGCTGATCAACGAGCGGTACACCGGCATCCGCAGCGCACGCAATCGGGCCCGCTCGGTCAACGCCGGATCCTCGTCGGCCAGCAGCGAATCGTCGCGCTGCCAACGAAACACCGGCACCAGCAAGGTGAAACTGATCGCCGTGCCCACCAGGAACGCCAGGAACACATAGGTCAGAAAGAACGCCAGGTTCTCGGTTGGCAGATCCTGCAACTTGACGCGTTCGGTCGGGGGCAAGCCGAACCGCAGGAAGCCCAGCACCAGAAGCGCACCGATGGCGTCGGCCTGCAACAGGCCCAGCGAGAACAGCAGCCACGGGGTGCGGGCCAACCAGCGGACGAACTCGCGAATCCGTCCGCGCGGTGCTGGCGCGGTACTCACCAACTCACCGTAGCGGTCTCCGGCGGCGACTGCGGCACCCGTAACGGGCCGGTGCCGAACTGCTGTGTCGGGGATTGAGATTAGTGTTGGCAACGATGTCCGGGGTATTTGCACGGCTGGTCGGCCAAGACGCAGTGGAGTCGGAATTGACGGCTGCGGCACGTGCCGCACGGGGTGATTCCGCTCACTCCGCCGGCCCCGGCAGCCCGGTCGGGTCGATGACGCACGCCTGGTTGATCACCGGACCTCCCGGGTCGGGCCGGTCGGTGGCTGCGCTGTGCTTCGCCGCCGCCCTACAGTGCACCGCCGAGGGCGATCCGGGCTGCGGGCAATGCCGGGCCTGCACCACCACGATGGCCGGCACCCACGCCGACGTCCGCCGCATCATCCCGGAAGGCTTGTCGATCGGGGTTGACGAGATGCGGGCCATCGTCGCCACTGCGTCGCGGCGTCCGATCACCGGGCGCTGGCAGATCGTCGTCATCGAGGACGCCGACCGTCTCACCGAGGGGGCCGGCAATGCCCTTCTGAAAGTGGTGGAGGAACCGCCGCCGCTGACGGTGTTCCTGCTGTGTGCGCCCTCGGTGGATCCCGAGGACATCGCGATCACCCTGCGGTCCCGCTGCCGGCATGTGGCCCTGGTGACACCGTCGGCGGACGCCATCGCCGGGGTACTCATGGAGCGCGACGGGTTGGGCGCTGACGAGGCCAGGTGGGCGGCCGCCGTCAGCGGCGGCCATGTCGGGCGGGCCCGGCGACTGGCCACCGATGAGGAGGCCCGGGCCCGCCGGGCGCGGGCACTGGGGCTGGCGCGAGACGCCGCCACGCCCGCTCGCGCCTATGCTGCGGTCGAGGAACTGGTGGCTGCCGCCGAAGCGGAGGCCGTCGCCCTGACCGCCGGCCGCAACGAGACCGAAACCGAGGATCTGCAGATCGCGCTCGGCGCCGGTGGCACCGGTAAGGGCACCGCCGGAGCTCTGCGTGGTGCGGCGGGTGCACTGAAAGCCCTTGAGCAACGCCAGAAATCGCGTCGGACGCGGGCCTCGCGGGACGCTCTGGACCGATCGTTGATCGACCTGGCCACCTATTTCCGCGACGCCTTGATGGTGGCCGGCCGGGCCGACACCGTCACACCCAGCCATCCCGATATGGCCGAGAAGGTCGCCGCCCTGGCCGCCCACGCCTCCAGCGAGCGACTGCTGCGCTGTATCGAGGCGGTGCTGGCCTGCCGCGAGGCCCTCTCCGCCAACGTCAAGCCCAAATTCGCCGTCGACGCCATGGTGGCCACGGTGGGGCAGGCATTGCGGTCGGGGGATCAACGCGGGGAGTAGACTCGGGCCTCGGTCCGCAAGGCCCAGCCGCCTTAGCTCAGTCGGCAGAGCGATTCACTCGTAATGAATAGGTCAGGGGTTCGATTCCCCTAGGCGGCTCCAAGCGGAACGTGCAGTTCAGCACGGTTGTGTTGAAAGAAAGCGGTCGCAAGGACCCTCTCGATGCAGCCGCCATGGGCACGATTTGGGCACATACGCCCATGCCGGGCGCCGATCACTTGGGCCGCCGCAAGTCGTTGAGTGCTTCGGCAACGGTATCGAGTTCGTTGTCGTACAGGTGGGCGTAGATGCGTGCGGTCGTGGTGATCGAGGCGTGGCCCATCGCTTTCTGAATCCAGCGAAGGTCAGCGCCGGCCAAGCGGGCGAGGCTCCCGAAGGTCCGCCTCAGGTCGTGCGGCGTGATCCCTTTCAATCCCAGCGATGCGGTTGCTTCGTCCCATCCCGACCGGCTGCGCCAGTTGCCATTGCGCAGATGACCACCGGCGGGAGCGGGAAACACCAGATCGTTCGGCCGGCGACCCTCGATACGGGCACTGAGCACATCGCGAAGGAAAGCCGGGATGCCGACATCTCGCGCCGACGTAGCGGTCTTGGGAATGTCGACGTCCATGTGTCCGGCGACCTCGGTAGCACGCTCGATGATGCGGACGCGGTTCCGGGTGAGGTCCACATGGCCAGCCCGCAGACCGGCGGCCTCGGACCACCGAAGGCCCAGGTACGCCATGCACAGCACGATGTCGCCATGCCGGTCGAGCTTTTCGGCCAGCGCATCCACCTGTTCAGCCGTCAGAATGCGCTCCCTAGCCGGCGGCCGGGCAGGAAGCTCAACACCACGGGCGGCATTGTGCGCGAGTCGGCGAGTCGAGACTCCATATTCAAGGACTAGGCAGAGCACCCGGTGGGCGTAACGGACCGTTTCCGGCCCTTTGGTTTTCGACAACGAAGCCACCCAGTCGGCGATATCGCCGTGCTCGATCTTGCCGATCGGCCACAGCTTGAACTGGTTCAGCGCGTGCTGGATCGCGACGCGGTAATTCTGCTGGGTTGTCTTGCGGAGGTAGGTCAGACTTGTCCGCTCGTACTCCTCCCACAGGCTGGCCAGGCTCATCCGGCCACGCTGGGGGTCGACGAATTCGCCCCTGCGCATCCGGCCGCGCAACTCGGCCTCGAAGTCCTCGGCATCGCGGCGGCGGTCGAAGGTCCGCGAGCGCTGGCGCTGATCCGGTGTGCGATATCGGACGCGCCACCGCACCCGGCCCGCCGAGTTCAGACGCTTCTCGATCATGCCGCGGTTCCTTTGGTCTGTTCGATCCATCGCAGGACGGCGGCTGCGTCGTAGCGGCGGTGCTTGCCGACCTTGAACGACGGCGGCCCTTCGCCGCGCCCGGCCCAGTGGTGCACGGTCGAGACCGGTACGCACAGGATCTCGGCGATGTTCTTGGCTGTCAGCAGCCGGGGGAATGTGATGCCGTCGTTCATGGTCTGACCTCTCGCTGGTGGGCTCCGTTCCGTCGTTGTTCTGCTCGCCACTGGGCGTATTCGCGGGCCCGGACTGCGGCAGCCAGGGCCAGCGCCTTATCCCCGCTGCTGATCCACCCGCTGCCCTGGAACGTCCACGAACCGACGATCAGCGTTGAGGCGTCGTCCTCGTCGAGGAGCCGGTCTGCCAGGACGCGCTGGTCGAATGGGGTTCCAGTTCGGTCCAGTTCGGCTTTAAGTAGTTGAAAGCGGTGGCGGGCACGGCGGAGCGCTCCGAGGGTGACGGAGTATTGCCGCGACTTGGTGGAGAAGTGGCCTCGGAAGCCGAGAGTCTGAGTGCGTCTGCCGAGTAGCGCGTAGGGGGACTCATCTTCGACCGTGGCGGCGCGTGAGGCGAGGTGGTGGCAGATTCGTTCAAGCCGGCGCAGATGAGACGGCCTGCCCACGCTCGCGCCTCGGCTGGCGACATCCTTGGTGGCGTACTTGGCGAGATAACCGGCAACTTGTTCGGGCTTCAGCGAATCATTCTGGTAGTCAACCACTTCCGCCGCGCGGACGATCTTGATGTCGACCTGGGCTCCCCAGCACGACGTCCGCTGCACATCGGCGGCGTCCACTGGCGGAGCGGGGAAATCGACGGCCGGGACGATTCGGCGGAGGATCTGTGCGAGTTCGTAACCATCGATGGGGGCGGGTGATCCGGCGCCGGACGGCCCGTCGAGCCGAAGCAGGGCATGGAAGTGGACGAGGCCCCTGGACTGAAATTCGGCGACCTTCGCGTACTGCAGTGACGCCGACTCGTTGAGCGCATCATCGGGCACGCCGAGAGCGACAGCGATGCCGCGGCGCAGCGCGATGACTGTTCTGCGCCAGAGTTCAGGCGCCCACCAGTTCCACACGACCGCGCCCTCCCAGTCGTAGCAGTCGTCGCAGAGGGGAGCCCCGCTGAGCGGATCTTTCGGCTCGTGAATTGTCATGCAGGCGGTGCTTCGGCCGTGAGGACACAGCGACGCGACGTCACGGGGCCGGCACCTGCCGCCCGTTGGTGCGCCGGCCGCGGGCCGCGGGCCGTGGACCGAGCCGAATGAAGGGGCAGTCAGCGTGACGAAGAGAACCGAAACGGAGAAGTCATGAATACCAGCCCGCTTCCAGGTGCAGCCGAGCTCGCCAGAGCGATCATCGATGACCATGCTCATGGCCGGTGGGCTGCTGTCAGTGCGAGGTTCGACGACACGATGCGCGCCGGACTCGCAGAGGACGGGAT
>CAXNJA010000019.1:0-27964 GCA_964202555.1 Mycobacterium sp.
AGCAGGGCGACCTTGCCGATCTGCTTGAGGTAGGCGCGGACCGAATCGGCTGAGGCAGTCAGCTCGGCGTCCTTGCGGGCCTGCCGGAGAGCCTCGGACTCTTCCTCGTCCCAGACGAAGTCCCCGGAGGCTTTGTCTTTGTCCGACGGTTCGGCAACGTCCTCGTCCTCGGCCGCCGCGTCGGCGGCCGGTGTTTCGGCGGCGGGGGTCTCCTCGTCGTCAATGACGACTTCGATGTCCTCGAGTTCGAGGTCCCCGGCGACTTCGACGGCCACCTCGAGGTCTGGCTCGGCGGCCAGATCGATCTCGGCTTCGACAACGAGCGTGACGACTTCTCCGTCGGCCGGTGTGGTGGAGACTGCCGCCGCAGCGGCCTTCTTGGCACGGCTGCGGGCCGGCTTGACTTCCGTGGAAGGGGCTGTTGTCGCCGGTGCTTTCGCTTCGGCCGGTTCGGCTTTCACCGCTGCGGCCTTGGTCACCTTAGTGACTTTGGCAGGGGCGGCCTTAGCGACCGTGGCAGGGGCGGCCTTGGCGGGGGCGGTTTTTGTGGCCTTGGCAGGAGCCGTCTTGGCGGCCTTGGCCGGTGCAGCTTTGGACGGTGCAGCCTTGGTGGCCTTGGCGGGTGTGGTTTTGACCGGTGCAGCTTTGGCCGGTGCAGCTTTGGTGGCCCTGGTCGTGGCCGGAGCCGGCTGAGCAGTGGCCGGTTCGGGGGAAGCCTTGGCGGCTGATCTGCCGGTTGCTTTCGCCGCTACCTTCGCCAGCACGCTGCGGGCGGTCTTGGCGGGCGTGCTCTTCTCGGCCTTGACTGGAGCGGCCTTCTTCGCTGGGGGCGTGGCGGTGGCTTGCCTTGATGGCTTCGCGGTTGCCTGGCTGGCCTTTGTCGCTGCCACGTATCACCCTTTTCGCTACTGCGGGCTCCTGTGAGGGCGGACATGCGCCATCAGAGCGTCGGTTATGGGAACTGTCGGCGTGATCGGTGGGGATCCTCGCCGCTCGGGTGGGCGGCCGCCGCGGTCCATTGTAACGACACCGGCGGCCTTCGCCGGTCATCCGTCACCCGGGCGGGCTTTAACCCGGAACCTGCTCTTCGACGGCGGCCATCGCGGCCCCGACGATCCCGGCGGTGTTGAGCAGTTCCGCGGCGACCACCGGGGTGCGGTTCTTGAGCAGTGGAATCCACTTGTCGGCTTTCTTGCTGATGCCGCCACCGGCGATGATCAAATCAGGCCAGATGGCGTTTTCGACCGCGATGAGCACCTTGGTGACCTGCTTGGTCCATGTGCGGTAGCTCCACCCTTTGCGTTCCATCACCGATGACGCGGCCCGGTGCTCGGCCTCCTTGCCGTCCACCTCCACGTGACCGAACTCGGTGTTGGGCAACAACATTCCGTGATGGATCACTGCTGAGCCGATACCGGTTCCGAACGTCAGGAGCAGCACCACTCCGTTCTGATTGCGTCCGGCGCCGTAGTGCTGCTCAGCCAGTCCGGCGGCGTCGGCGTCATTGAGCACGGTCACTCGCTGGCCGCCCAGCGCGGTGCTCATCTCCTGCGCGACGTCGCGGCCGATCCAGCTCGCGTCGACGTTGGCGGCGGTCTGCACCACGCCGTTGACCACGACACCGGGGTAGGTGACGCCCAGTGGACCGGACCAGTCGAAATGGCGCACCACCTCGGCCACGGTCTTGGTGACCGCTTCCGGCGTGGCGGGTTGCGGCGTCTCCAGGCGGAACCGCTCGCCGACCAGGAGACCGGTGTCGAGGTCGACGATGGCGCCCTTGACGCCACTGCCACCGACATCCACGCCGAGGGCCTGGCGGGTGCTGCTGGGCTGGGTCATGGCAGGTCCTCCATGTCGTGGGCCTAACGTCGGTTTCAGTGGGTAACACTAGTGCGTGAGACTGCCTGCCTGTGCTGCGATTGCAGCGTGACGGACAATCGGCCCGAGCGGCTGCGTGAGGTGGCCGAGGAACTGGTCGCCGAGGCGGCCGAGTACGTGCGGCGCCGGCGGGTGGAGCTCTTCGGCAGCGATTCGGCACTGTGCTCTGCAGGCGGCTCGCCCGCCGTGCGCACCAAGAGCAGTCGGACCGATCCGGTCACCCTCGCCGACACCGAGACCGAATACCTCATCCGGGAACGGTTGGCCGGGCTACGCCCCGGTGACCCGGTTCTCGGTGAGGAGGCCGGAGCGACGAGCACCGGCGGCGCGGTTCGGTGGGTGGTGGACCCAATCGATGGCACGGTCAACTTCCTCTACGGCATCCCGGCGTATGCGGTCTCGGTGGCCGCGCAGATCGACGGCATCTCGGTCGCGGGAGCTGTCGCTGATGTCGCGAACGGTGAGATTTATTCGGCGGCAACCGATTTGGGTGCCCACGTCATCTCGTCTGACGGGGAGCGCCGCCGACTCCGGTGCAGCCGGGTCGGTGAGCTGTCGATGGCACTGCTGAGTACCGGATTCAGCTACTCGCCGCAACGGCGCGCGGCGCAGGCGGTCCTGCTGGCGCGGCTGCTGCCGCAGGTTCGTGACGTGCGGCGGTTGGGTTCGGCGGCACTGGACCTGTGCATGGTCGCGGCCGGCCGACTCGACGCGCACTACGAGCATGGCCTGCAGGAGTGGGATTGGGCCGCCGGTGCGCTGATCGCCGCCGAGGCCGGCGCGGTGGTGGTGCTTCCCGGAGCCGAGGGTCCCGGTGCCGGCCTGCTGTTGGCAGCTGCGCCGGGGGTTGCCGCCCAGACGATGGAGGCGTTGCACGCTGTCGGCGGCTGGACGCCGCTGCCGTGAGACTCAGCAGGTGCTGCTGTGGATCTTGGTGATCAGTGACGAGTCGGCGGGTTCGGTGGCGCCGGGCTGCAGGCCTGAGAGCACCGCGGCGATGTCGTCGCTGTTGGACAGCGCGGTGAAGTCGGTCCCGATCACCAGGTCCGCCGAGTCGTCGGTGCGATCGTCTTGGTATAGCTCGACGCAGGGCGCCACCAGCCATGCCGCTGCCGCGCTGGGCCGGCCCGCCTCGCCGAACCGGATCTGGCCTTGGCAGGCCAGCCGGGTGCCGGCATAGATCGGGTCGTTGGCCGCGTTAGGTGCCGCGAAGCCCAGATCGCGCAGCGCACTTGCCACCTCACCGGCCTGCCCGCCTTGCCCGCTTGCGTTGAGCACCCGGACCTTCGCTTCCGCCAGGTTGGCGGGCGCAACGTCGATCAACGAGGAGCCCGGCACCAGCCGCCCGAGGTTGGGCGCGGTGGCGTCGGTTCGCGAGGGCGGGGGATTGCAGCTTGCAGCCTCGCGGATCTGTACCGGGCGGGTGAGAACGAACGCCCACGCCAAGGCGGTCATGGTGAGAAGAGCCACCAGCGCGACGATCCCGGGGAGGTAGCGCCGCCGGACGAACGGCCGCCCGTCGGGGGCTTGGGTGGAGCCTGCGGTGATGTGAGAAACCACGGGTGAACTGTAGAGGCAGTGCGTAGCGTGTCGGAATCGGGCAGCGGGAGCACCCCAGCCGCTCTGCGGTGGTGTGATACAACTCACACCGAAGTCTTGGCCGATAGGGCACGAATCGTTTGGCCGAAGCGTTCCACGCTGATACAAACCTCAGCTGAGGTACTGGACGAGGGGAGTTGACATGGCGACCGACTACGACGCCCCACGGCGCACCGAAACCGACGAGGTTTCGGAGGATTCTCTGGAGGAGTTGACCGCGCGCCGCAACGAGGTGCAGTCGGCGGTCGTCGACGTCGACGAAACGGAATCCGCGGAGTCCTTCGAGCTTCCCGGCGCCGATCTGTCCGGCGAGGAACTGTCGGTCCGGGTGGTGCCCAAGCAGGCCGACGAGTTCACCTGTTCGAGTTGCTTCCTCGTGCATCACCGCAGCCGGTTGGCTCGGGAGCGCAACGGCGAGTTCCTCTGCACCGATTGCGCGTCCTGACGCCGGCTCAGCTCTGCAGCGCCGCCAGCACCCGCTCGGGGTGTCGGCAGCTGACCATCCAGTAGGGCGTCGGGTCGTCCGGATCGTTGAGGACCACCAGAACCATGGGTCCGATCCAGTTGCGGTGCAGTACGAAGGCGGCCGGATCAAGCTGGCGGCCCAGCCCCGCTGACTTGGCGCTGGGCTGCACGACCGCCGAGCGGGTGATCACCGAAGCCGGCAGATGTGCCTGGCCGGCCCACAGTTCGACATCGGATCCGGTGCCGACCACCCGCACCTCGATGCGTCCGAGCCACAGCAGCACCCCGATGGCGACCAGGGCCATCATCGCGTAGGGCAGCCAGTTCGGTAGGTTGCGAACACCCATGTTCACCTGCGCGGCCATCACGGCCGACAGGGCGAACCCGATCGGCCACCACCACCACGGCACCCACAGCCGCTCGCGGTACCGCACGGTTTGCGTGGCGACGCGCGAAACAGACACGCGGTCAAGGGTAGTCTTTGCCCTCGTGCTCACCAGTCTGGCGGTGGTTCGGCTGGACCCCGACCTACCGCTGCCCGCCCGCGCCCACGACGGTGATGCCGGCGTGGATCTCTACAGCGCCGCGGACGTCGAACTCCTGCCCGGGCAGCGGGCGCTGGTTTCCACCGGGATCGCGGTGGCAATCCCGCAGGGCATGGTGGGGCTTGTTCACCCGCGCTCCGGGCTGGCCGCGCGGCTGGGGCTGTCGATCGTCAACACCCCCGGCACCATCGACGCGGGCTACCGCGGCGAGATCAAGGTGTCGCTGATCAACCTCGACCCCGCTACGCCGATCGTGCTGCGGCGCGGTGACCGGATCGCTCAGCTGATTGTGCAGCGGGTCGAATTGCCCGAACTGGTCGAGGTCACCTCGTTTGACGAGGCCGGGCTGGCCGACACCACCCGTGGCCAAGGCGGTCACGGTTCCTCCGGCGGACATGCGAGTTTGTGATGGCATTCGGTAGACGTAAGCAAGATCAGGAGACCGGGGTCGACGAGAACGAGACCGCTTCGGTCGAGGACTCTGCGACTGAGACGGCCTGGGAGGGCGACGACGTCGAGGGTCCCTTCGACATCGAGGACTTCGACAGCCCGGAGCAGGCGGCGCTGGCCCGCCTGGACCTGGGTTCGGTGCTGATACCGATGCCGCCCAACGGTCAGATTCAGGTCGAGTTCAACCAGGGCGGCGTTCCCACCGCCATCTGGGTGGTGACTCCCAACGGCCGGTTCACCATCGCCGCCTACGCCGCGCCCAAGTCGCCCGGACTGTGGCGGGAGGTGGCCGCCGAACTGGCCGAGGCGCTGCGAAACGACAAAGCCGCGGTCTCCATCGAGGACGGGCCGTGGGGTCGTGAGGTGGTCGGCACCGGCGCCGGTGCGGTCCGGTTCATCGGGGTCGACGGCTACCGCTGGATGATCCGCTGTGTTGTCAACAGCATGCCCGAGGCGATGCCGGCCCTGGTGGCTGAGGCCCGACAAGCGTTGGCCGACACGGTGGTTCGCCGCGGCGAGACCCCGTTGCCGGTGCGAACCCCGTTGCCGGTGCAGCTGCCTGAGGAGTTGGCCGCGCAGTTGCGTGAAGCTGCCGCCCAGCAGGCCCAGCAGGCCATGATGGCGGCTCAACAGGCCCAGCAGCAGGCCATGCTGGCAGCTCAGCAGCAGATGCAGGAGTTACCCGACCAGCGGCGCAGCATCCCGGGTTCGGCGCTGCCGCAGCAGCAGGTGCGCAGCACCATCACCGGCGGCTGAGGGCCCCGCGTCAGCCGATAGCGTCCGACTCGTCCGACTCGTCCAACTCGTCCAACTCGTCCAGGGCGGCTAGACACGCCCCGCCGAGCAGTGCGGGGCGAGGCCCGAACTCCGCAAGTCGGACGGTGCGCAGCGCGGCGCGGGGCGCCCAGGCTGCCCAGGACCTGGCCACCGCCGCCGGGTGCACGAGGTCGTCGTCGGCGGCCACCACCGCCAGTGGCACCGCGAGGCGGCCCAGTTCCGCCCGATCCGGTGCTGCGCAGGAGGCCGCCTCCTCCATCGCCTCGGGCAGCGCCGGCCATTGCCGGGCCCACGACCGGGCCAGTTCGTCGGCCAGCCACGGCGGGCTCGACGCCCGCATCGCCGACGTGGTGGCTTCCAGACCGTCACGGCGCAGCGCGGCGGCGGTATTCCGGGCGGACACCGCAGCCGGTGCGTCGCCTGGCTCACCGCTCCACGGCGGGAGCACGGCGAGAACGGCGGCCGTCCGCTCCGGATGCGCCACCGCCCAACGGGCCGCTACCACCGCCCCCAGCGACACCCCGCCGACGATGATTCGGCCGACCGGGCCGCTGTCGCGCCAGGTCCGGTCCAGGGCATCCAGATAGCCGTCCACCACCCGTTGCGGCTGCGGTGCTACCGCCACGAGTGTCGCGCCGGCCTTCTGCAGGGGGCCGCCGAAAGCCCGTCGGAGGTAGTCGTCATCGGAGCCAGTCCCGGGTAGCAGGACCGTCACCACACCCTCAACCCTGACCGCCACGCCCACGATCGTGCCTGCCCACGGTGTCGGGCGCCGCTGGCGGGGTACACCTCGTGGCGGAGTGGGCGCAAGAGGTCTACCGTTGCTGGGGCAGTGTGAAGCTTTAGACCCCAGGAGGGGCGAAATGGCCACGGCCGAAGGTTTTGTGCGGCGGTTAACCCGCAGGCTGACGGAGAACCCCGAGGACCGCGACGTTCAGGAGTTGACCGGTGAGGCGGCCAATACCGGGGCGCAGCGTGCGATCGACTGTCAGCGTGGCCAGGAGGTCACCATGATCGGGACGTTGCGCAGCGTGGAGACCAACGCCAAGGGCTGCGCCGGAGGCGTCCGCGCCGAGTTCTTCGACGGCACCGACACGGTATTGCTGGTCTGGCTGGGCCAGCGCCGGATACCCGGCATTGAATGCGGCCGCACCCTGCGGGTTCGCGGCCGGGTGGGCAGGCTGGACTCCGGCGGTAAGGCGATCTACAACCCGCACTACGAGATACAGCGTTGACCCCCGCCGACCCGCCGTCGGCCGAGGCTGTTTCCAAGCCGCCGCCCGGCCAGGCTCTGCTGGGCCAGATGGGCGGGGTGAGCGGACTGATCTACTCCGCCCTCCCGGTGCTGGTGCTGGTGCCGGTGAACACGGCCTTCGGTCTGCTGCCCGCACTGTTCGCGGCGCTGTCGGTGGCCGCGGCGATCCTGGTATGGCGGCTGGTCCGGCGCGACTCAGTGCAGCCCGCACTGGCCGGCTTCCTGGGCGTCGGGATCAGCGCGCTGATCGCCTGGATCGTCGGGGCATCCAAGGGCTACTTCCTGCTGGGCATCTGGACGTCGCTGTTGTGGGCGACGGTGTTCGGGTTGTCGGTGCTCATCCGCAGGCCGGTGGTCGGCTACGTGTGGAGTTGGGTGACCGGCCACGACCGCAGTTGGCGCCGCTCCCGCCGGGCGGTGCTGGCCTTCGACGCGGCGACACTGACCTGGGTGGCGGTGTTCGCCTCGCGGTTCATCGTTCAGCACCACCTCTACGACGCGGACAAGACCGGCTGGCTCGGGGTCGCGCGCATCGCGATGGGCTGGCCGCTGGCCGCCGTCGGTGCGCTGGTGACCTACCTGGCCATCCGGGCAGCCCAACGGGCGATTCACGCCGACCACGCGGCCGCCGCCCATCCCGAACGCCCCTGACGGCTAACGAACCCCTTCGGCCAGCACGTTGCGCAGTTCGGCTTCGACGTCGGGTGCGGCGACGAAGAGCAACTCGTCACCACCCTCCAATGGCTGGTCGGGTTCCGGGAGGATGACCCGTTGACCGCGCAGAATCGTCACCAGGGCGACGTCGCGGGGCAGGTTCAGCTTGCGCACCGGTCGCCCGCCCCACGGGGTGTCCTCGGGCAGGGTGATCTCCACCAGGTTCGCGTTGCTCTTTTTGAACTCAAGTAGTCGCACCACGTCGCCGACCGCGAAGGCCTCCTCGACCAGTGAGGCCAGCATCCGGGGGGTGGACACCGCCACGTCGACGCCCCAGGCGCTGTCGAAAAGCCACTCGTTGCGGGGGTCGTTGACCCGGGCGACTACGCGGGGTACCGCGAACTCGGTCTTGGCCAGCAGCGACAGCACCACGTTGGCCTTGTCGTCGCCGGTGGCGGCGATGACCACATCGAATTCCTCGAGGTGCATCAACTCCAGAAGGCGCAACTCGCACGCGTCGCCGAAGATCCAGTCCGCCGCGGGAATCTCGTCGGCGTCGAAATGGCCGGGGTTGCGTTCGATGAGGGTTACCTCGTGGGAGTTGTCCACCAACTCGCGCGCGATCGACCGCCCGACGGCGCCGGCGCCGGCGATCAGCACCTTCATTCCCCGACTCCTTCCGCCGGCGGCAGCGCTGCGATTGCCAGCGCTTCGGCGCACTGGCCCGACATCGCCGCCAGATACACCTGATCACCGGCCTGGATCACGGTCTTGGGTTCGGGCAGTACCCCGGCCCCGAAGCGGATCAGGAACGCCACCCGGGCGCCGGTGGCCTCCTCCAGGGCGCTGGCCCGCGTGCCCACCCAGGCCTCATGAAGGGGAGCCTCAGCAACCGCGACGGTTCCGGTGGGGTCGCGCCAGCGGGTGGTCTCGGTCTCGTGGGTCAGGGTGTTGAGCAGTCGGTCGGTGGTCCAGGGCACGGTGGCGATGGTGGGGATGCCGAGCCGCTCGTACACGGCGGCCCGCTTGGCGTCGTAGATGCGTGCCACCACCCGCGTGACGCCGAACATTTCCCGGGCCACGCGCGCGGAGATGATGTTTGAGTTGTCGCCGGAAGACACCGCCGCGAAGGCGTCGGCGCGCTCAATTCCGGCCCGCAGCAACACATCCCGGTCGAATCCCATGCCGGTGATCCGCTCCCCGGTGAATTCTCCCGAGAGTCGGTGGAAGGCCGACTCATCACGGTCGATGATCGCCACTTCGTGATCGAGCCGGGACAGGGCCTCGGCCAGTGCAGCGCCAACCCGGCCGCAGCCCATCACCACTACCCGCACGTATGCGTCCTCTCGCCCTACTCGTGCCTGGCCCGCCGCCGAGCCTGCGGTACGGGGAACGCTACCGCTTTCGGGCGCAAGGCTTACCCTTGGCACTCGTGTCCAAGGTTTCGCGGGGCCTGCGCCGGTTGCTGATCGGCCGGGAGCTTCGCAGCGACAGGCTGCACAGCACGCTGTTACCCAAGCGGATCGCGCTGCCGGTGTTCGCCTCAGACGCCATGTCGTCGGTGGCCTACGCACCGGAGGAGATCTTCCTGGTGCTCTCGGTGGCCGGCTTGTCCGCCTACACGATGACGCCCTGGATCGGTCTCGCAGTCGGGGCGGTGCTGCTTATCGTGGTGGCCTCCTACCGGCAGAATGTGCACGCCTACCCCTCCGGCGGCGGCGACTACGAAGTCGTCACCACCAACCTCGGCCCGACCGCCGGACTCACCGTGGGTAGCGCACTGCTGGTCGACTACGTGCTGACGGTGGCCGTCTCGATGGCGGCGGCGATGTCCAACATCGGCTCGACCATCCCGTTCGTCGCCCAGCACAAGGTCATCTTCGCCGTCCTTGCCATTGTTTTGCTGACGGCGGTGAACCTGCGCGGGATCCGGGAATCGGGCACCCTGTTCGCCATTCCGACCTATGCCTTCATCATCGGCATGTTCGCGATGCTGCTGTGGGGCTTCTTCCAGATCAACGTGCTCGGACACGATCTGCAGGCGGAGTCCGCCGGTTTCGAATTGCACTCCGAGCACGGCGACATCATGGGTTTCGCGCTGGTTTTTCTGGTGGCGCGGGCGTTCTCGTCGGGGTGTGCGGCCCTGACCGGTGTGGAGGCGATCAGCAACGGTGTTCCCGCATTCCGTAAACCAAAGTCGCGCAACGCCGCCACCACCCTGCTGATGCTGGGCGGTATCGCCGTGACATTGCTTATGGGCATGATCCTGCTGGCGGTAGAGACCGGCGTGAAGATCGCCGAGCGCCCGGCTGAGCAGCTGATCGGCGCGCCGGCCGACTACCGGCAGAAGACGCTGGTTGTCCAGCTCGCCGACGCGGTGTTCCACGACTTCACCCCCGGCCTCTACCTGATCACCGGCGTCACCGCGCTGATCCTTATTCTGGCCGCCAACACCGCCTTCAACGGCTTCCCGGTGCTGGGCTCCATCCTGGCCCAGGACCGCTACCTGCCCCGGCAACTGCACACCCGCGGCGACCGGCTGGCCTTCTCCAACGGAATCGTGTTCCTGGCGCTGGCGGCCATCGCGTTCATCGTCGCCTTCGACGCCGAGGTGACCACTCTGATCCAGCTGTACATCGTCGGGGTGTTCGTCTCGTTCACGCTCAGCCAGATCGGCATGGTGCGGCACTGGACCCGACTGCTGCGCACCGAGAACGATCCGGCCGAACGCCGGCGGATGATCCGATCCCGGGTGATCAACACCATCGGCTTCGTCTGTACCGGCACCGTGCTGATCATCGTGCTGGTCACCAAGTTCCTGGCCGGTGCCTGGATCGCGATCCTGGCGATGGGCAGTCTTTTCGCGGTGATGAAGGCCATCAACCGGCACTACGCGACGGTCACCCGCGAACTCACTCCCGGGGAGGATGACCGCCAGATAGTCCTTCCCAGCCGCAACCACGCGGTGGTGCTGGTCTCGAACATGCAACTGCCCACGCTGCGGGCCCTGGCGTATGCGCGGGCGACCCGGCCCGACGTGCTGGAGGCGTTGACCGTCAACGTCGACGACGCCGAGACCCGCAAGCTGACCGTGTCCTGGGAGGACAGCGACGTCAGCGTGCCGCTGAAGGTGGTGGCTTCGCCGTATCGCGAGGTCACCGGGCCGGTGCTGGGCTACGTCAAGCGGATCAGCAAGGAAGCCCCGCGCACCGTGGTGACGGTCTTCATCCCCGAGTACGTCGTCGGACACTGGTGGGAGAGCCTGCTGCACAACCAGAGCGCGCTGCGGCTCAAGACCCGGCTGTTGTTCATGCCGAATGTGATGATGACCTCGGTTCCCTGGCAACTCAATTCGTCCGAACGCGTCACCCAACTCGAGGAACAGGGCGCACCGGGAGACGTGCGTCGCGGTTTCTCGGAGTGAGCGCCGCCGACGAGGCAGGGCCCGCCCATCTGGTGCTGCGCACCGAGGCTCCGGCCAACGGGGGCAGTTGTGTGGCCCGCCACGACGGGCGGGTGGTGTTTGTCCGCTACGCACTGCCCGGTGAACTGGTTCGGGCGCGGGTCAGCGCCGAGCGCGGGTCCTACTGGCATGCCGACGCCATCGAGGTGCTGGAAGCATCGGCCGACCGGGTTGAGTCGTTGTGCCCGGTGGCCGGGCCCGACGGCGCGGGCTGCTGCGATCTGGCGTTCGTGGAACCGGCCGCGGGCCGCGCGATCAAGGGTCAGGTGGTCGGGAATCAACTTGCCCGGCTGGGGAATTTCAACTGGGAAGGGTTGGCCGAGCCGGTCGGATCCGGTGCCCCGCGGGGGTGGCGAACGCGGGTTCAACTCGACGTCGGCGACGACGGATGCGCCGGACTGCACCGCTACCACAGCACCGAACTGGTGACCGATCTGCGGTGCGCGCAGTTACCCGCCGGCATGCTCGCCGGACTGGACGGACCGCGCTGGCAGCCCGGGGACCGGCTGCATGTGGTCCTCGACGACGACAACCGCCGGCACGTCCTGGCGACCGGCCCCGGCCGACGCGAGGTGGTGGAGGGCTCGCGCGAGTCGGTGCAACGGGTCGGCGATCGGGTGTGGCGGATCCCGGTCAACGGGTTCTGGCAGTCCCACCGCGACGCGGCGCAGACCTACAGCGACCTGGTTCGCCAATGGGCCGACGGGCTCGGAGCCCGACGGGCCTGGGATCTCTACGGCGGTGCGGGACTGTTCGCGGCGACGCTGGCCGAGTCGATGGGGAAGGGCGCCCGGGTGCTGTCGGTGGACACCGCCAGGTCGGCGTCGGCGGCGGCCCGCGCTGCGCTGGGTGACCTGCCCGCGGTCAAGGTGGTCTCGGGCTCGGTGCGGGGGTTTTTGGCCGGGCAGTCCCGGGCCGCCGACGTCGCCGTGCTCGACCCGCCGCGGGCCGGGGCCGGACGGGCGGTCATCGACCTGCTGGCCCGGGCGGGGGTGCCGCGGGTCATCCACATCGGTTGTGAGGCGGCATCCTTCGCCCGCGACATCGGCCTCTACCGGGGTCACGGCTATGCGGTCGAGGCGCTGCGGGTGTTTGACGCCTTCCCGCTGACCCACCACGTCGAATGCGTCGCGCTGTTGACCCGACGACCGTAGGTTTCTTGCTATGCCCGACAGACTCCTCAGCCGAGGATCGTGGTCTGAGACCCGCCGCATCACCGACATCCTGCAGAAGGAGACCACCGGCGGGGCGCTGCTGCTGGCTGCTGCCGCCGTGGCGCTGATCTGGGCCAATTCGCCGTGGTCGGCGCGCTACCACGAACTGACCGCGATGAAGATCGGCACCGACGACTTCGGACTGCACCTCAATCTCAGTCTCGGGTCGTGGGCCGCCGACGGACTGCTGGCCATCTTCTTCTTCGTGGTTGGGCTGGAACTCAAACGGGAATTCGTCGCCGGCGACCTGCGCGATCCCGTCCGGGCTGCGCTGCCGATCGCGGCCGCGGTGGGCGGCATGGTGGTTCCGGCGCTGATTTTCCTGGCCTTCACTGCCGGGGCCGGCGACGGCGCCGCCCGGGGATGGGCCATCCCCACCGCCACCGACATCGCCTTCGCGGTGGCCGTTTTGGCGGTGCTGTCCACCCACCTTCCCGGGGCGCTGCGCACCTTCCTGCTGACCCTGGCGGTGGTCGACGACCTGCTGGCGATCACGGTGATCGCGCTGTTCTACACCGACAAGGTCGACGTCACCGCGTTGCTGGCCGCGTTGATCCCGCTGATCCTGTTCGCCGTCCTGGTGCAGCTACGGGTCCGCTCACCGTGGATATTGGTCCCGATTGCGGTGGTCACCTGGGCCCTGGTGCACGAATCCGGGGTGCACGCCACCGTCGCCGGGGTGCTGCTGGGATTCATGGTCCCGGTGCTGCACAGCGAGCGTGACTCCCGTCGGACGGGCGCGGATGACGGCCCTGGTCTGGCTGAGTATTTCGAGCACATCATCCGGCCGGTGTCGGCGGGTCTTGCGGTGCCGATCTTCGCCTTTTTCGCCGCCGGGGTGACCTTCGGTGGCTATGACGGTTTGGTGACCTCCCTGCGTGACCCGATCGCCCTGGGCATCGTCGCCGGGTTGGTGGTCGGCAAGACGGTGGGCATCTTCGGAACCACCCGGCTGATCGCCAAGGTCACCCGCGCCGAACTGGACTCCTCACTGGGCTGGATCGATGTCTTCGGGGTGTCGATGCTGGCCGGAATCGGGTTCACGGTGTCCCTGCTCATCGGGGAATTGGCCTACGGCGATGATCCCGCCCGGCAGTCGGTGGTGAAGGTCGCGGTGCTCTGCGGTTCGTTGCTGGCAGCGGCGTTGGCGGCGATTGTGCTGCGGATCCGCAACCGGCATTACCGCACTGTCTTCGAACTGGAAACCAGCGACCCCGACCGCGACGGCGTGCCGGATGTGTACGCGGCGGGACCCGATGCACCCCGCAATGGTGCGTAGACTGTGTCAATGCTTGAACAGGTCCGCGGCCCCGCTGATCTGCAGCAGCTTTCGCAGGATCAGCTGACTGAACTGGCGGGGGAGATCCGTCAGTTTCTGATCCACAAGGTTGCTGCCACCGGTGGCCACCTGGGGCCCAATCTCGGTGTGGTGGAACTCACTCTGGCGTTGCACCGGGTGTTCGAGTCCCCGCACGACCCGATCATCTTCGACACCGGCCACCAGGCCTACGTGCACAAGATGCTGACCGGCCGCGGCGGCGACTTCGACACGCTGCGCTGCAAAGGTGGCCTGTCGGGTTATCCGTCGCGGTCCGAAAGCGACCATGACTGGGTTGAGTCCAGTCACGCCTCGTCGTCGCTGTCCTACGCCGACGGGCTCTCCAAAGCCTTCGAGCTGACCGGGCAACGCAACCGGCACGTGGTTGCGGTGGTCGGCGACGGCGCACTGACCGGCGGAATGTGCTGGGAGGCCCTCAACAACATCGCCGCCGCCAAGCGGCCGGTGGTCATCGTCGTCAACGACAACGGCCGCAGTTACGCGCCCACCATCGGCGGCCTGGCCGAGCATCTTGCCGGGCTACGCCTGCAGCCGGCCTACGAGCGGATTCTGGAGCGTGGCCGTAGCGCAGTGCGGGCCATCCCCGTCATCGGCGAGGTGTGCTTCCAGGCCATGCACAGCGTCAAGGCGGGCATCAAGGACGCCGTCTCCCCGCAGGCGATGTTCACCGACCTCGGGCTGAAGTACGTCGGTCCGATCGACGGCCACGACGAGCACGCCGTGGAGAACGCCCTGCGACACGCCCGCGGCTACAACGCCCCGGTGATCGTGCATGTAGTGACCCGCAAGGGCATGGGGTACGGGCCGGCCGAGAACGACGAGGCCGAGCAGATGCACGCCTGCGGTGTGATCGACCCCAAGACCGGTCTGGCCACCAAGGCCGCCGCGCCGGGGTGGACCTCGGTGTTCTCCGACGCGCTGATCGCCTACGCCGGCGCGCGCCGCGACATCGTCGCGATCACCGCCGCGATGCCCGGCCCGACCGGCCTGGCGGCGTTCGGGGAGCGTTTCCCGGACCGTGTCTTCGACGTCGGCATCGCCGAACAGCACGCGGTGACCTCGGCGGCCGGGTTGGCCATGGGCGGGATGCACCCGGTCGTCGCGATCTACTCCACCTTCCTCAACCGGGCGTTCGATCAGGTCCTGATGGACGTCGCGCTGCACAAGCTGCCGGTCACCCTGGTCCTGGATCGCGCCGGGATCACCGGCAACGACGGCGCGAGCCACAACGGCATGTGGGACCTGTCGGTCCTCAACATCGTGCCGGGGATGCGGGTGGCCGCCCCGCGCGACGGTGCCCGGCTGCGTGAGGAACTGGGCGAGGCACTCGACATCGCCGACGGCCCAACCGCGATCCGATTCCCCAAAGGTGATGTGGGTGAAGACATTCCGGCGCTGGAACGAGTCGGTGAGGTTGACGTGCTCGCCCGCCCGGCCGCCGGCCTCGGTGCCGATGTACTGATGGTGGGGGTCGGGCCCTTCGCCGGGACCGCACTCAAAGTGGCTGACCGGCTGCGCAAACAGGGCATCGGGGTGACCGTGGTGGACCCGCGGTGGGTGCTGCCGGTGCCCGCCTCGCTGGGCGCCATGGCCGTCGGACACAAGCTGGTCGTCACCATGGAGGACAACGGGCAACGCGGCGGGGTCGGCTCGGCGGTCTCGGCTGCACTGCGCGCCGCCGACATCGACGTTCCGTGCCGCGATCTTGCTGTGCCGCAACTGTTCCTGGATCATGCGGCCCGCGGTGAGGTGCTCGAGGAGGTCGGCCTGACCGAGCGCAACGTGGCCCGCCAGATCACCGGCTGGGTCGCCGCACTGGGCGCCGCAGACGAGTCAGTCGCCCGGTAGTCGGACTAGCTCGGCGGATTGAGCGCCGGGGCCAGCACCGGCACCACCAGAGCGCGCTGCCAGGCCCGCGCCCCGGCGTCGCAGAGGAAGGCATCCGCCGCGGCCGTGGTGTCTGCGTCGGAGTCTGGGCCGACCTGCCAGTCCCAGCACAGTCGGCGGACCAAGTCCGGGGACAACAGATTCTCGGTGGGCACACTCACCTGCCGGGACAGTTCTGACAACGCCGCCCGGGCGGCCTCGAGGCGCACTGCGGCCTCGGGTTTGCGTTTGGCCCACCGCACCGGCGGTGGCGGCCCATTGAGCGGTTCGGAGGTCTCCGGCGGCTGGTCGGTGGTTCTGGCAGTCGCCAGCGCGTCCAGCCAGACCTGGGCGGTCCGCCGCTGCTTCTGGCCACCGAAGATCGGCAGGGCGATCAGGTCGTCGATGGTCTTGGGGTCGGCGGTCGCGGCGGCGATGATTGCCGAGTCGGGCAGGATGCGCCCCGGCGCGATGTCACGGCTGCGGGCGATGCGGTCCCGGGTGGTCCACAGTTCGCGTACCGCAGCCAATCCGGGCGCCGTCCGGACCTTGTGGATGCCCGCAGTCCGACGCCACCGGTCCCGGCGGGTGGGGGTGCTTTCCGCGCAGCGAAGATACTCGAACTCCTCCTGCGCCCAGGCAGCCTTGTTCTGGCTGTCGAGAACTTCGGCCATCGCCGCGCGCAGTTCGATGAGCACCTCGACGTCCAGGGCGGCGTAGTTCAGCCACGCCGCCGGGAGTGGACGATTGGACCAGTCCGCGGCGCCGTGCCCCTTGGCCAGGCCGAGGCCGAGCAGACGCTCCACCATGGCGGCTAAGTTGACGCGGTCGAATCCGGCCAGCCGGCCGGCCAACTCAGTGTCGTACAGCCGGGGTGGGAGCAGGCCAACCTCGGCCAGGCACGGCAGGTCCTGATCGGCGGCGTGCAGAATCCATTCGTCCTCGGCGAGCACCTCGGCGACCGGCCGCAGCGTGTCGATCGGGCTGCCGCCGTGGTTGACCGGGTCGATCAGCACCGTGCCGGCGCCGGCGCGACGAATCTGGATCAGGTAGGCCCGGTTGGAGTACCGGAAGCCCGACGCCCGCTCGGCGTCGACGGCAAACGGGCCAGTGCCGGATGCCAGAGTCTCTGCCGCCCTGGCGATCTCGTCGGTGCTGGCCGCCAGCGGCGGCATACCGTCGGCCGGGCACAGCAGCGGCACGGCCGCTGTGGGGTCGGCCGCTGCGGGGTCGGCCGGGGCGTCAGGTTCGACTTCGTGCTCCGGCATGTCAGGCGCGGGAGCGGGAACTCAAGTCGATGACACCCACCGGCGGCAGCCCTGCCGCGTGCTCGAGCACCTCGCAGAACGCCTGCACATGCGCGCCCAGCGCCAGGGTGGTGGCCGTCCACGACGCCCGCATCTCCAACTGGTGGGCACGCGGGGGACCGGATATGTCGCCGTAGCGCACCGAGGTGGTGGCGGTGACCGTTCCGCCCAGGGCCGTGACGTGCTCGGCCCGCTCCTGCAGTGCGTCCACCAGCCAACTCCAGGCGACCTCCGGCAGCAGCGGGTCCACTGCCTCGCTGGGGTCCAGGTCGGCCTGGATGAAGGAGACCAGTCGCATGGTGCCGTCCCACGCCTCGGCGCCCTCAGGGTCGTGCAGCAGGATCAGCCGTCCGAATGCGTCGCCCTCGGAGGTCTCCGGAATGATGTCCGGCTCCGGCCGGCGCACCTCGGCACCCAGGGCATAGCTGTACGGCGCGAGGCGCTGAGGTGGGCGAATCGGGCCTAGCTCGATCTCAGGGCGCACCTGCGCGGCGTTCATAGCCGCTACCGCCTCGCGGAACTGTTCAGGCTCCGCGTCGGTCACTCAATTGACGGTAGCCCTATCCGGCGTGGCGTGCAGCCAGGCGCGCCGTGGCAGCATGGAGCCCGTGAGCAACCGCCGCCTCCTGCCCGAGGCGCCCTATCTGGCCGCCGCCGCCGGCCGCAAGCCCTCGCGGATCCCGGTCTGGTTCATGCGTCAGGCCGGCCGATCGCTGCCGGAGTACCGCGCGCTGCGTGCCAAGAACACCATGATGCAGGCCTGCTTCGACCCGGAGTTGATCTGCGAGATCACCCTGCAGCCGGTGCACCGGCACAGCGTCGACGCGGCGATCCTGTTCTCCGACATCGTGGTGCCGCTACGCGGGGCCGGGGTGGATGTGGACATCGTGCCCGACGTCGGGCCGGTGATCGCCAGCCCGGTGCGCACCGCGGCGGATGTGGCGGCCATCAAAACCCTTGAGCCGCAGAATGTCAGCGCCGTCGGCGACGCGGTGGGACTGCTGGTCGACGCGCTCGGCGAGGTGCCGCTGATCGGCTTCGCCGGGGCGCCGTTCACCCTGGCCTCCTACCTGGTGGAAGGCGGCCCCAGCAAGCTGCACGAGCGCACCAAGGCCATGATGCTGGCCGAACCGTCGACCTGGCACGCGCTGATGGAGGCGCTGACCGGGGTGACGATCGAGTTCCTGCGCGTCCAACTCGACGCCGGGGTGGACGCCATCCAGCTGTTCGATTCCTGGGCCGGCACGCTGTCGCTGGCCGACTACCGCAGCTATGTGCTGCCGCACAGCATGCGGGTGTTCGCAGCACTGGCCGACTACGGCGTCCCGATGACCCATTTCGGTGTCGGCACCGCCGAGCTGCTGGGCGCGATGGGGCAGGCCGGCGCCACCGTCGTCGGGGTGGACTGGCGCACATCGCTGACCGACGCGGTCGCACGGATCGAACCCGGAAAAGCGTTGCAGGGCAACCTCGATCCGGTGGTGCTGCTGGCCGGCTGGCCGGTGGTGGAGCGTTCCGCCCGGGCAGTGGTCGACGACGGACGGCGGGCCGTCGACGCCGGTGCGGCCGGACACATCTTCAACCTCGGCCACGGCGTGCTGCCGGGCACCGATCCGGGACTGCTCACCGATCTGGTGTCGCTCGTGCACTCACTGTGAGTCCGGCAAGGGCCTACGCCGTTGTCGGCGGGGGCATTTCAGGACTGGTCGCCGCCTACCGGATCCGGGCCGCTGTCGGCGCCGAGGCCACCATCCGGGTGTTCGACCCGGCCGATCGCCTCGGTGGCGTTCTGCGCACCGAGACGCTGTGCGGGGAGCCGATGGACATCGGCGCCGAGGCGTTCGTAGCCCGCCGCCCGGAGGTACCCGCGCTGCTGGCCGAGTTGGGGTTGGCCGACCGGCAGATCACCACCACCGGGGTGCGGCCCACCATCTACAGCCAGGGCAGGTTGCATCCGCTGCCGGCCGGCGCAGTCAATGGCATCCCCAGTTCGCCCGAGTCGGTGACCGGCCTTGTCGATCAGGCGACCCTGGCCCGGATGTCCGCCGAACCGGACCGCCCGCTGCAGTGGCAGCCCGGCGCCGATCCGACGGTCGCGGCGGTGGTGGGCGAGCGGTTCGGCGAACAGGTCGTCACCCGTTCGGTGGATCCGATGCTGTCGGGCGTCTACGCCGGATCGGCCACCACCATCGGCATCCGGTCAGCGGTCCCCACCGTCGCCGCCGCACTGGACGCCGGGGCGGACAGCCTGACTGCGGCCGTGCGACGGGCACTGCCGGGCGCCACCAGCGGACCGGTCTTCGGCGCTGTCGCCGGCGGCTATCGGGTGCTGGTCGAGGAGTTAATCTCCCGCGCCGCGGTGGAGTGGGTGCCGACGGCGGTGGACCACATGTATGCCGACTTCGACGGCTGGACGGTGGCCGACGGCACCGACCAGACCTGGCGTGCCGACGGTGTCGTGGTGGCCGTGCCGGCCCCGCAGACCGCGGCGATCCTCGAGGACATCGCGCCGCGATCGGCCGCCGCCGCCGGCCGGATCGCGGTGGCCTCCTCGGTGGTGCTGGCCATGGCGGTGCCGGCCGGCACGCCGTTCCCGCCGCAGTCCGGAGTGCTGGTGGCGACCGGTGAGGGCCTGCATTCCAAGGCCATCACCCTGTCCACCCGCAAGTGGGGCCGCAGTGGGGACGCCGAACTGCTGCGTATGTCCTTCGGCCGGTTCGGTGATGAGATCGCCCGCAGCGCCTCCGATGAGCAGTTGATGGCCTGGGCAGTGCAGGATCTGGACACCGTGTTCGGCATTGCCGTCGACCCGGTGTCGGTGATGATGCACCGCTGGATCGACGCCTTGCCCCAGTACGGCCCAGACCACGCCGCGCTGGCCGCCGAGGTGCGCGGCGCTCTGCCGCCGGGTTTGGCGGTGGCGGGCAACTTCCTCGACGGGGTGGGGGTGCCGGCCTGTGTGTCGGCCGGTGGCCGGGCTGCCGACGTGGTGGTGGCCGCGACGGGAACCTGATTCCCCGCGTGGCACCATGGAAGCCATGGCGAGACTGGATTACGACACGCTCAACGCCACCGTCCGCTACGTGATGTTCTCCTCCTTCGCGGTACGCCCCGGTGCGCTCGGCTATGACGAGGAATCCCGCGTCGCGGTGACCGATGAGACCGCCACCTTCCTCAAGCAACAGGAGGACAACGGCGTGGTGGTCCGCGGTCTGTACGACGTGGCGGGCATGCGTGCCGACGCCGACTTCATGATCTGGACGCATGCCGAGCGGGTCGAGGCGCTGCAGCAGACCTACAGCGACTTCCGTCGCACCACGACGTTGGGGCGGGCCTGCGCACCGGTGTGGAGCAGCGTGGCACTGCACCGCCCGGCCGAGTTCAACAAGAGCCATGTGCCGGCCTTCCTCGCGGGGGAGGAGCCGGGCAACTACGTGTGCGTCTACCCGTTCGTGCGGTCGCTGGAGTGGTACCTGCTGCCCGACGATCAGCGCCGCAAGATGCTGGCCGACCATGGCATGGCCGCCCGCAGCTATAAGGACGTCCGGGCCAACACCGTCCCGGCGTTCGCGCTGGGCGACTACGAATGGATCCTGGCCTTCGAAGCTACGGAGTTGCACCGGATCGTCGACCTGATGCGGGATCTGCGGGCCACCGAGGCGCGGTTGCATGTTCGCGAGGAGATCCCGTTCTACACCGGCCCGCGGGTCGGCGTCGAGGAGCTCGTCGCCCGACTTCCCTGACCGGACCGCCCGCGGCCGGCAGGCGCGGCGCGCTAGCCGGAACCGCGAGGCGCGCTCGAACCGGTGACCCTTTTCTGAACCGGTGACATCTTCCGAAATGCGCTATCGCTGGTGATAGCTGATATCAGCGGTGATAGCGCTTTTTCCACAAGGTCATCGGTCCGGAGAAGGCGACGGTTCGCAATGCGGCCCATGATCATGGCCATGGACGACGCATCGGTGCCTCCGAAGTACGCATCCCCGCCGCCGAACTACACCTATCGCGCGGAGTGGGACCCCGAGCGGAGTGAGTACATCGCCCGCTGCCTGGAATTCCCCGGCCGCTCAGCGACCGCCTTTACCGCTCATGACGCAGTCGCCGCGATAGAGAAGGTCGTCGACGACGAACTCGACGAACTCGCCAGCTTCAGCATGCAGCCGCCAGCGTCCCTCACCGATCACCGCTACAGCGGTACGTTTCTGGTGCGAACCTCCCGCACTCTGCACTCGCGGCTCATTGTCGAGGCTGCCGAGCAACGTGTCTCGCTGAACCATTGGGTCGCTTCGAAGCTGGCCGACCGCCGGCCGACCGTCAGTATCGATGACCTCTTCGACTAAGCCGGAACCAGCTTCAGCGAAATCGAGTTGATGCAGTACCGCTGATCGGTCGGCGTCGGATAGCCCTCGCCGGCGAACACGTGCCCGAGGTGGCTGTGGCAGGTGGCGCACAGTACCTCGACCCGGCGCATGCCCAACGTGTCGTCCGATCGCAGGATCACCGCATCGGAACCGGCCGGGTCGAAGAACGACGGCCACCCGCAGTGCGACTCGAACTTCTCCGTGCTGCGGAACAATTCGGCCCCGCAAGCCCGGCACTGATACACCCCTTCGGTCTTGGTGTCGGTGTACTCACCGATGAAGGGGCGCTCGGTACCGGCTTGCCGCAGGACGTGGAACTCCTCGGGGGTCAGCCGCTTGCGCCACTCGTCGTCGGACAGTTCCAATTTGGGCGGGGGAACCGGATTCATGCTTCAACGCTAGCGCGGTCCGGCTTGCGGGGCGGCGCCGTCATCCAGGGCGGGTCGATTCCCTGGTCGAGGCGGCCGTCGTCGCGCGCGTCGAGGTAGCGGAAGTACAGCACGCAGAACACCACCACCAACATCAGCGACCAGCCGTAGGTGATCTTCATGTACTCAAGGAACCGCCCAGTGGTGGGCCAGCGCCACATCAGCCAGCGGTCCAGCGTCAAGAACCCGTAGGTGGCCAGCCACGCCGGCCAGTTCCGCAGCACTGAATTAGGCAGTACCACCGTCATCAGGAACGGGAACAGCATCATCGAGTAGTAACCCTGCGCCAGTGACAGCACCAGCCACGAGGTGATCAGCAGCACACCCGACGACGTCAACATCCAAAACAGCGGATCGCGCCGGTGGTAGTAGCGGTACAGCAGCCACAAGCTGCCGACGGCCAGCGCCACGAACAGCAGACGCAGCACGACGATCAACCACATCGGCAGCCCGTAATAGATGCCGTTGCCCAGCACCGAGGAGTTGAAGTAATCCCGGGTTGACAGGATGTAGGGCAGCGTGCGGTGAATGAAGTTGCCGCGGTCGACTACCAGCGGCCAGGCCACCGCGTTGAACGCCAATGGCACCGCCGCCGCGGCGAACAACGCCCGCCACTGCCGGTTGAGCAGCGGCATCAGCAGCAGCACCGCCAGCACGGGTTTGACTGTGAGCGAGAGACCGATCGCGATGCCCGCCAGCCATTCCCGGCTGTGCCGACCGTCCAGCAGCCAGCGGAAGAACAGCACCTCGCACAGCAGGATGCAGCCGTTGATATTGGTGAAGATCAGGGTGTTGGTCACCGATTCGGTGACGAAAGCCGCCGCCAGCAGGGCCGGCAGCGCCGGGGACCGCATCGAGAATTTGAACAACCGCACCAGTAGGTAGCAGGCCGCGATGATGGCCAGCGTGTTGAGCAGGATGAACCAGTTTCGGGCGGCGTAGATGCTGTCGAAGTAGCCGAACGGCGCCATCAGCAGAGTGCCGCCCGGCGGGTACAGGTAATGCGGATCCACCTCGGTGAACACGTCGGTGTACACCGGTTCGGAGGCGCGGAAATGGCGCAGTGCCAAGTAGACCGGCGCCCAGTCGTCGGTGATGTAACCGTTGGACGTCAGGACGTAACTGCGGTGGATGATCGACATGATCGCGATCGGCCACAGCGCGATCCGCACCACGTCCTGGGTGCTCAGCGGGCTGGTGCGGGGACCAAAGACGTTGCGCACGAGACTAGCTGCCACGATCCGCACCGTACACCGGCGCGGCGCCTGAGCCGGTCAGGCAGGGCAGAAGGTGTCGGTCTCCGGGATGATGCCGGTGGACAGGTAGTCGAGCACCGGCGGCATCGCGCACGAGGTGTAGATGACGGCGCCGTGCCCGGTGCCCTGCCACATCACCCGCCGGCTGTTGGCGCCGGCGTTGATGATCGTCGCGGCGACGGCTGCTACACCCTGGGAGCCGGCGATCGGGTCGTTCTGGACCCCCAGCAGCAGAGCGTTGATTTTCAGGTCCGCCGGGTCCTTGGGTGCCGAACCGCTGGGCCAGTTGAGGCATTTCACGAGATTCAGCGCCCCTACGGTTCCGAACTGCGGGTAGGTCTTGCCCCAGGCGACGACCAGTTCGCGGACCCGGTCGGGGCTGGGACGGTTCAGCGAATCGCTGCAGCCGTTGACGAATTGTCCATCGGTGCCGCGCAGCGCTTCGGCCTGGTTGACCAAACTGTTGAGCTGGTTGACGTCGCCGCTGCGTGCGGTGGCCAGGGCGTCGGCCAGTTTGACGGTGTTGATCACCCGGTCGCCGGTGGGGTAGGCCAGCGCGGTGACTATTGCGTTGACCATGACCGAAACCGTCATCCCCCCCGGGCCCCGGCCGGCCCCCGCGGCCGCCAGTAGCCCGTCGACGGCACCCTTCGGGTCCGGTCCCAGCACGCAGTTGGCCGCCACGCACTGGGCGGCCCAGTCGTCGAGCGCGCTCTGCTGTGCCTTGACCTGATCTTCGGCCAGGGCCTCGGCGCCGGCCCCCGGCGGGGTGGGGGAGTCCAGGATGAGGCGGGCGACCTTGTCCGGGTGTGAGCCGGTGTAGGCAAGTGCCACCTGAGCGCCGTTGCCGATGCCGAGCAGGGCCAGTGCGGGCACGTCCCAGGTGCTGCGCAGGCGTTCGAGATCCTCGGCGGCGCGGACGTTGTCGTAGGACGAGTCGCCCGGCGCGAGCGCGTCGGTGCACGACGTGGTGGCCGTGAGGGTGATCGCTCCCAGGTTGGCGACGGGGTCGTCGCCCGGCTCGGTTTGGGCCTGTTCGCGCATCTGGGTGCGGTCGAAGAGGTCGCGGCAGTCGATCGGGCTGGATAACCCCATGCCGCGGCGGTCGACGGCGACGATGGGGTGCCTGGCCAGGACGTCCCCGCCGGAGCGGGTCAGCCAGACCGGGAGTTGCAGCGACGACGGCAGGTCCGAACCCGTCGTGAACACCAACGGGCCGGCGTCCGCGGGGGTCTGCGCCGAGCGGGCCCGCATGGCCCCGATGGTGATCGTGCCGGTGGCGCCGGTCACCGGGTCAAGGTCGGCGTCGAACTCCGCGCATTCCAGTGCGACGCCGGGCAGCGGTTTGGCGCCGGCGTCCCCGAACGCCTTGCCGGTGCAGTCCTTCCATACCAAGTCGTTTTTCGGCGCCAGCAGTTCCGCCGGGCCGCCGGCCGAACTGCTGGTCACCGGGGCGTCGCCCGGATTGCTGGCCGAATCCGTGGCGAACTGGGGGTTCGCCGCCAGCCAGGGCGCGCAACCGGAGAGCGACCCGGCCAGCAGCAGCGCGGCGCTGCTCACGCCGATCACCGCCCTGATCCGACCCTGCCCACGCATGCCCACCACAGTAGCGACCGGCGGATCGGCGTCAGCGGATGCGGGCGTAGCGCGCGTACAGGTAGCCGTCCTCGTCGGTCAGCACGTGCGCGCGGCGCATCCGGGTCAGGGACCCGGTTTCGCCGGTGGCGATCCGAACGGCGTTGCCGCCCAGCAGCAGTGGCGCCGATGTCAGGCACAGCTCGTCAAGCAGGGTCGCGGCCACGAATCCGCCGAGCAGGCTCGGCCCGCCCTCGGTGAGCACCCGCAGCAGTCCCCGTTGGGCCAGTCGCTCGACCAGCACGGTGAGGTCCACCTGGTGCGGGTCGGCCCCGGAGCAGTCCACCACCTCGGCGGCTACGCCGACCCGGTCGCGGGCGATGCCGACCGACGCTGCACAGGTCAACACCAGCGGCAGCAGTTCGCTGCCGGTCAGCACTGCCATGTCGCGCTCGATCAGGCCGGTTCGGGTGACCAGCGCGATCGGCGGGACCTCGCTCTGGCCCAGGGCCTGACGGCGGCGGCGCTGGGCCACCGACAGTCGGGCGCCGCCGTAATTCTCGGTCCGTGCGGTGCCGGCGCCCACCACGATCACATCGGCCAGTTCCCGTTGCACAGCGAACAACCAGCGGTCCCCGGCGCCACCAAGGCCGCCGGAGATGCCGTCGTTCGTGGCGGCGCCGTCCAGGCTGGCAATCATGTTGCCGCGAACCACGCAGCGGGTCAGCTCAGCGGGGTAGGAGTAGAGCCGGTACAACTCGTCCTCATCGACCGGCGTGCCACCGCCCAGCAAGGTGAACCGCACGGCGTCAGCGTTTTCCATGCCTCGATTGCAGCACGTCGACTCCGGGGACGTCGATACAGTCCTCTGCATGCCCGGCCGCCTGGTGGACCGCCATCCCACCGTTTCACCGCAACGGCTGATCGCCCAACTGGTGCCGCCGCCCACCTTTGTTGACGTCAGCTTCGACAGTTACCGGCCGGATCCGCACGAGCCCACCCAGTCGGCAGCGGTGGCGTCCTGCCTGAGTTTCTGCGACGAGGCGGTGCGCCGCCGCGCCGGCCGTCGCAAGCTGTTCGGGAAACGCGAGCCGCTGCCCGGGGTGGGCCTGTACCTCGACGGCGGCTTCGGAGTCGGCAAGACCCATCTGCTTGCCTCGGCGTACTGGCGCCTGCCCGATTCGGCCGAAAATCCGAAGGCGTTCGCCACGTTCGGTGAGCTCACCCAGTTGGCCGGAGTGTTCGGGTTCGTCGAATGCATCGACCTGCTCGGCGCCTACACCGTGGTGTGCATCGACGAATTCGAACTCGACGACCCCGGCAACACCACGTTGATCTCGCGGATGCTCTCCCAACTCGTCGAGCGCGGGGTGTCCATCGCTGCGACGTCGAACACCCTGCCCGAACAGCTCGGTGAGGGCCGCTTCGCCGCCCAGGACTTTCTGCGCGAAATCAACACGCTGGCACGCATTTTCAGCACGGTGCGGATCGAGGGCCCCGACTACCGCCACCGTGGCCTGCCGCCGGCGCCGCAGCCGCTGTCCGACGACGAGGTCGCCGAGAGCGCCGAGCGCACGCCTGGAGCGACCTTGGATGACTTCGACCAGTTGTGCGCCCATCTGGCGACCATGCACCCGTCGCGCTATCTGGCGCTGATCGAGGGTGTGTCGTCGGTGCACATCACCGGTGTGCACCCACTCGATGACCAGAGCGTGGCCCTGCGCCTGGTGTCGCTGACCGACCGCCTCTATGACGCCGGCATCCCGGTGGTGACCTCCGGCGCCAAACTCGACACGGTGTTCTCCGAGGAGATGCTGGCCGGCGGCTACCGCAAGAAGTACCTGCGGGCCACCTCGCGACTGCTGGCGCTCGCGCGCTAGAGCGAACGCACCATCACAAAGTCGGACTCGGTGCCGCCGCCCAGTCTGAACGTCCGCGACCCGGCGATCTCGAATCCGTGTTTACGGTAAAACCGTTGCGCCCGAGCGTTGTTCTCGTTGACCCCCAGCCACGCCGCGGCGGCGCCGTCGGCTCTGGCCCAGTCGATCGCGGCTCGCATCAACGCCGACGCTGCACCGGTGGAATGGTGGCTGGGCAGCACGTACATTTTCGACACTTCCACTGCGGGGCGCTGCCGCACCGCGCGGCCGATGTCCGGATCGGTGCCGACGCCGCGGATCAGCATGGTGTAGCCGACGATCCGGTGACTGTCACCGTCACTGTCGCTGGCGCTGAGCACAATTCGGTCCGGGTCGGTGAGGTAGTCCCCGAAACACTGCACCGACAGGTGGGTGGCGATGAAGGCGGCGACGTCCTCGGCGGCGGCGGACGGCGGGCAGGCGAGGGGGAACGTCGCTGCTGCGACAGCGGCCAGTGCGGCGGCGTCGGCGTCGGCCGCCGGTGTGACCGAGATCGCCATGGCAGCCAATGTTGACATACCGGAGTGCCTGCCGGATTCGGTCCCCAGCCGAGCCGGGGTGTCCGATCGGGCACCCTGCTTGACCCAAACCGCCGCACCGTCGCGGTCTTTGGCTATCCGCTGCATGGCCTCCGGCGGTATTTCATAGACTTGTGCCATGGCAGGCCTGCAGAAATCACAAGAGCGCGTGGAACTCGGCAAGATCGACAACCGCGCCGCATCGGTACCGCTGATGTTCCGCAACCGTGTTACGGCGACGCCGAATACCGAGGCGTTCCGCTATCCCAAGGATCGGGGCTGGGAGAGCGTCACCTGGCGTCAGGTGTCCGATCGGGTGGACAGCATCGCGGCCGGCCTGATCTCCCTGGGCATCAATCCCGAGGAACGGGTGGCGCTGGCGTCGGGCACCCGCTACGAGTGGGTAGTCGCCGACTTCGGCATCCTGGCCGCCGGCGCGGCCACCACCACCGTCTATCCGACCACCAACGCCGAGGACGTGGCCTACATCGTCTCCAACTCCGGCAGTCGCATCGTGATCGCCGAGGACCAGACCCAGGTAGACAAGCTGCGCGAGCGCCGCGACCAGCTGCCCGCCGTGGAGAAGGTCGTCATCATCGACGGCGAGGGCGACGGCGAATGGGTGATGTCCCTGGCCGAACTGGAGGAGCGGGGCCAGGTGTTGCTCGCGGAGTCCCCGAACACCGTCAACGATCGCATCAATGCCATCCGGCCCGACCAGCTGGCGACCCTGATCTACACCTCCGGCACCACCGGCAAGCCCAAGGGCGTCCGGCTGCTGCAGAAGTCGTGGACATATACCGCCGCCGCCATGGACTCTCTCGGAGTGCTCTCCGACAAGGACCTGAACTATCTGTGGCTGCCCTTGTCGCACTCGTTCGGAAAAGTGATGCTGGCCCTGCCCCTGGTGATCGGGTTCCCGACCGTCATCGACGGACGGGTGGACAAGATCGTGGAGAACCTCGCGGTCATCCGCCCGACGATCATGGGCGCCGTCCCGCGCATCTTCGAGAAGGTGCACGGCCGGATCAACGAGATGATGGCCAAAGAGGGCGGGGTCAAGAAGACGCTGTTCGACTGGGCGGTGGGCGTCGG
>CAXNJA010000020.1:0-27955 GCA_964202555.1 Mycobacterium sp.
GCAGTTCGGCGCCGTGGACATCTACGTCGCCAATGCCGGCATCGTCGGCCAACCCGGCCTCGGCGACGACGAAGCCGGCTGGGACCAGATCATCGACATCAATGTGCGCGCCCACATCCGCGCGGCCAAAGCTGTTGTGCCGGAATGGCTTGAGCGCGGCAGCGGATACTTCGTCGCGGTCGCCTCGGCCGCCGGCATGCTGACCCAAATCGGTGCGGCGCCCTACAGCGTGACCAAACACGCCGCCGTCGGGTTCGCCGAATGGTTGGCCATCGCCTACGGGGGCCAGGGAATCGGCGTGAGCTGCGTGTGCCCGATGGGTGTCGACACCCCACTGCTGCGGGCCATGTCCGACTCGCCGGATACGCAGACCCAGGTGGCCGGTGCCGCCGTCACCGGTGCCGGCGCGGTGATCAGTCCGGACCAGGTGGCCGATCTCGTGGTCCACGCCATCATCGACGGAACGTTCCTGGTGCTTCCGCACCCGGAGGTGCTGACCATGTACGGGCAGAAGGCGACCGACTACGACCGCTGGATCGCCGGGATGCGACGCTATCAACGCAGCCTGCGATAGCCGGATATCGCAGCGGCAGATGCCCTTTCGCGCCGACTTTCGGCGTCAGAGCACCTTGTGCAGCGGCCCCTCAGCCTTTTTGTACATCGACTTCAACAGTGCGTCGCGGAACCGGGAGTTGTCGATCAGCTTGATCCCGGCACCGGCCACCTTCGGGTTACCCGCCAGCTTGTGGAAGTAGCGGCCGCGCCGGTACTCCGTGCCCCAGGCGGCTTCCATGCGCTGGCCGTAATTGGTGAAGTCGTCGGGTCCGCCGTTGTCCAGCGCGGCGATCGCGCATTCCCCGGCGGCCAGCCCGGACTCGAGGGCCTTGGAGATGCCCGCCCCGGAGGCCGGCTTACCCGCCCCCAGGGAGTCGCCGGTGAACAGCACGCCCGGACGCCACGGCGGCCAGGCGGTGAATCCCATCGGCAACCGCCAGGCCCGCACGCTCTTGTTCTTCTTCAGTTCGTCGATGCGGGGCAGCTTCCACTCCGGCGGAAGGGTGCTGAGGAACTCGCCGAGGAACTGGGTGGCATTGATGGCCTGCCAGTTCTTGTAGCTGTTGACGTAGCCCAGCCCGACGTTCAGCCGGCCGCCGCCCATCGGGAACACCCATCCGTAGCCGGGTAGTTGGTCGCCCTGGAATTGCAGCTTGAGGTAGATGTCCAAGCTGTCTGAGTCGGCAACCTGGGCGTCCATCTCGGCGCGGATCGCGATCGCGGAGTAGCCGTTGTACTCCGAATCCAACTTGAGCGCCCGCTTGATGGGGGAGTAGGCGCCGTCGGCGGCGATGACGGCGTCCCCAAAAACCTTTTCGCCGCCCTTGAGGACCACCCCGGTGACCCGGCCGCGCTCGTCGAGCACCGGCTCGCTGACCTCCGCGCCCTGACGCACCACTGCGCCGGCCTTCTCGGCGTGTTCAAGCAGCATGGTGTCCAGCAGAGTGCGGCTGACGGTGTGTCCGTGGTCGGGCATGCCGGGCCGCTTCGGGAAGGACAACTCCCAGCGCGTGGGGCTGAACACCGTCACCCGGTTGACCCGGTGGAAGCCGGCCACCTCGTCGGCCAGGCCCATCTTCTGCAGATAGCTCACCGCCCGCGCGGTCAGTCCGTCCCCGCACGGCTTATCCCGGGGGAACGCCGCCTTGTCCAGCACCAGGACTTTGGCGCCGGTCTGCACGGCCTGCCAGGCAGCCGCCGAGCCGGACGGCCCGCCGCCCGCAATCACCAGGTCGAATCGCTCGGTCACGGTCTCCGGCTCAGTCTCGTGTGTTCGGTGGAAGATCGGTCACTGTCGATGCTAGCCGGGACTGCCTCCGGACCTGCAGTCGCGCGGAGGGAAGGCATGTCGCAGCAGTAGAGTGCGGTGGTGCGCAGGATCGCAGTCACGCTGCCGGGCGCGAAGCCCGCGAAGGTGGATGCCCGCAGCGAGCGCTGGCGCGAGCACCGCAAGAAGGTGCGCGCCGAGATCGTCGACGCCGCTTTCCGGGCCATCGACCGCGGCGGACCGCAGGTCAGTCTCAACGAAATCGCCGCCGAAGCCGGCACCGCCAAACCCAAGATCTATCGCCACTTCAACGACAAGGCCGACCTGTTCGGGGCGATAGGCAAGCGATTACGCGACATGCTGGTGGCGGCGATCTTCCCGACCATTGATCTCGCCGTCGACCCCACTCGTGAAGTGGTGCGCCGCTGCGTGGCCGAATACGTCAGGCTGGTGGAGCAGCATCCCAATGTCCTGCGTTTCCTCCTGCAGGGCCGTTTCCCCGAGCCGGCCGAGTCCAACACCCGCGGGCTCAACGAGGGCCGCGAGATCACCATGGCGATCGCCGAGATGTTCAACAACGAGCTGCGCGAGATGCATCTGAAGTCGGCCAGCCTGCAGTTGGCCGCGGCGGCCTGCTTCGGATCCGCGTCATCGGCCACTGACTGGTGGCTCGGGTCCGACCCCGACAATGCGCCGCGGATGCCGACCGAGGAGTTCGTGGCCCACCTGACGACGATCATGCTCGGCACCATCCGGGGCATCGCCGACCTGCTCGACATCGACCTCGACCCCGATCTGCCACTGGGCAGCGCAACCCCGCGCAACGCCGCCGTGAGCTGATTTCCTGGCTGATTCCCCGGGCGGCGCGCGACACGCCAAAACACAACGTGTTGTGCTGGCAGTTGTTGTCGTACACCACGGGTAGTGTTTGATTCACCGGCCGCAATTACGGCCGACATAGTGCTTAAGCCGCAACTGAAGGGTTCCGCAGGTGAGCAATGGAGTGAAGCTGATTGACCGCGCGTCGGCGATCAACTGGAACCGGGTGACCGACGAGAAGGACGCCGAGGTCTGGGACCGGCTGACCGGTAACTTCTGGCTGCCCGAGAAGGTGCCGGTGTCCAACGACATCCCGTCGTGGAACACCCTGACCGACTCCGAGAAGCAACTCACCATGCGGGTGTTCACCGGGCTGACCCTGCTGGACACCATCCAGGGCACCGTCGGTGCGGTCAGCTTGATCCCCGACGCCGTCACCCCGCACGAGCAGGCGGTGCTGACCAACATCGCGTTCATGGAATCGGTACACGCCAAGAGCTACAGCTCGATCTTCTCCACGCTGTGCTCCAGCAGCGACATCGACGAGGTGTTCCGCTGGTCGGAGGAAAACCCGAACCTGCAGCGCAAGGCCCACATCGTCATGGACTACTACCGCGGCGACGATCCCCTCAAGCGCAAGGTGGCCTCCACGCTGCTGGAGAGTTTCCTGTTCTACTCCGGCTTCTACCTGCCGATGTACTGGTCCAGCCGGGCCAAGCTCACCAACACCGCCGACATGATCCGGCTGATCATCCGCGACGAGGCCGTGCACGGCTATTACATCGGCTACAAGTACCAACGCGCCCTGGCTGAGGAGAGCGAGGCCCGCCGCGCGGAGCTCAAGGACTACACCTACGAGCTGCTCTTCGAGCTCTACGACAACGAGACCGAATATGCCCAGGACCTCTACGACGAGGTGGGGCTGACCGAGGACGTCAAGAAGTTTCTGCGCTACAACGCCAACAAGGCGCTGATGAACCTGGGCTACGAAGCGCTGTTCCCGCGCGACGAGACCGACGTCAACCCGGCGATCCTGTCGGCGCTGTCACCCAACGCCGACGAGAACCATGACTTCTTCTCTGGTTCGGGCTCTTCCTACGTCATCGGCAAAGCCGTCGTCACCGAAGACGAGGACTGGGACTTCTAAGTTTCGGCAGGAATCGGCGCCGGGGGCGAAAGCCTCCGGCGCCGATTTCTCTTTGCTGCCGACCTCGCTGCGATGGCGCGAGAGTGTTGAACAGCGATCAGTTGGTCGGTCTATTGTGGTCAACGTCCGGGGCTGGCGGGGTGCGACGATCCGCCGGCCGAAGTTCAATCGCAGGAAGATACCGGTGGTCCTACGCATCCGAGCCGCGATCGTCGCGGTCTTGCTGGTCGCTGCGATCGGCGGACTCCCGGGCCTGGTACCGGGGGCGCACGCCGCTGAGCGCCCCGTGACAGTAGCCACCTACGACGTCGAACCCTTTGTCATCACCGAGGGAAACGTCAAGTACGGGTTCACCATCGACCTGCTCGATGAGATCGCCAAACGAGCCGGATGGCGCTACACATACGTCGACAGCGGCAACGTGCCGGGCCTGCTCAGAGCCGTGCAGGAGGGGCGCGCGGACCTCGGTGCCAGCAATATCTCGATCACCGCCGAGCGAGAGCGCACCTTCGACTTCTCCCAGCCCATCATCGCCGCCGGCCTGCAGACGATCGTGCCCGCCTCGAGCGCCCAGCGGGCTGAGCCGGGCCTGGTGGATTTCCTCAAGGTGCTGTTCTCCAAGACGATGCTGGTATGGCTGTTGGCGGCACTGGCCCTGACCGTGCTGCCGGCTCACATCATCTGGGTGCTGGAGCGAGGTAACGCAGAGTCCATGGTGGACAGGTCCTACTTCCCGGGCATCTTCCAGGCCTTCGGGTGGGGCCTGGGCATGCTGGCCGCCGCACCGTTCGATCCGCCGCTGCGCTGGCCCATCCGTGTTGTGACGATCATCTGGACCTTCGTCAGCATCATCTTCGTCGCCTACTACACCGCGATCCTGACCACCAACTTCACCGTCTCGACGATCACTTCCCAGATCAGCACCCCGGCCGACCTGATCGGCAAAAAGGTGTGCACGGTGGCCGACACCACCTCGTCGGCATACCTGAACAAGCTCGGCGCTCCCTTCACCGGGGCGGCACAGATCGAGGACTGCTACGACGGTTTGGGGAAGGGGGACTTCCAGGCAGTGGTCTACGACGCCCCAGTTCTGCAGTACTACCTCACCCACGGCGGCGCCGGTGTCGCGGTCCCAGCCGGCGCGGTGTTCAAGGACGAGGACTACGGGCTGGTGTTCCCAGCCGGCAGCCAGCTGCGCGAGGCGGCCGACTCAGCACTGCTGTCGATGCAGGAGGACGGGCAGTACGAACTGCTCAAGAAAAAGTGGTTCGGCGGCCCGCAATGATGCTGCTGCGCCTTCCCGCCACGCTCGCGGTGCTGCTGATCGTCGTGGCCATCGGTGTTCTCCCCTCGGTTGCCCCGCGGGCGGATGCCGCTCCGCGTCAGGTCACCGTGGCGACCAGGGATCTGACGCCGTTCGTGATGACCCAGGATTCGGTCCGGTCCGGCTTCACCATCGACCTGCTCGCAGAGATCGCCAAGCACACCGACTGGCGCTACACCTACCTCGATTTCGACAACGTGAAGGGCTTGCTGAGCGCCGTGGCCGACGGCAGGGCCGATCTTGGCGCCGCCGCAGTGTCGATCACCGGCGAACGCCAGAAGCAATTCGACTTCTCCCAGCCGATGCTCAATGCGGGGCTTCAGATCATCGCACCGGCCGGCAATACCGAACGCGCCCAACCCGGGCTGATCGACTTCCTCAAGCTGCTGTTCTCCAAGACCATGGCGGTCTGGCTGTGGGCTGCGCTGGTGCTGACCGTGTTGCCGGCCCACATCATCTGGCTGATGGAACGCGGCGACGCCGACTCCATGGTGGCGAAGTCCTACTTTCCGGGCATCTTCCAGGCCTTCGGTTTGGGGCTGGGCATGCTTGCCGCCGCGCCCTTCGACTCGCCGCGGCAGTGGCCGATCCGCACGATCACGATCCTCTGGACGTTCATCAGCATCATCTTCGTCGCCTACTACACCGCAATCCTGACCACCAACCTCACGGTGGAACGGATCAAATCCCAGATCAGCTCGCCGACCGATCTGATCGGCAAGCGCGTGTGCACGGTGGCCAACACCACCTCACCGCCCGCGCTGAGCGCAATCGGGGTGCAGCACACCGCCGTAGCGCAGATCGAGGACTGCTACACCGGTCTGGAGAGTGACAGTTTCGACGCGGTGGTCTATGACGCCCCGGTTCTGCAGTACTACGTCGCTCACCGGGGGGCCGGAGTCGCCGACGTCGCGGGGCCGATCTTCAAAAACGAGGATTACGGGATCGTCTTCCCTATCGGCAGTGACCTACGCCGGCAGTTCAACGATGCGCTGCTGGCGGTGCAAGAGGACGGCGAATTCGACCGGCTCAAGCGCAAGTGGTTCGGGACTGGGTAAGGGTGATCGATCCGGTCCGGTGAACAGCTGGCTAATAGCTCGCGCTAACGGCCCAGAACCCGAACAATGAACACATGACCGACAAGCCGCTGTTCCGCTCCGTCATCGACTGGCTCCGGGCCGGCTACCCGGGGGGCGTGCCCGGGCCGGACCGGGTGCCCCTGCTGGCCCTGCTGAAGACCACCCCGCTGACCGATGACGAGGTCAAGGAGGTGGTGCGGGCAATCGCCGCGCACGAATCCGAGGTCAAGCGTGACGGCGTCGTCGACTACGACGAGATCGAGCGGTTCATCGAAGGTGTCGCCCACCACGAGGGCGGCCCCGAGAACGTCCGCCGGGTCGCCGCGACGCTGGCCGCTGCCGGGTGGCCGCTGGAGTCATTCTGACCCGCCGTCCGGGTAACTCGCCTGCTCGCCGTCGCGCTACGCCTCGCGTAGCGACTCGGTGTCGATCACGAAGCGGTAGCGCACATCGCTGGCGATCACCCGCTCGTAGGCCTCGTTGATGTACTCCGGGGCGATCACCTCGATCTCGGAGGCAATGCTGTGCTCGGCGCAGAAATCCAGCATCTCCTGGGTTTCAGGAATCCCGCCGATCACCGAGCCCGCGATGCTGCGGCGCATCCCGATGATCGAGAACGGCGGCACCACAAGCGGATTCTCCGGGGCGCCGAGTTCGACGAACACCCCGTCGAGATCCACCATTTCCAGGTAGCGGCCCAGTTCGAGGTTGGCCGAGACGGTGTTGAGGATGATGTCGAAGGAGTTGCGCAGGCTCTTGAAGGTGTCCCGGTCACTGGTGGCGTAGTAATTCGTCGCGCCCAGTCGCAGGCCGTCCTCCATCTTCTTCAGCGACTGGGACAGCACCGTCACCTCCGCACCCATCGCGGCACCCAACTTGACCGCCATGTGGCCCAGACCGCCCAGGCCGATCACACCCAGTCGGGTGCCCGGGCCGACGTTCCAGTGTCGCAGCGGCGAGTAGGTGGTGACGCCGGCGCACAGCAACGGTGCGGCGGCGTCGAGGGGCAGCGCCTCGGGGATGTGCAGGACGTAGTTCTCGTCGACGACGATGCTGCCGCTGTAGCCGCCCTGGGTGGGCAGGCCGTCTCGGCCCACCGCGTTGTAGGTGCCGGTCATCCCGCCGCCGGTGCAGTACTGCTCCAGGCCCACCCGACAGTTGTCGCACTCCCGGCAGGAGTCCACGAAGCAGCCCACTCCGACATGCTGACCCACCTTGAAACCGGTTACCTGCGAACCGATTTCAGTCACCACACCGGCGATCTCGTGACCCGGCACCACCGGGTAGCGAGGCTTGCCCCACTCGGCGCGCACCGTGTGGATGTCGGAATGGCAGATGCCGGCGAAATGGATGTCGAACCGGACGTCGTTGGGACCTACCTCGCGGCGGGTGATGGTGGTCTCGGTCAGGGGTTCGGTCGCTGATGTGGCTGCGTAGGCGTGCGCGGTGCTCATAGGACTGAGACTAGGCAATAGCGGACGGCGATCTTGGCCCCGGGGAGCGCAAACCTCGTCTCAACATCTGGCCGGCAAGACGGTTGCGCGCCGGTGGTGAGAACTACATCCCGCTAGGTGGCCTAGTTGATCGGCGCGTTGAGCCAGCGCAGATCTTCGACGATCCCGCGGGCAGCTACCAGACCCTGACCGGTCTGCCACACCTCGTTGTTGACCACGAACACCCGGTTATCCCGGTTGGCCGACAATGTGCGCCACGGCGGGCTGTCGAGCAGTGCACGCGCGCGGTCCTTGGCGGCCGGCGAGGCGAACGACATGTAGACGATGTCGCCGTCGGCGGCGGACAGGTCGGTGGACTCGTCGAGGTCGTCGATCCCGATCTCCAGATACGGCTTGTCGGTAAACCTTTGCGCCGCAGGTCGATCCACTCCGACGGCGGTCAGCACGCTGCCGGCAAAGGTGTCGGCTCCCCATACCAGCAAGGCGTTGTCGGTGAGCTGGACGACGGAGGCCTGGAAATGGGTGGCGTCGTTGGCCTCGCCGGCTTTGCGGGCCTGCTCGGCGAAACCGGCGATCAGTTCGTCGGCGGCGCGGGTGCGTCCGGTCGCCGCGCCCACCAGACGCAGATTGTCCTGCCATCGCGGCCCCGGCGCGGCGGTGAACACCGTCGGGGCGATGGCGGCCAGTCCCGGATAGGCCTCCGGCGTCAGCGACTGCGACCCCAGGATCAGATCCGGCTTGGCCGCCGCGATCGCCACCAGGTCGGGTGCGCGACGGGTGCCGGCGGCCGATAGGCCATGGATCACAGCGCCCAGATACGACGGCTGAACCTCTGAGCCGTCCGGCAGGGCGGCGGCGACGATGCGCGACTGCAGGCCCAACGCGCACAGCCCGTCGAGTTCGTCGCCGGCCAGCACCACGATCCGCATCGGGTCGGTTTTGACGGCGGTCTGGCCGCCGGCGTGGCGCAGCGGGCCGGGCGGCGCGCCGTCCAACCGGGCCGGCTCGGGAGCGCAGGACTCATCGGGCCGGCGCTGATTTCCCAGCACGCCGGCCGACGCGATCTTGGTGGTGCTGGTGACGACGCTGCTGGTCGGGGGCCCCGGAGGTGCCCCCGAGGGCCCCTCGGCGGCGCCCGAACACCCGCTGGCCGCCAGGGCGACCGTCAGAGCGGAGAACACGGCGCGGATCAGCACTCCGCGACGGTAACACTCAGTTCCGGTAAACCCCTGCTGACCTGCGGGTGGACCCGGCCCGACCGCCGGTGTGACGCCAATTACGACAGAATGTAGGACCTGGGCCGCGCAGGGTCTGGTTTGGGGATAAGATTCGCCGTAGATTTCATGGGACGTTCCCAGATGGTTGGAGGATCTTGTGACAGCCGTAGTGCCTTCTCGCGGAGAACTAGAGGTCCGTCGCCCTGCGCCGATGCCAAGCGGCCCCAAAGGCAATCTCATCTACAAGATGATCACGACCACCGATCACAAGCTGATCGGCATCATGTACGTCGTCGCCTGCTTCATCTTCTTCGCCGTCGGCGGCCTGATGGCGCTGTTCATCCGCGCTGAACTCACCGTCCCCGGTCTGCAGTTCCTCTCCAACGAGCAGTACAACCAGTTGTTCACCATGCACGGCACGGCGATGCTGCTCTTCTACGCCACCCCGATCGTGTTCGGCTTCGCCAACCTCGTGCTGCCTATCCAGATCGGCGCCCCCGACGTCGCCTTCCCGCGTCTCAACGCGTTGTCGTTCTGGCTGTTCATCAGCGGTGCGCTGATCGCTCTCGGCGGCTTCATCACACCGGGCGGCGCCGCCGACTTCGGCTGGACGGCCTACGTCCCACTGTCGGATGCGGTGCACTCCCCGGGCGCCGGTGGGGACCTGTGGATTTTGGGCTTGGCCGTCGGCGGTCTGGGCACCATCCTCGGTGCGGTCAACATGATCACCACAGTGGTCTGCATGCGCTGCCCCGGCATGACCATGTTCCGGATGCCGATCTTCACCTGGAATATCTTCGTCACGTCGATCCTGGTGCTGCTGGTCTTCCCGCTGCTGACCGCGGCACTGTTCGGACTGGCGGCTGACCGTCGCCTCGGGGCGCATATCTACGACCCGGCCAACGGCGGCCTCCTCCTGTTCCAACACCTGTTCTGGTACTTCGGGCACCCCGAGGTCTACATCATCGCGCTTCCGTTCTTCGGAATCGTCTCGGAGATCTTCCCGGTGTTCGCGCGCAAGCCGATCTTCGGCTACTCCACCCTGGTGTACGCGACCATCGCCATCGCGGCGCTGTCCATGGCGGTGTGGGCGCACCACATGTACGTCACCGGCGCGGTTCTGCTGCCCTTCTTCTCCTTCATGACGTTCCTGATCGCGGTGCCCACCGGGATCAAGTTCTTCAACTGGATCGGGACCATGTGGAAGGGCAAGCTGACCTTTGAGTCCCCGATGCTGTTCTCCGTCGGCTTCCTGGCGGTGTTCCTCTGCGGTGGCCTGTCCGGTGTGCTGCTGGCCAGCCCGCCCCTGGACTTCCACGTCAGCGACAGCTACTTCGTGATCGCCCACTTCCACTACGTGCTGTTCGGCGTGATTGTCTTCGCCACCTACGCCGGCGTGTACTTCTGGTTCCCGAAGATGACCGGTCGCCTCCTCGACGAACGCCTGGCCAAGGTCCACTTCTGGCTGACCATGATCGGGTTCAACATGGCGTTCCTGGTCCAGCACTGGCTGGGCAACGAGGGCATGCCGCGCCGCTACGCCGACTACCTGCCGTCGGACGGGTTCACCGCGCTGAACATCTTCTCCACCATCGGTGCGGCGATCCTGGGCTTGTCGATGTTGCCGTTCTTCTGGAACGTCTTCAAGAGCTGGCGCTACGGCGAGGTCGTTACCGTCGACGACCCGTGGGGCCACGGCAACTCCTTGGAGTGGGCCACCTCGTGCCCGCCGCCGCGGCACAACTTCACCGAGCTGCCCAACGTCCGGTCGGAGCGCCCCGCGTTCGAGCTGCACTACCCGCACATGGTCGATCGCATGCGCAGCGAGGCCCACGTCGGTCGTGAGCACAAGTCGCGGCCGGTGGGGGCGGCGTTAGGTTTCGATGCGAGCAAGAAGGCCGAGTTTGAATCGGCCAAGCGCACTCCCCGTTCTAAGTGAGTGTTCCGGGTTCGCGCGATATCGACTAGACCAGCCCCGGCCGGGGCGCCGAGATGACCACACACAAGGTTTCGGCGCTGATTACCGTCACGGGCCCGGACCGGCCAGGAGTCACCTCCGCGCTGTTCGAAGTGCTGTCCCGGTATCAGGTGGAGTTGCTCAACGTCGAGCAGGTTGTCATTCGTGACCGTCTGACACTGGGCGTGCTGGTGTCGGTCGCCGCTGACGTCGCCGACGCACCGGCGTTGCGCGCCCAGGTCACCGGTGCCATCGAGCGACTCGGCCTGGAGGCGACGATCGAGCGCGGCGATGACGTGCCGATCATCGCCGATCCGCCCACCCACACCATCGTGGTACTGGGCCGGCCCATCACCGCCGCCGCGTTCGGTGCGGTAGCCGCGGCGGCCGCGGCGTTGGGCGTCAACATCGACGTGATCCGTGGTGTCTCCGACTACCCGGTCACCGGGCTGGAACTGCGGGTCACGACCCCGGCGGGGATGGGTCACCAACTGCAGGCGGGGCTGGCCAGGGTCGGCGCCGAGCAGGGCGTCGACATCGCCGTGGAGGACTACACCCTGGAACGGCGTAACAAGCGCCTGATCGTGTTCGACGTGGACTCCACCCTCATCCAGGGCGAGGTCATCGAGATGCTCGCCGAACGGGCCGGCGCCGGCGAGGCGGTGGCAGCGATCACCGAAGCGGCGATGCGCGGCGAGATCGATTTCACCGAGTCGCTGCATCAGCGGGTGGCCACCCTGGCCGGTCTGCCCGCCGAGGTGATCGACGAGGTCGCCGACCTGGTGCAGCTGACTCCGGGTGCGCGCACGACCATTCGGACTCTGCGGCGGCTGGGGTTTCACTGCGGGGTCGTGTCGGGCGGTTTCCGGCAGGTGATCGACCCGTTGGCCCACGAACTGATGCTCGACTTCGTCGCCGCCAACGAACTGGAGGTCGTCGACGGCCGGCTGACCGGCCGGGTCGTGGGCCCGATCATCGACCGGGCCGGAAAAGCCAAGGCGCTGAGGGACTTCGCCAATCAGGCCGGGGTTCCGATGGAACAGACGGTGGCCGTCGGCGACGGCGCCAACGACATCGACATGCTCAACGCCGCCGGGCTGGGCGTGGCGTTCAACGCCAAACCGGCGCTGCGGGAGGTCGCCGACGCCTCGCTGAGCCACCCCTACCTGGACACCGTGCTGTTCATCCTGGGTGTCACCCGCGCCGAGATCGAGGCCGCCGACGCCCTCGACGGGGTGGTCAGCCGGGTCGACATCCCGTCCGGCTGAAACTTCGGCGCGTAAATCACCGCTGGGCGAATGAAACCGCGCCGACTCGTGGCTGCCCCGGGGGTGGCGGCGGGGGTGCGATGCGGCACCATTGACGGGTGACCGTCACCGACGACGTCGACGCTGACTTGCTGATCGACTTCCGCGGCGTCATGCTGCGCCGCGGCGACCGATTGCTGGTCGGGCCGGTGGACTGGCAGGTCGAACTCGATGAACGATGGGTGGTGATCGGGCCCAACGGGGCGGGGAAAACCTCATTGCTGCGCATCGCGGCGGCGATGGAATACCCCTCCGGGGGCACCGCCACGGTGCTGGGTGAGCGGCTCGGCCGGGTGGACATGGCGGAGTTGCGGCAACGGGTGGGCCTGAGCAGTTCCGCGCTGGCACAGCGGGTCCCGGACTCCGAACTGGTCCGCGACCTGGTGGTCTCAGCCGGATACGCCGTGCTGGGCCGCTGGCGGGAAAGCTACGACGACGTCGACTACGACCGGGCCGTGGACACCCTGGAGAGCGTCGGTGCCGAACACCTGACCGACCGCACCTACGGCACCCTGTCCGAGGGCGAACGCAAACGGGTGCTGATCGCCCGCGCGCTGATGACCGACCCGGAACTGCTGCTGCTCGACGAACCGGCCGCCGGCCTTGATCTCGGCGGGCGCGAGGAGTTGGTCGCCCGGCTGTCTGACCTGGCCGCCGACCCGGATTCGCCCGCGCTGGTGCTGGTGACCCACCACGTCGAGGAGATCCCGCCCGGCTTCAGCCACTGCCTGATCCTTTCCGAGGGGCAGGTGGTGGCCGCGGGCCTGCTCAACGACGTGATGACCGCCGAGAACCTGTCGACGGCCTTCGGTCAGTCGATCGCCGTGGACGTCATCGACGGCCGGTACTTCGCCCGCCGCGCGCGTAGCCGCGCCGCTCACCGGAGGCGTGTGTGAGCGAGGAGCCATTCGAACCGGTGCCGGTGCGACCGGCTGCCACCGTGATGCTGATCCGCGATACCCACGAGGGCATCTCGGTGTTCCTGATGCGCCGCCACGGTGCGATGGAGTTCGCCGCGGGCATGACCGTCTTCCCCGGCGGCGGCGTGGACGACCGCGACCGCGGCGCCGGACTGGTCGGCAACAGAGCCTGGTACGGACCCGAACCTGCTTGGTGGGCACAGCGTTTCGGCGTTGAGACCAATCTCGCCGAGGCACTGGTGTGCGCCGCGGCCCGGGAGACCTTCGAGGAGTCCGGGGTGCTGTTCGCCGGACCGGCCGACGACCCGGACGGGATCGTCGCCGACGCATCGGTCTATCACCGGGAGCGGGCCGCCCTTGAGGATCGCAGCCTGGCCTTCGGCGACTTCCTGCGCACCGAGAACCTGGTGCTGCGGGCGGATCTGCTGCGGCCGTGGTCGAACTGGGTCACCCCCAAAGAGGAACGCACCCGCCGCTACGACACCTACTTCTTCGTCGGCGCGCTGCCCGCCGGCCAGCGGGCCGACGGGCAGAACACCGAATCCGACCACGCCGACTGGGCGCGGCCGGAAGCCGCCATCGAGGACTTCGCCGAGGGTCGTGCGCTGCTGCTGCCGCCGACCTGGAGCCAGCTGGACTCGTTGACCGGGCGGACCGTCGCCGAGGTCCTCGCCCTAGAACGGCAGGTCGCCACCGTCGAGCCCAACATGACCGTGCTCGACGACGGAAACTGGGAGATCGAGTTCTTCGACTCAGGGCGCTACAACGAAGCCCGACGCCGCGCGCTGGGGCGGCGCGGGGGGCCGTGAGCATGCGGGAATTCGTCAGCATCCACGTCAGTGCCGATCATCCCGGGATCGGTGCGTTGGTGATCAACCGCGAGCCCACCAACGCGCTGACCCGACAGGCCTACCGGGAACTGGCATCGGCTGCCGAGGAGGTCGATGCGCGCGGAGATGTCGCCGCGGTGATCCTGTTCGGTGGCCACGAGATTTTCTGCGCCGGTGACGACGTGCCCGAGCTGAGCACCCTCGACCGGCATGAGGCGGAGGCGGCCGACCGGTTGCGCCGCCGCGCCGTCGACGCGGTGGCCGCCATCTCCAAACCCACCGTCGCCGCGGTCACCGGGTACGCGCTGGGCTCAGGCCTGAACCTGGCGCTGGCCGCCGATTGGCGGGTGTGCGGTGACAACGCCAAACTCGGCGTCACCGAGATCCTGGCCGGCCTGGTGCCCGGCGGTGGCGCAGGGGCCCGGTTGGCCCGGGCGGTCGGTGAGGCCCGCGCCAAGGAACTGGCCTTCAGCGGCCGTTTCGTCGGTGCCCAGGAGGCTCTGGCGCTGCGTCTGGTGGACGAACTGGTCGCCCCCGACCACGTTTACGACGAGGCCCTGGCCTGGGCCGGCCGCTTCCTTGACGCCCCGGCGGCGGCGCTGGCCGGGGCGAAGGCACTGATCAGCGGGGGTCTGCCCGGCGGTTTGGACGCCGAGGCTCAGGTGCAGCGCTACGGCGAAGTTTTTGCCGCGGCAAACGGACAGTTAGGCTGCCCTTCATGACGCGCAGCGCTGACATTCCTCAAAGCCGGCCGCACGCGACCGCCGAAGAGGTGGAGGCGGCCCGCCATGACACCAAGCTGGCCCAGGTGCTCTATCACGACTGGGAGGCGGAGTCCTACGACGACAAGTGGTCGATCTCCTATGACCAGCGCTGCATCGACTACGCTCGGGGCCGCTTCGACGCGATCGTGCCCACCGAGGAGCAACGCCGCCTGCCCTACGACCGGGCTCTTGAACTGGGCTGCGGCACCGGCTTCTTTCTGCTCAACCTCATCCAGGCCGGGGTGGCCCGCCGCGGCTCGGTGACCGACCTGTCGCCGGGGATGGTCAAGGTCGCCGTCCGCAACGGGGAGTCGCTGGGCCTGGACATCGACGGCCGGGTCGCCGACGCCGAAGGCATCCCCTACGACGACAACACCTTCGATCTGGTGGTGGGACACGCGGTGTTGCACCACATTCCCGACGTGGAGAAGTCGCTGAGTGAAGTGGTTCGGGTGCTCAAGCCCGGCGGGCGGTTCGTCTTCGCCGGCGAGCCCACCCGGGTGGGCAACGCCTACGCCCGGAAGCTGGCGGACCTCACCTGGAAAACCACGGTGCGGGCGATGGCGCTGCCCGGGCTGTCGAGCTGGCGGCGCCCGCAGGCCGAACTCGATGAGAACTCCCGCGCGGCTGCTCTGGAGTGGATCGTGGACCTGCACACCTTCGAGCCCGCCGATCTGGAGCGGATGGCTCAGCGGGCCGGTGCTGTTCAGGTACGCACGGCCAGTGAGGAATTCACCGCCGCGATGCTGGGCTGGCCGGTGCGCACCTTCGAGTCGACGGTTCCGCCGGGCAAGCTGGGCTGGACCTGGGCGAAATTCGCGTTCGGTAGCTGGACCACGCTGAGCTGGGTGGATGCCAACGTGTGGCGTCGGGTGGTGCCGAAGGGCTGGTTCTACAACGTGATGCTGACCGGGGTCAAGCCCTCCTGAGTTTCACCCGTGCCGATGTCGCCTACCTGACCAGCGACGCCGGGACCGCCGCGCTGGCCGAGGTCGCGCGGTACGGGCTCACCGACACCAGCGTGCTGGCCGACGTCGCGGCGATCCGCGGACGCTTCGGTGAGCACACCACCGCCCTGGTCGAAACAGTCCGGCTGCGGCGCAAGGCAGCTGCCAAACTCACTGGACTGGGCGACGTTTCGGGGTGGCTGTTGACCGATGAGGCCTTGCAGCAGGCCACCACGGCGGTGGTGGCACGGCACCGCGCCCAACGACTGTCCGGGCAGGTGGTGCACGACGCGACCTGCTCGGTGGGCACCGAATTGGCGGCCCTGCGCGACACCGCCGACTATCTGGTGGGCAGCGATCTCGACGAGGTCCGGTTGGCCATGGCTGCGCATAACGTCGCCGGGGTTCCCCTGGTTCGAGCCGATGCACTGGCGCCGATCAGCCGCGACGCCGTCGTGCTGCTGGACCCGGCCCGCCGCACCGGCGGACGGCGCCGCTTCGACCCGCGCGCCTACGCCCCGCCCCTGGACGAGGTGGCCCAGGCCTACCGCGGCCGGGTCACCGTGGTCAAGTGCGCTCCCGGCATCGACTTCGACGCGGTGCGTCAACTGGGCTTCGACGGAGAGATCGAGGTGACCTCGGCCGGCGGATCGGTTCGGGAGGCCTGCCTGTGGTCGCCGTCGTTGTCGCAGCCGGGGGTGTCGCGGCGGGCAACGGTGCTCGGTGACGGCGAGCGCGCCGCAGAACAGATCACCGACGCCGAACCCGAGGACTGCGCGGTCGGTGACCCGGGCCGCTGGATCGTCGACCCCGACGGTGCGGTGGTGCGGGCCGGGCTGGTGCGGCACTACGCAGCCCGGCACGGCCTGTGGCAACTCGACCGCGACATCGCCTACCTCACCGGGGACCGGCTGCCGGCGGGGGTGCGTGGCTTCGAGGTCCTCGAGCAGCTACCGCTACGGGAAAAGGTTCTTCGGCAAGCACTTTCGGCACGCGACTGCGGATCTCTGGAAATTCTGGTCCGTGGCGTGGATGTCGATCCTGACGTGTTGCGACGCCGGTTGCGACCCGCCGGCAGCCAGCCGCTGTCGATAGTGATCATGCGGCTCGGTAGCGGCGCGAGCGCACGCGCATCGGCGTTCCTGTGCCGGCCCTCCCGGTAGGCTGGCCGCATGCGCATCGTGATCGCCGCAGCGCTGGTCTGCGGCGCACTGGCGGCGACGCCGCCGGCTTGGGCCGCGCCGGACGCCTGCGGGGCCCTCGGCGGTGTCGTCGAATCGAGCGGTCTGTGCCATGTCCAGGCCGGCGCCGCGGGCTATGCGTTGGACATGAGATTTCCACTGGACTATCCCGACACCCAGGCGATGGTGGACTACCTCACCCAGACCCGGGACGGATTCGTCAACGTCGCCCAGACACCGGACTCCCGCAACGTGCCGCACCAGATGGACGTCACCGCCGAGTCGTTCCGGTCGGCACGCACCCGCAGTGTGGTCCTGACTCTGTTCCAGGATGTCGGTGGGGCGCATCCGACCACCTGGTACAAATCGTTCACCTACGACGTCCAACGGCGTCGCCCGCTCACCTTCGACACGTTGTTCGCTCCCGGCGTCAAGCCGTTGGATGCCATCTTCCCGATCGTGCAGCGCACCCTGCAGGACGAAACCGGCCTTGCCGCAAGCATTTCCCCCGGCGATGGACTCGACCCCACGCACTATCAGAATTTCGCGGTGACCGACGATGCGGTGATCTTCTTCTTCGGCCGCGCCGAACTGCTGCCGTCTTATGCGGGGGAGTCCTCAGTCACCTTGCCCCGCAACGCCATTCCGCCGCTTCAGGTTTAAGCCGGGGCGAAGCTGTACACCTGACCGCCACTGGTCGCTGCGACCACCCGGCGGTCGAATCCGACCGACACACCGACCGGGAAGCCGACCGCGTCCGGCAGTGGGTAGCTGTTGAGGGTGCGGCCGCCATCTGCGGGGTTGAACACCAGCAGCGCCAGTTTCTGCGGTCCGTCGGCCACCACCGTGTAGGCCACCTGCCCACCGGCCTGGCTTGAGGTGGACAGCGGAGTGACGTCGTCGCGGCGCCACACCACTTCAGCGCTCTCGCCGGAGTCCTTGATCCCTACCAGGCGGGTGTTCGGGCCGCCGCCGGCGACGATCAGCCCCCCGGGTGCTACCGACGGCGGTGTCTGAGGTTGGAAGTCAAGGGGCAGTGACCATTTCACCGTTCCATCGGCGGCATTGAGCGCCCACAGCCTACGGTCGCGGCCGTTGACGTACACGGTCTTGCCGTCATCGGAGAGCACCGGGCTGCCCAGCACGCCGGCCGCCACCGCATCGCTGGTCCATTCCTGGGTCAACAGTGCGGGCTGGCCGCGCTGATGGCGCAGCGCGGTCAGCACCGAGGCCTTGGCGCCGGGCTGCCAGACCCCGACCACCGCAAGCCCACTTGCCGCGGAGAAGGCCGGCGCGGAGGCCACCGGGCAGCCCGGCAGGGACTGCTGGCAGTCGGTGATCCCCCGAGTGGCGTCGGTGGGGTCGACGCCCTCGACCAGATCCAGCGGGGTGCCCACCACAACCCCCTGATGGGAGTCGAACACCAGCACCTGACCCAGATGCGTCACCACCAACAACTGACCGGCATCCACAAAGCGTGCCGTGGTCGGCATCCCGATGACATTGGTGCGCCAGCGCACCCATTGGGTCGGCGGGTAGGAGAGCATAAGCCCGGGCTGGCCGATGTAGAGGTTGTCGAATCCGTCGAACATCGGGCTGGCGAAGCCGCCACCGAGAAACATCCGGGTGCACCAACGCTGGCGGCCACCGTTGTCGTTCTCCCAGATCATCAGTGAGCAGCCGCCGGCGGTCTGCGCGTTGACCGCCAGATAACTGTCGCCGCCCAACGCCGCGGCTGCACCGAGTTCACCCTTGACCGAGCGGGTCCAGTCCATGGCCAGTGTCGAGGCGCCCTCGGTGGCGGTGTGGCTGCTGTTCTCGGCATCGGCATATTGGGCCGACCAGCCCCGTGCCGCGGTGGACTGCACCCAATCGTCGGTGGTTCCGCAGCCGCTGACCACCAGCATCGTCGACGCCAACGCCGTTACGTGCCGCAGCATCGGTGTCCGTCCCACGCAGGGGAGACTAACCGGTCGATGCAGCACCGCGGCGGAGGCGGATAGGCTGTGCGGCCATGACGAGCATGTGGGGTTCGCCGATTCATAAGCGCTGGCGGGGTTCCCGCCTGCGTGACCCCCGTCAGGCCCGCTTCCTCACCAGGGCATCGCTGAACTGGGTCATCGCCAACCGCGCCTACACGCCCTGGTACCTGGTGCGCTACTGGCGGCTGCTGAAGTTCAAGCTGGCCAACCCGCACATCATCACCCGCGGCATGGTGTTCCTCGGCAAGAACGTCGAGATCCACGCCACCCCGGAACTGGCCCAGTTGGAAATCGGCCGCTGGGTGCACATCGGCGACAAGAACACCATCCGAGCCCACGAAGGGTCGCTGCGGCTGGGCGACAAGGTGGTCTTCGGTCGCGACAACGTCATCAACTGCTACATCGACATCGAATTCGGTGACTCCGCGCTGATGGCCGACTGGTGTTACGTCTGCGACTTCGACCACAAGATGGACAACATCGAGCTGCCCATCAAGGACCAGGGCATCGTCAAGACCCCGGTGCGTATCGGCCCGGACACCTGGATCGCGGCGAAGGTCACCATCCTGCGCGGCACCCGGATCGGCCGGGGCTGCGTGCTGGGTGCGCACGCGGTGGTCAAGGGAGACATCCCGGACTATTCGATCGCGGTGGGCTCGCCGGCCAAGGTGGTCAAGAACCGCAAGGTGGCCTGGGATGCTTCGGCGGCGCAGCGCGCGGAACTGGCCGCCCATCTTGCCGATATCGAACGCAAGAAGGCGGCCAAGTAGGCCGCCGACCCCGTTGTCGTCGGGTCGGGCGGCGCCCAGATCTATTCGGCCGGTAAGCACGCCGTGGAGGGGCTCACCAAATCGGTCGCCCTCGAAGTCGCGGGCCGGGGTATCCGCGTCAACGCAGTGGCGCGGTGATGTTCCTTCTCGATCCCCGAAACTCATTCGTCACCGGCACCACGCTTGCCGTCGACGGCGGGTGGCTGGCGCAGTAACGATTCGGCGCCGGTGATGTGGGCGGCGCACCCTGGCCGTTGTGCGCGTAGGGTCAGGTGATCGGGACCGACCAGGCCCCCCACGTGAAGAGGGCCAGCGATGTCTGATAAGTCTCCCCGGCAGACCATGACGAAAAAGTCCGGAAAGTCCCTCAAAGAGAAACGCGCGGCCAAGAACGCCAAAGCGGACCAGTCGTCCGCCACCGAGACCGTGCTGAATCCCAAGAAGCGCTGAGATCCCTCGGGTTCGTCCCTCAGCGGTCCGGGAGGGCGTGCTCGACGATCGGGCGGCGGGCCTGCGGCAGGCGCTCGCCGCGCTTGGTGGCCAGGTACACCTGTGCAATGCGGCCGGCCACAGTGTGCCAGTCGAAGTCGGAGGTGAGGCGCTCCCGGGCCGCCACCGCACGGCGCTGCGCCGCGTCGGGGTCGTCGAGCGCGGCGCGCACCGTCGCCGCCAGGGCGGCGGGATCTCTTGGCGGACATGACAATCCGGTTTTGCCGTCGATCACGGCCTCGCCCAGGCCGCCGACGTTGGTGGTGACCAGGGGAGTCCCGGCCGCGATGGCCTCCAGTGCCACGATGCCGAACGGTTCGTAGTGGCTGGGCAGCACCGCGGCGTCAGCGCGATGAAGCAGCGCCAGCAACTGGTCGTGGTCGGCCCGGCCGACGAACCGAACGGCCTTGAGCACCTTGTGTTTCCGGGCCACCGCGGTCAGCCAGTCCTGCTGCGTGCCGTCACCGGCGATGGTGAGCGTGGTGCCGGGGTGACTACGACGGATACGCGGCATCGCGGCGATCGCGTCGTGCACCCCCTTCTCGTATTCCAGGCGGCCGAAGAACAGCAACTCCGGCGGACCGTCGTGGCGGCGTCGCGGCGCGAATGACCAAAGGCTCGAATCGATTCCGTTCGGTATGACGCTGACATCGGCCAGGCCGGGACCGAACAACGCGGAAATCTCGTCAGCCATCGACGCCGAGCAGGTGATGAGCGAGTCGGATTCGCGGGCCAGCCACGACTCGACGGCGTGCACCTGGCGGCTGATCGGCCCGTACACCCAACCGGAGTGCCGGCCGGCCTCCGTTGCATGCATGGTGGAAACCATGGGCACGTCGAAGAATTCGGCCAGCGCGATCGACGGATGCGCTACCAGCCAGTCGTGCGCATGCACCACGTCGGGCGTCCAGTCGTGGCGCAGCGTGAGCCCGGCCCGCGTCATGGAATGGCCCATGGCGAGGGTCCAGGCCATCATGTCCGGCCCGAACTCGAATTCGTGCGGATCATGGGCCGCGGTGATGATGCGGACACCCTCGCGGATCTCGTCGGTGGTCGGATGGCTGGCCGGATCGGTGTCGAACGGCTGACGGCACAGCACCACCACCTCGTGGCCGTCGGCGGCCAGGGCCGTGGCCAGTTGGTAGACGTGGCGACCAAGCCCGCCGACGATCACCGGCGGGTACTCCCACGACACCAGGAGGATCTTCACGGGCGGGTCTACCGGCGCCGAACGTGCGTGACGTACCCGGCGGCACGGCGTGTCGGTGTACCGACACGCACGCTCGCTACCGGACGCCTCACCGGGGTAGGCGCCGAGCGTCCAGCGCGCCGAACAACCCGTCGGCGCGGTTCCAGCCGGCGGCCAGGCGTTCGGCGGCGTCGCGGCGGCCGGCGGCCAGTGCATCGGCGATCTCGCGGGTGGCGTGCGCATGCAGGTGAGCCCGGTAGCGCGCGTACTCTCCCGCCGAGTCCTTGCTCACCATGAACGGCCAGTCGCTGGACACCGTCAGCAGCGTCTCGCGCAGGATCTGATCGGCCACCAGGTCGCGGGCGGGCGCGATATCGGTCTGGGCCAGTGCCTTGTCCACGGTGGTCAACGCGGTGTCAACCACCTCGGCGTTGAGCTGGACCAGGTCGGCGACCTTCTCCCCGGACCAGACCTGCCAGTCCTTGCCCGAACCCCATGAGCTGGGTGGCAATTCGACTGGCGCGCCGAGGAATCCGTTCTCCTTGGCGTCGCGCAGCGTCCCCACCCGCACACCCGCCTCGGGCAGCGCACGCAGCAGTCGTCCCAGCCAGGTCGGGCCCTCGTGCCACCAGTGTCCGAACAACTCGGTGTCGAAGGCCGCCACCACGTGCGCGGGTCGGCCGATGCGCTCCGATTCGCTGATCAGGCGTTGTCGCACCAGGTCGACGAAGTCGGCGACGTGGGCGTCGACCGCCCGACTTGCGCGCTGTGGTTCATACGGCGCCTTGGCGGTGCCGTCGACGTTGCGGCCGGTGACGCGGGCGGGCTTGAGGCCGGTGAGGTGGTCGTAGGTGTGGAAGTCCCGGTAGGCCGCGTGGCCGGGGTAGCCCGACCGCGGCGACCACACCCGGTAGCTGACCGCAAGGTCGCGGCCGAAGGCCACCACGTCGGTGTCGCCGACGGGTCGGCCCAGTGCGGTGTCGCCGTGCAGCGAGGGGCCGTCGACCATGAAGTGGCCCACCCCGGCGGCGGCGTAGTCGTATTCCATGCCGGGGGCGTAGGCGCACTCCGGGGCCCAGATGCCGGCCGGGGTGTGGCCCAGTCGCTGACCGGCATCAGCGAGTCCCTCGCGCAGCGCGAATTCGCGCAACCGCGGGTGCAGCAGCGGCTGGAACGGATGGGCCAGCGGCCCGCCCAGGAGTTCCACCGTGCCGGCGTCGATGAGTTCGCGTAGCAGCGGGCTGGCGCCGTGGCGCCACAGCGCGGTGAAGTCCTCCAGCGCCGCAGTGGCTTCGTCATACTCGTGAATACCGAAGCGCCGCAACGCTTCCGGTGTGGTAGCAGTGCCGGCGGCCGCGCCGGTTCGGGTGTGTACGTTGGCCGCCTCCAGCGCGCGTAGCTGCCAGTTGGCCAGCCAGTGATGCATCCCGTCCAGGCAGTACGGATCGTCGAGTTGGGCGGTGACCACCGGCGTCAATCCCAGGGTGATCACCCCGCGCCGGTCCTCGGCGGCCAGTGAGCGCAGCACCCGCAGCAGCGGCAGGTAGGACGCCGCCCAGGACTGGAACAGCCATTCCTCGCCCACCGGCCAGCGGCCGTGGTGGGCCAGCCACGGCAGGTGGGTGTGCAGCACCAGACTGAACTGCCCGGGGACCGGTTGCGCGTCGCGCGAAGTCACGGGCGCACCGCGATCGCCAGCAGGTCCAGGCTGTCATCGATGTCGTGGGTCGACCCGGGAACGTCGGGAACTATCTCGAAGTCCTCGCAGCGCACGTCGGCCACGTCGGCCAGCAGGTCCGGCGGCCACGGGGCGTCGGCCACGGCCCGGGCGATCTGGGCGTCGATGATCGATCCGCCGTGGCGGGCGTCCATCTCCACCAGTCGGGGGCCATGGAAAACGCCGTTCATCGACTCGACCCGGAAGCCCGCGTCTTCCAGCAGTTCCCGCAGTTCGGCGGCGTTGAGTTCGCGGGTGTGGAACGGGTTGACCGGGGTGTCGCTGCCGGGGGTGAAGGTGATCCGGTTCGGCGTGGACATCAGCAACCGACCGCCGGGCCGGAGTAACCGTAAGCATTCGGTAATGAACTGTGGCTGATCCCACAAATGTTCGATGACCTGGAAGTTCACCACTACATCCACCGAGGCGTCGGGCAGTGCGACAGCGGCCAGATTGCCCGCCAGCACCTCGACCCGGGGGTACCGGGACCGCACGTGCTCGACCGTCGCGGCGTCGTAGTCCACGGCCACCACCCGGCGCGCCACCGACGCGATCAGATCGGCTCCGTAGCCCTCTCCGCAGCCCGCTTCAAGCACATCCTGACCTGCGCAAATGGCTGCACAGTGCAGGTAAGCCACCTCGTGCCGGCGGAACCAGTAGTTCTCCACCGCCAGGCCGGGGACGGTCCGCTCGCCGGTCAGCGGTAGACCGCCGTCGGCTGCATCCGTCAAATCTGCGTTCATCGCAAGGCAGGCTAACCTGCCCCACCCGATTCGCGAACCCGTGCGGCTCCAACGGGCCTGCGGGAACACCCCCGCCGGCACGCTATCGTTATGGTGCGACCCACCATAAGTTACTGGTCAGTAACATGGTGTGGTCAGCGGTTGTTGAACACCTGCGGCCTGTCCCGGCCGCATGACGCCTGCCCAGGAGGACGTAGATAGCCATGACGAACATCGTGGTTTTGATCAAGCAGGTCCCCGACACCTGGTCGGAGCGCAAGCTCTCCGACGGTGACTGGACCCTCGACCGTGAGGCGGCCGATGCCGTCCTGGACGAGATCAATGAGCGCGCCGTCGAAGAGGCGCTGCTGATCAAGGAGCGCGAGGGCGGCGAGGGCACGGTCACCGTGCTGACCGCCGGTCCCGAGCGCGCCACCGAAGCCATCCGCAAGGCGCTGTCGATGGGTGCCGACAAGGGCGTGCACCTGCTCGACGAGCAACTGCACGGCTCGGACATGGTGCAGACCGGCTGGGCGCTGGCGCGCGCGCTGGGCTCCATCGAGGGCGTCGACCTGGTGATCGCCGGCAATCAGGCCACCGACGGCACCGGCGGTGCGGTCCCGGCGATCATCGCCGAGTACCTGGGGCTGCCCCAGCTCACTCACATGCGCACGGTCCAGATCGAGGGCACCACGATCACAGGTGAGCGGGAGACCGACGAAGGCCTGTTCACCGTCGAGGCCACGCTGCCCGCGGTGGTCAGCGTGCACGAGAAGATCAACGAGCCGCGCTTCCCCTCCTTCAAGGGCATCATGGCCGCCAAGAAGAAGGAAGTCGCGACTCTGACGCTGGCCGACATCGGCGTGGAGGCCGACGAGGTGGGCCTGGCCAACGCCGGTTCGACCGTGATGGCCTCGACTCCCAAAGCGGCTAAGGCCGCTGGCGAGAAGGTCAGCGATGAAGGCGAGGGCGGCGCGAAGATCGCCGAGTACCTCGTCGCACAGAAGATCATCTAGCAATCGCCCCTACCAAGACGTCGAGAAAAAACTTCGAGAAAGAGAACTCCCATGGCTGAAGTACTCGTGCTCGTCGAGCACTCCGAGGGCGCGGTGAAGAAGGTCACCACCGAGCTCATCACCGCGGCCCGCGCGCTGGGTGAACCCTCGGCCGTCGTGATCGGTGCCCCGGGCACCGCCGCGCCGCTGGTTGAGGACCTCAAGGCCGCCGGTGCGGCCAAGATCTACGTCGCCGAGTCCGCCGACGCGGAGAACTACCTGATCACGCCGTTCGTCGACGTGTTGGAGAAGCTGGTCGAGTCGGCCGGCCCGGCTGCGGTGCTGATGCCCGCCACCGCCGACGGCAAGGAAATCGCCGGCCGGCTGGCCGCGCGGATCGGCTCCGGCGTGCTCTCCGACGTCGTCGATATCCGCTCGGACGGCACCGCGGTGCATTCCATCTTCGGTGGTGCGTTCACCGTCGAGGCCAAGGTCAACGCCGAGGTGCCGGTCATCACCGTGCGCCCCGGCGCGATCGACGCCCAGCCCAGCCCCGGCGCCGGTGAGCAGGTCACCGTCGAGGTTCCCGCCCCGGCGCCCAACGCGGCTCGGATCACCGCCCGCAAGCCGGCGGTGGCCGGCGATCGGCCGGAGCTCGCCGAGGCCGCCATCGTGGTCGCCGGCGGCCGCGGTGTGGGCAGCGCGGAGAAGTTCAGCATCGTCGAGGACCTCGCCGACTCGATGGGCGCCGCCGTCGGCGCCTCCCGCGCGGCTGTGGACTCCGGCTACTACCCGGGCCAGTTCCAGGTGGGTCAGACCGGCAAGACCGTGTCGCCCCAGCTGTACATCGCACTGGGTATCTCCGGGGCCATCCAGCACCGGGCCGGTATGCAGACCTCGAAGACCATCGTCGCGGTCAACAAGGACGAGGAAGCTCCGATCTTCGAGATCTCCGACTACGGCGTGGTGGGTGACCTGTTCAGCGTCACCCCGCAGCTGACCGACGCCATCAAGGCCCGCAAGGGTTAGGGCGCCTGCTGCTCGCAGTAGACCCAAAGTCCCCCCGCACGCTCGACGTGTGGGGGGACTTTGGGTCTGGACGGCGTGATGGACCTGCCACGACTTTGCTCACACCGACATCGCAGCGGTGCCCTTAAAATCCTGACTCCGACGACCAGCACCGGCGCGCCGGTATCCTGAACAGGCCATGAGCCAGAACCGGTCGGTGTATCTCGACCACGCAGCCTCCACCCCGATGCATCCGCAAGCCATCGAGGCGATGGTCGCTGCGATGGCAGAGGTCGGCAACGCCTCCTCGCTGCACACCGCCGGGCGTGCGGCGCGGCGCCGAGTGGAGGAGGCCCGGGAGAGTCTCGCCGCCCGACTCGGGTCGCGGCCGTCGGAGGTCATCTTTACCGCCGGCGGCACCGACAGCGACAACCTCGCCGTCAAGGGCATCTACTGGGCGCGCCGCGACGCCGACCCGACCCGACGCCGGATCATCACGACCGCCGTCGAACATCATGCCGTCCTGGACGCCGTCGAGTGGTTGGCCGCCCACGAAGGTGCCGAGGTGACCTACCTGCCGTGCGACGCCGACGGGTCGGTGAGCCCGGCCGCGCTGCGTGAGGTGCTCAGTGAGCATGACGACGTCGCGCTGGTCACCGTCATGTGGGCCAACAATGAAGTCGGCACTCTCATGCCGATACCCGAATTAGCCGCTGTGGCAGCGGAATTCGGGGTTCCGATGCACAGCGACGCGGTCCAGGCCGTCGGCGCGGTGCCGCTGGACTTCGGCGCCGCCGGGCTGGCCGCGCTGAGCATCACCGCGCACAAATTCGGCGGCCCGACCGGGGTGGGTGCCTTGCTGTTGCGCCGCGACACTGCCTGCGTGCCCCTGCTGCACGGCGGCGGGCAGGAACGCGACGTCCGCTCCGGCACCGTCGATGTGGCCGGTGCGGTGGCGATGGCCACCGCCGCCGACATCGCCGTCGGCTCCCGGGAGGTCTCGGCCGCGCGGCTGAGTGCCCTGCGGGACCGGCTGATCGCCGGGGTGGTGTCCTCGATCGACGACGTCGTGGTCAACGGCGCAGGCGGGGCAGGCCGGTTACCGGGCAACGCCCACTTCACCTTCCGCGGCTGCGAGGGCGACTCCCTGCTGATGCTGTTGGACGCCAACGGAATCGAATGCTCCACCGGGTCGGCGTGCACCGCCGGTGTCGCCCGGGCTTCCCATGTGCTGCTGGCCATGGGTGTCGACGCTGAGGCCGCCCGCGGCTCGCTGCGACTGTCGCTGGGGCACACCAGCACCGACGACGACGTCGACGCCGCCGTGGCGGTCCTGCCGGCCGCGGTCGAACGGGCCCGCCAGGCGGCGCTGGCCAGCACGTCGCTGGGGGCCGGCCGGTGAGGGTGTTGGCCGCCATGAGCGGCGGAGTGGACTCCTCGGTGGCCGCGGCCCGCATGGTCGACGCCGGCCACGACGTGGTGGGCGTGCACTTGGCCCTATCGCAGGCACCCGGCACGTTGCGCACCGGGTCGCGCGGGTGCTGCTCGCGGGAAGACGCCGACGACGCCCGCCGGGTCGCCGACATCCTCGGAATCCCCTTCTACGTCTGGGATTTCGCCGACAAGTTCAAGGTCGACGTGATCGACGACTTCGTGTCCTCCTATGAGCGCGGCGAGACCCCGAATCCGTGCGTGCGCTGCAACGAGCGGATCAAGTTCTCCGCGTTGGCGGCCAGGGCTCTGGCGCTGGGCTTCGAGGCGGTGGCCACCGGCCACTACGCCCGACTGTCGCAGGGCCGGCTGCGCCGGGCCGTCGACCCGGACAAAGACCAGTCCTACGTGCTTGGGGTGCTGACCGCCGAGCAGTTGCGGCATGCGGTGTTCCCGATCGGAGACACCCCCAAGCCGGCCATCCGCGAGGAGGCCGCCCGGCGCGGCCTGGCCGTGGCGAGCAAGCCCGACAGCCACGACATCTGCTTCATCCCCTCCGGTGACACCCGTGCCTTTCTGGGAGCGCGGATCGGGGTGCGGCCCGGCGCCGTGGTCGACGCCGACGGGCAGGTGTTGGCCCGCCACGACGGGGTGCACGGCTTCACCATCGGCCAGCGCAAGGGCCTGGGCATCCCCGGCCCCGGCTCCGACGGGAACCCGCGCTACGTCACCGGCATCGACGCCGAGTCCGGCACCGTGCGGGTGGGCGGCGCCGAGGATCTCGACGTGTGGAGCCTGACCGGCCGGGATCCGGTGTTCACCGGCGGAACGCCGTTCGACGGGCTGATCGAGTGCGAGGTGCAGGTGCGTGCACACGGTGGGAT
>CAXNJA010000021.1:0-27077 GCA_964202555.1 Mycobacterium sp.
TTGGTGGAGAACTTCACCCCGACGTGGTGGGCGGTGGCGTAGTCCACCAACTCCCAGAAGTCCGGCCGCACAGTGGGTTCGCCGCCGCCGATGTTGACGTAGAAAACCTGCATGCGCTCGAGTTCGTCGATGATCGACTTGCACTGCGCGGTGGAGAGTTCCCGCGGGTCACGCCGTCCCGAGGAGGACAGGCAGTGCACGCAGGCCAGGTTGCAGGCGTAAGTCAGTTCCCACGTCAGGCAGATCGGGGCGTCGAGGCCCCGCTCGAATTGCGCGATGAGCCCGGAGGTCATCGAACCTCCTCTAGGACGGTGTGAGCGATCAGCATGTTGGAGTCGACCAGGACACCCAGCGCGTGCAGGTAGGGCGCCTCCTGGCCGGGGTCGACGCCGGCCGCGGCCAGGGCCGAGCCCACGTCGGGGTGCTCAGCCAGCGACTCGACCACGGCCACGATGGTGCGGTTCTTCAGGAACGAGAGCTTGCGGGTACCGAAGTGGTAGAGCAGTGCCCCGAAGGGCTCGGGGCGCACCGCGACTTGCGGGTGCAGCCGCCAAGCCCCCGAACGAACGTCGGTTGAGGGGGCGATCAGTAGACCCCGCACATCCCGTCGATGGACACCTCTTCGACCAGGCTCTCGGCCACCAACTCGGTGGCGGATGCGGTGTTCTCGTGCTGGGTGGGCTCCATGCGGGGGGACCTTTCGTGAAATGACAAACATTCTGACGTCTAGAAGGTCAGAATATGGCATCAGGTGCCGAAAAGAGAAGGTTTCAGTCCGTTGACCACAGCAACGAGAGGTGCGCTCGGCCGGCGACGCTCCACCACCCCGGATCACATTGCCGACGTCGCGCTGGATCTGTTCGCAACCTACGGATTCAGTGCGGTCAGCGTGGACGACGTCGCGGTGGCGTCCGGGATCGCGCGGCGCACGCTGTTTCGGTACTACCCGTCGAAGAACGCGATCCCGTGGGGCGATTTCGACTCGCACCTGCGGCACTTCACCGCGGTCCTCGACGGTGCCGACCCCCACCTTCCACTCGGTTCGGCGCTGCGGACGGCCTTGCTGGAGTTCAACACTTTCGACGACTCCGAAGCCGCCCGGCACCGCCAGCGGATGCGGGTGATTCTGCAGACCGCCGAACTGCAGGCCTACTCGATGACGATGTACGCCGGGTGGCGTGATGTGGTGGCCCGATTCGTGGCCCGCCGCACCGGCGCCGAGCCTTCGGACCTCACTCCGCAGACGGTGGCGTGGCTGATGCTGGGGGCGGCTCTGGCGGCCTATGAGCACTGGCTTGGCCCGCCGACCGAGCACGACGCCTCGACCACGGGGGCGGCGATGTCGTTGCGTCAGGCCCTGGCTGAGGCCTTCGACACCGCGGCGGCGGGCCTGACCGAACTCAGCTGAGCACCTCGCCGATCGGCGCACCGGCGGCGACTTTGGCGCGCGCCTTCATCACCTTGCCCGGCATCCCCCCGCCGACCACGCCGACCAGCGCGCCGTCACGCTCGTAGTAGGCCAGGAACTTGCGACCGTCGTCGTCGACGATGTGCACCACGTCGCCGGCCCGCGGTTCGCCCAGGCACTGGATTTTCACGTCGTACTGGTCGCTCCAGAAATACGGCACCACGACCAGCGCCGGGACCTCCAGGCCGAGCATGGCCGGCACCATGACGCGGGCCTGTTCGGCGACGTTGCTCCAGTGTTCGACCCGCACCTGATGCCCGTCCGGGTCGCGCCAGGAGGCGACGTCGCCGAGCGCCCAGACGTGCGGATCACTGGTGCGGCCGACCTCGTCGCAGATCACCCCGTTGTCCAGAGTCACCCCGCTTCCCACCAGCCAGTCGGTGGCCGGGCGAGAGCCGATACCCACCACCACCAGGTCGGCGTCGAGTTCGGAGCCGTCGGACAGGATTACCCCGGTCACCCCGGTACCCGGGTCCTCGGGGCCCAGAACCTCGGCCACTCCCACCCCGGTGCGCACATCCACACCCTCGCCGCGGTGCAGACGCGCCACCAACTCGCCGATCTGCTCCCCGAGCACGCCGGCCAGTGGCGCGGGCTGCGGCTCGACCAGCACCACCTCCACCCCGAGCTTGCGCAGACTGGCCGCCACCTCACAGCCGATGAACCCGGCACCGATGATCACCGCCCGGCGGGCCGAGGCGGCATGCTCGCGCAGCGCCACCGCCTCATCGAAGGACCGCAGCACCCGGATCCCGTCGAGGTCGGGAAAAGACGGAATGCGTTTGGGCTCAAGGCCGGTGGAGATCACCAGGTCGTCGTAGTCCAGCACGAAACCGTCGGTGAGGGTCAGGGTTTTCGCGGCGGTGTCCACGGACTGGGCGGCCGCGCCGAGTCGCAGGGCGATGTCGTTGTCGGCGTAGAACTCTGCGGGTTTGAGCGTGACGTCGCCGATTCCCCGTCCGCTGTCGTGCAGCACGTCCTTGGACAGCGGGGGCCGGTCGTAGGGCAGATGCTGCTCGTCGCTGACGATGGTGACCGGTTCGGTATACCCCGACTTGCGCAGTTGCTCTGCGGTCCGGGCAGCCGCCAGGCCGCCGCCGACGATCACGACCCCACTGGCTTTGCTCACAGGCTTTTTCATACACGATCACCGCCCTGGCATTGAACTGGGCTATTGACCGGTTACCAAGCGCACCAGCGAACACAGGCCCATAATCGGCTCAGTTCCGCAAAGCCCAGGAGACGCCCGCGATGACGGCACCGCCCATAAAGCTGACCGAGCAGATGCTGCGCCGGCGCCCCGTCATCGGTGCGCCGGTGGCCCACGGCGCCTCGGAGAATCTCAAACGCTCGATCGGCGTCTTCCAACTCACCATGTTCGGCGTCGGCTGCACCGTCGGCACCGGCATCTTCTTCGTCCTCTCCCAGGCCGTTCCCAAGGCCGGGCCGAGCGTGATCGTCTCGTTCCTGATCGCCGGACTGGCCGCCGGGCTGGCGGCGATCTGCTACGCCGAACTGGCCTCGGCGGTCCCGGTGTCCGGGTCGACCTACTCCTACGCCTACACCACGCTGGGCGAGGCGGTGGCGATGGGCGTCGCGGCCTGCCTGCTGCTCGAGTACGGAGTATCGACGGCTGCGGTTGCGGTCGGCTGGAGCCAGTACGTCAACAAACTGCTGGATAACTTCCTGGGCCTTCAATTGCCGCAAGAGTTGTCAGGCGCGCCGTGGGACGCCGAACCGGGGGTGGTGAACCTGCCCGCCGTCACCCTGGTGCTGCTGTGCGCGATGCTGCTGATCCGGGGTGCCAGCGAGTCGGCCAAGGTGAACAGCATCATGGTGATCATCAAGCTGGGCGTGCTGGTCATGTTCTCGGTAATCGCCTTCACCGCTTTCGATACCGATCGGTTTGCCGAGTTCGCGCCGTTCGGCGTCGCGGGGATCGGGGCGGCCGCCGGCACGATCTTCTTCTCCTACATCGGACTGGACGCGGTATCCACCGCAGGCGACGAGGTCAAAGACCCGCAGCGCACCATGCCGCGGGCCATCATTGCCGCCTTGATCACCGTCACCACGGTCTACCTGCTGGTGGCGGTGGCGGCACTGGGCGCCCAGGCGTGGCCGGATTTCGAAGGGCAGCAAGCCGGACTGTCGGTGATCCTCGACAACGTCACCGGTACCCAGTACTGGGGCACCGTGCTGGCGGCCGGCGCGGTGATCTCGATCTTCTCGGTGACTCTGGTGACGCTCTACGGTCAGACCCGCATCCTGTTCGCGATGGGCCGCGACGGGCTGCTGCCGTCGATATTCGCCAGGGTCGACCCGAGGACAATGACACCGCGGAACAACACCATCATCGTCGCCATCGTGGTGGCCATCCTCGCCGGCTTTATACCGCTGGACTACCTGGCCGATCTGGTGTCGATCGGCACCCTGACGGCGTTCATCGTGGTGGCCATCGGGGTGATCCTGCTGCGTCGCCGCGAGCCCGACCTGCCCCGCGGGTTCCGAGTGCCGGGCTACCCGGTGACGCCGGTGCTGGCGATCATCGCGTGCGCGTACATCCTGTTCAGCCTGCAGTGGTACACCTGGCTGGCCTTCGCGCTGTGGGTGTCGGTGGCGCTGACGTTCTACTTCCTGTGGGGTAGGCACCACAGCGCGCTCAACCCGGGCACGTTGCGCGCCAGCAACATCACCGGCGTGGAAGTGATCCAACCGCCGCGGGATCTGCCGTGACCGTCGTCGTCGGCTATCTGGCCGGCAAAAGCGGAACCGCGCCCCTGCATCTGGCGGCAAGCCTGGCCCGGACCATGCACACCTCGCGGACGGTGGCGACGATTGTGCCCAAGCCCTGGACCTACCCGTCGACGGCACGGGTCGACGCCGAGTACGCCGCCTGGGCCGACCAGTTGGCCGCCGACTCGGCCAAGGAGGCCCAGCGCGACCTCGCGTCAATCGGTGCGCCGCAGGAGGTCTCCTTCCACAGCCACGCGCATCGGTCGGTGTCGGGCGGACTCATCGAGGTGGTCTCCGAACTCGACGCCGAACTGCTGGTACTGGGCTCCTCGTCCAGCGGGCAACTCGGTCAGGTGGTCGTCGGATCGACCGCGGACCGGCTGCTGCATTCCTCGCCCATCCCGGTGGCGATCGCTCCCCGCGGCTTCCGCGGCCCGCGCGGTGCGACCCTGACCCGGATCACCTGCGGTTACCCCGGTACGCCGGAGTCGACGGAGATGGTCCGGCGGATTGCCGCGCTCGCCGAGCGTTTCGGAGTGCCGATGCGGGTGATCACCTTCGCGGTGCGCGGGCGGACGATGTACCCGCCTGAGGTGGGCCTGCACGCGGAGGATTCGATCCTGGCGGCCTGGGAGTCCCAAGCCGCGCAGATGCTGGCCCGGTTGGGCAGCGACGGTGTGGTCGGTGCGGATGTGGTGCTGCAGGTTGTCAGCGGCAACGGGTGGGGTGAGGCGATCGACGACGCCGAGTGGCAGGACGGCGAACTCCTGGCGTTGGGCACCTCACCGCGCGGCGACATCGCCCGGGTTTTCCTGGGCTCGCGCGGCACCAAGATCCTGCGGGTCAGTCCGGTTCCGGTGCTGGTGCTGCCGGGCTAGGCCCGGGTCAGTACTTCATCACGCCGCGGTCGATGGAGATCTGTGACCCCGACAGCAGACCCGACCGGTCCCCGGCCAGCCACACCACCACCTCGGCCGCCTCCTCTGCGGACATGAAGTCGCTGCGCTTGGCAGACTTGGAGGTCTTGGCCGGGGGCTGGTACGGCATCGGGGCGAAGCTGTGCAGGAAAGCGGGGTGCTTGCCCAATACCGCCAGCATCGCGTCGTTCTGGATCATCGGCGTCGCAATGGAGTACGGGTGGATCGAATTGACCCGAATCCCGTACTCCCCCAACTCGATTGCAAGAGTGTTGGTCATCGACGTCAGCCCATGCTTGGAGGCGGCGTAGTGCCCGTTGCCGGGTGTGGCCTTCAGCCCGGCCGACGAACTGATGATGATGATCGAGCCGCCGTTGCCGGCCTCGATCATGGCCGGAATCACCGCCCGCAGCGTGCGCCAGGTGCCGGTGAGATTCACGTCGATGACGGTGTTCCACTGCTCGTCGGAGAGTTCCCATAGCCTGCCCCAACTGAGCACTCCGGCGTTGGCCACCAGTACGTCGAGGCGGCCGAACCGCTCGACGCCATCGGCGACGAGTTGGCGAAGCGCGGCGTCGTCCCTGATGTCCAGCGTCCGAGCCAGCACGGCGCGCCCCTGCGCCTCGACCAGCCTGGCCGTCTCCGCGAGGTCCTCGGCCGTGGCCGCGGCGTAGGGAACCGTCGGCGACACCGGCGCGCAGATATCGCTGATGATGACGTCGGCGCCCTCCTGGGCCAGCCGGACCGCATAGGCACGACCCTGGCCGCGAGCGGCCCCGGTCACGAACGCAACTCGTCCCGCCAGATCGCCCATCCGCCGTCCTTTCACCGAACTCGGTACGCCGGTCAGGCTAGCAAGGAAACTGGAACGTGTTTCAGTGCAGGCCGGTCAGGATGGCGGAGCGAACGCGGGTGGCGGGGGCAGCGGGGGCAACGCCGGCAGTCCGGCCAGCGCGCCGGCGATCTGCTCCGGGGTGGGCAGGTCGGCGACGCTGGGCACCCCGACCGGCGGCTGCCCGGCGGCGGCGGCGAACGCCGCGGACAGACCGCTGAGGTCCGGCGGCGGCGCGAGATTCAACGGCGCAAGATTCAACGCAGGCGGTGCCGTGGCTGCGGGTACCGCGTTCTGCAGTTGGGACAGCAGCGCTCGGCCATCGTTGTTGTAGGCCGCGTAGAGGATGAGGTCGCCGACCGCGACGGCCGCCGAATTGCTGACGGAGGTGCCGGTGGAGGCTCCGGCGAGGTTCGCGGCGATGGAATTGGCTTGGCTTTGAATGAACGGCTGCACTGCTGCCGCCCAGTCGAAGGTCGGGATGCCTGGCAGCTGGGGTGGCGCCGGGAACTGGAAGACTGGAAGCAGCGGCGCTTGCGGAGAGGCCTGCGCGGGGGTCTGTGCCGAAGGACCCGCCTCCGGCGCAGCCAGTGCACCTAGACCGCCGTATGGCTCCGATGCCGTCGATGGCGGTGTGACCGGCACGGGGTTGACCGGTGCGGCCGCTCGGGAGGGCTGCGGTTGCAGCGGCTTCAGCGCGGTCACGGACTGTTGACTCGGGCCGGAGAACGTCAGCACCAGTACCCCGCCGATCAGGCAGACCGAAAGTGCTGCGCCGGTCGCGGCCGTCAGCCGTGCGCGACGCCGGGATACCTCGGGCAGTGCGCGCATGTGAACCTTTCCGGCGTGTGCTGCAACCCCTTTCGGGGCCGCCGCTAGCTTTTCCAGTCTAGCCCCCGCTGAAGACGAGAAGCGGCGCCCGTCGCATCGACGAACGCCGCTTCTCGTTCAGATCAGAGAATGCTCAGGGCATCTACTTGACGATCTTGGTCACCCGTCCGGCGCCGACGGTGCGGCCACCCTCGCGGATTGCGAAGCGCAGGCCCTCGTCCATGGCGACCGGCTGGATCAGCTTCACCGTGATGTCGGTGTTGTCGCCGGGCATGACCATCTCCGTACCCTCCGGCAGCGTGACCACGCCGGTCACGTCGGTGGTGCGGAAGTAGAACTGCGGACGGTAGTTGTTGAAGAACGGCGTGTGCCGGCCGCCCTCATCCTTGGACAGGATGTAGACGCTGCCCTCGAAATCGGTGTGCGGCGTCGTGGTACCGGGTTTCACGATGACCTGACCACGCTCGACGTCCTCGCGCTTGACGCCGCGGACCAGCAGACCGACGTTGTCGCCGGCCTGACCCTGGTCGAGCAGCTTGCGGAACATCTCGACACCGGTGACCGTGGTCTTGGTGACGCCGGGACGGATGCCGACGATCTCGACCTCTTCGTTGACGTTGACGACGCCACGCTCGACACGGCCGGTCACCACGGTGCCGCGGCCGGTGATCGTGAAGACATCCTCGACGGGCATCAGGAACGGCTTGTCGGTGTCGCGGACCGGGTCCGGAATCGACTCGTCGACGGCGTCCATCAGATCCTCGACGCTCTTGACCCACTTCGGGTCACCCTCAAGGGCCTTGAGCGCCGACACCCGGATCACCGGGGCGTCCTCGTCGAACTCCTGGGCGGCCAGCAGCTCGCGGACCTCCAGCTCGACGAGCTCAAGCAGCTCCTCGTCGTCGACCATGTCGGACTTGTTCAGCGCGACCAGGATGTAGGGCACACCGACCTGACGGGCCAGCAGCACGTGCTCGCGGGTCTGCGGCATCGGGCCGTCGGTAGCGGCGACCACCAGGATCGCGCCGTCCATCTGGGCGGCGCCGGTGATCATGTTCTTGATGTAGTCAGCGTGACCGGGGGCGTCGACGTGCGCGTAGTGACGCTTCTCGGTCTGGTACTCCACGTGGGAGATGTTGATCGTGATACCGCGCTGACGCTCCTCGGGCGCGTTGTCGATCTGGTCGAATGCACGCGACTCGTTCAATGTCGGGAACTTGTCGTGCAGAACCTTGGTGATCGCTGCGGTCAGCGTGGTCTTGCCGTGGTCAACGTGACCGATGGTCCCGATGTTGACGTGCGGCTTCGTCCGCTCGAACTTCGCCTTCGCCACTTCTGTGTCCTCCTGGACTTGTTGGTGCTTGTCATTAAGCAGGTTGTTGTTATTCAGTTGTGTTGACGTGCCTAACTTTTGGGCTAGGCACCCAAATCTGATCGGCTCACTGGCCGGTCGCTTTGGCGATGATCTCCTTCGACACGTTCGCCGGTACTTCGGCGTACGAGTCGAAAACCATGGAGTAGTTCGCCCGGCCCTGGGTCTTCGACCGCAGGTCGCCGACATAGCCGAACATCTCCGACAGAGGTACCAGCGCCTTGACGACGCGTGCACCGCTGCGCTCCTCCATGGCCTGGATATGACCACGGCGGGAGTTCAGGTCGCCGATCACATCACCCATGTAGTCCTCGGGTGTGGTGACCTCGACGGCCATGATCGGTTCGAGGATGACGGGCTGCGCTTGCGCGGCAGCCTTCTTCAACGCCTGCGAACCGGCAATCTTGAAAGCCATTTCCGAGGAGTCGACGTCATGGTAGGCACCGTCGAGCAGGATGACCTTGACGTTGACCAGCGGGTAACCCGCGAGCACGCCGTACTGCATGGCGTCCTGGGCGCCGGCATCCACCGACGGGATGTACTCACGCGGGATACGGCCACCGGTGACCTTGTTCTCGAACTCGTAGGTCGCGCCGTCCTCGCCGGTGAACGGCTCCAGCGAGATGAGCACCTTGGCGAACTGGCCAGATCCGCCGGTCTGCTTCTTGTGGGTGAACTCGCACTTGTCGACCGTGCGTTTGATGGTCTCCTTGTAGGCGACCTGCGGCTTGCCGACGTTGGCCTCGACCTTGAATTCGCGGCGCATGCGGTCCACCAGGATGTCGAGGTGCAGCTCGCCCATACCGCCGATGATGGTCTGGCCGGTCTCGTGATCCTGGTTGACCTTGAAGGTCGGGTCTTCTTCAGCGAGCTTCTGGATGGCCAGGGACAGCTTTTCCTGGTCGCTCTTGGTCTTGGGCTCGATGGCGACCTGGATAACCGGATCCGGGAAGGTCATCGACTCCAGCACGACCTGATTGCTCGGGTCACACAGGGTGTCGCCGGTGGTGGTGTCCTTCAGGCCGATCACGGCGTAGATGTGGCCGGCGCTGGCCGTCTCGACCGGGTTTTCCTTGTTGGAGTGCATCTGGAACAGCTTGCCCAGCCGCTCCTTCTTGCCCTTGGTGGAGTTGATCACCTGGGCACCGGAGTCGACCTTGCCCGAGTACACCCGGACGTAGGTGAGCTTGCCGAAGAACGGGTGGGTGGCGACCTTGAACGCCAGGCCGGAGAACGGCTCGTCGGTCGACGGCTTGCGGATGACCTCGACGTCCTCTTTGTTCGGCGCGTGACCGATGGCCGCCGGCACGTCCAGCGGCGTGGGCAGGTAGTCGATGACCGCGTCAAGCATGGGCTGCACGCCCTTGTTCTTGAACGCGCTGCCGCACAGCACCGGGTAGGCCTCGGAGTTGACGGTCAGCTTGCGCAGCGCACCCTTGATCTCGGCAACGGTGAGTTCCTCGCCACCGAAGTACTTCTCCAGCAGGGCCTCGTCGGTCTCGGCGACCGCCTCGAGCATCTTGGTGCGGTACTCGGCGGCTTTCTCGAGCATGTCCTCGGGGATGTCGACGACGTCGTACTTCTCGCCGAGCTTGGTCTCGCCGCGCCAGACCTTGGCCTTCATCTCGACCAGGTCGACGATGCCCTCGAAGTCACCTTCGGAGCCGATCGGCAGCTGGATCGGAATCACGTTGGCGCCCAGGCGCTCCTCCATGGTGCGCACCGAGAAGTAGAAATCGGCGCCGACCTTGTCCATCTTGTTGACGAAGCAAATACGCGGCACGTCGTACTTGTCGGCCTGGCGCCACACCTGCTCGGACTGCGGTTCGACGCCTTCCTTGCCGTCGAAGACGGCAACTGCGCCGTCGAGCACGCGGAGGCTGCGCTCCACCTCGACGGTGAAGTCGACGTGGCCGGGGGTGTCGATGATGTTGATCTGGTTGTCATTCCAGAAGCAGGTCGTCGCCGCGGAGGTGATGGTGATGCCGCGCTCCTGCTCCTGCTCCATCCAGTCCATCGTGGCGGCGCCGTCGTGCACCTCACCGATCTTGTAGCTGATGCCGGTGTAGAAGAGGATGCGCTCGGTCGTCGTGGTCTTGCCGGCGTCGATATGCGCCATGATGCCGATGTTGCGGACCTTGTTCAGGTCGGTCAGCACGTCGAGTGCCACAGGTCTTCCCAACTCTTTCGGTGTTATTGCTGTCTTTAGTTGCGCCCGCCGAGGCGGGCAGGTGTCACCAGCGGTAGTGCGCGAACGCCCGGTTGGCCTCGGCCATCTTGTGGGTGTCCTCGCGACGCTTGACCGCGGCACCCAGGCCGTTGCTGGCGTCGAGGATCTCGTTGGCCAGCCGCTCGATCATGGTCTTCTCCCGGCGCGCCTTCGAGAAGCTGACCAGCCAGCGCAGCGCGAGCGTGGTGGAGCGCTCCGGACGCACCTCGACGGGCACCTGGTAGGTGGCGCCGCCGACCCGGCGGCTGCGCACCTCGAGGCTCGGCTTGACGTTGTCCATCGCCCGCTTGAGGGTGACCACCGGGTCGGTGCCGGTCTTGTCACGCGCCTGCTCCAGCGCCCCGTAGACGATGCGCTCGGCCAGCGACTTCTTGCCGTCGAGCAGCACCTTGTTGACCAGCTGGGTGACCAGCTGCGACCCGTAGACCGGGTCGTTGACCAGAGGGCGCTTGGGAGCGGGTCCCTTGCGAGGCATTAGCTCTTCTCCTTCTTCGCGCCGTAGCGGCTGCGCGCCTGCTTGCGGTTCTTCACACCCTGGGTGTCGAGCGAACCGCGGATGATCTTGTAGCGAACGCCCGGCAGGTCCTTCACACGACCGCCGCGGACCAGGACCATCGAGTGCTCCTGCAGGTTGTGCCCCTCGCCTGGGATGTAGGCGGTGACCTCAACCTGGCTGGTCAGCTTGACGCGCGCGACCTTGCGAAGTGCCGAGTTCGGCTTCTTCGGGGTGGTGGTGTACACGCGGGTGCACACCCCGCGGCGCTGCGGGCTGCCTTTGAGGGCCGCGGTCTTGACCTTGGCGATCTTGTCGCGGCGACCCTTACGGACCAGCTGCTGGATGGTTGGCATCTACCGGCTTTCTCTCATTCTTAAGTCTCTGTACTGCAGTTTTGCCCCTGCCGCTTACTCCGCGGCCGGGTGTGTCGCAGGCAGTGAACACCGGTGGAATTCCGATGCATACTGGACATGCGAAGTGGCCCGGCGCGCGCATGCGTCCCCGCATGCGCCATCTCGGCCAGGCACGTTCGCTCACGATACCAGGCTGGGACCCGGCTCCCAAATCGCCCGTGTCCGCACTTACCGCAGGTCAGAGCGTCAACTATTTCGGTGGGCCATCCCGGTGGCCAGTCGGCGCACCATGTCGGTGAACACCGCGTCGGTGTCGACCTTGACGACGCCTGAATCCATCACACCGGTCATTTCCAGCAGCACGAACCCGTGCAGTGCGGCCCAGAACTCAAGGGCGCCGTAGAAAGCGGCCTCGCCATCAAGGCCGTAGGAGGCCAGTACTGAGATCACCGGGACGGCCGCGGCGTGCGACGCGGCGGTGAACTCCGGGTCGTCGCCACCCAGCGGCATCCGGGTGAAGGCCGAATACCGGCCCGGATGGTGGTGGGCATAACTGCGGTAGGCGCTGGCCATGGCGATCACCGCGTCGTCGCGGGTGCGGCCGGCGCCGACAGTGCTCAGCATCTGCAAGATGTCGTCGATCACCCGCATCCGCACTGTGCGCCGCAGATCCTCGAGGCTGTCGAGGTGGTTGTACAGCGAGGGACCTTTGGTGCCGAGTTGGCTGGCCAGGGCGTTGATGGTCAGCGCATCCCAGCCCTCGCGGTCCAGGAAGTTCAGGGCTGCGTTGACGATCATCTCGCGGCTGAGCTTGGGCGACTTGGCGCGGGCTGTCATGCGATATCGCCTCCTCCCGGCGAAGATCAGCCGAGCGCCTCCTGCACCATCCGGTGACAAACTCTAGACCCGTCGGGGTATGAAAGAGGTGATGCCTGAGTACCCGCCCAAGTACCACCCCAAGTACTACGCCGCGGCGTTGGCCGTGTGCACCCCGATGCTGGCACTGACGCTGGCCGGTTGCGGCTCCCCGGACGGCGAACCCGGCGCCCGGGTGGAGGCGGGCAGCACACTGAACTACGGCTCGTTCGGTACCACCGCCGATCTGGACTGCGGGCAGGGCAACTCGCTGACGGTGGCTGGTTCGAACAACACCCTGAAGGTCGCCGGCGCCTGCGCGTGGGTCCGGGTGAGCGGTGCGGACAACACCATCACCCTGCAGCAGGTTGACGGGGAACTGGCGGTCCCCGGCCTCAACAACACGGTGACCTACAAGGCCGGGGACCCGGCGGTCGAGGACTCGGGGTCGGGAAACCGGGTCGGCCGGGGTTAGCCCGGTTGGCCGTGCCGGCCGGCGCCGTCGGCGAACCGCCTGGCGCCGTCGATCGACTCGGCGGCCACCCGTGCCAAGCTGCCGAACTCGAAGTCAAGCGCCTCAGCCTGCGAGTGTCCCCACTGGTGCAGCGCCGAGAGCCGGTCCGAGCGCATGCAGCCCTGGGGTGAGCGAGCCAGTTCGGCGGCCAGATCCTCGGCGGCCGAACGCGATTGGCCGTTGGGCACCACCCGGTTGGCCAGCCCCATCGCCAATGCCTCGTGGGCGTCGACGGCCCGGCCGGTGAGGATCATGTCCATCGCGCGGCTGTGCCCGATCAGCCGCGGGAGCCGGACGGTTCCGCCGTCGATCAGCGGAACGCCCCAGCGCCGGCAGAACACACCGAATACGGCGCCTTCCTCGACCACCCGCAGATCGCACCACAGCGCCAGTTCCAATCCGCCTGCGACGGCGTAGCCGCTGACCGCGGCGATCACCGGCTTGGACAGGATCATCCGGGTGGGCCCCATGGGGCCGGGCCCAACTCGGTGTGTCGGGTTCGAGTCCGCAGTGCCGATAGCCTTCAGATCGGCTCCTGCACAGAACGTTCCGTGATCTCCCCAGAGCACCGCAACAGCGGCCGAATCGTCGCGATCGAATTCCTCGAACGCGTCGAAGAGTGCCAGCGCGGTGGGCCCGTCGACGGCGTTTCGGGCGTGTGGCCGGTCCAGGATGACGGTCGTCACCGGCCCGTTGCGGACCACGTTCACGCTCATCGAACCTCCAGGATTTCGGTGTCGCGCCGACTCACCAGCAACGCGGCGAAATCGGCATAGGCAAGACGTAGCCGGTCAGCAGGCCAGTCCGCGGGCACCAGGTCGACCGGCAGCACCGGATCAGTCAGCAGGTGCCGCACCATGGCAGCAGCCACCGCGAAGCGCTCGGGAATGCCGGCGGCGCGGTCCATATCCCGCAGCAACCGGTGCCCCGCCTTCGACCAGGCAGGCAGATCCCACAGCGTTGCAGCCAGTTCAGCAGGGGCGTCATCGCTGGCACGCAGCACTCGAACGCGCCCGCGCACCTCGTCGGGCAATTCGGTGACGAGGTTGTCCGGTCGCAACCACACCCCTTCACGCAATTCGGCAAACCTGCTGTGCTGCAGCGCAAGTCGCAATGCGGCGCGGGTACGGGCGTCGGTCCCCACCGCGGTGACGACGACGGTGATCCAGCGTCGGTCCCATTCGCGGATCGGCGGATGAAGGGCGTCGTCCTGACGGCGTTGGCGGCCCAGCAGCCGATCAGACAGCCGGTAGCCGTCGTCGGAACGCACCAGGTCCCCCGCGCCCACCATGCGGGTCAGCGCGACCCGCAGGGTGGTCTCCTTGATGCCGACGTCATCGGTCAGGCGCACGAGTTCCGCGGCAGTGGCCCACGCGGGGTGGGCCCCGAGCAGCACCGACAGAACCACCGATCGGGCCGTCATCCGGGCTCGCTTGGCTGCCATCTCACACCCCCTTCCCCTTCCCCTTCCCCTTCCCCCGCGAGCAGACGCAAAGTCGCACGTTCTGGGCCGAATTCATGCGAGTTTGCGTCTGCTCGCGGAGGAGGCGGAGGAGGTGGGCACCGTCACGCCTTCACCAAGGCGCGCTCGATGATGGGACCGAGGTCCAGGCCGGTCGGCAAGGTGCCGAACGCGCCGCCCCAATCACCGGCCATGCGGCTGGCCAGGAACGCATCGGTGACCGCAGGGTGTCCGTGCCGAACCAACAGCGAGCCCTGCAGAGCCAGGCAGATATCCTCGGCGACCTTGCGGGCGCGGTACTGCAGGGTCAGCGGATCCGACAGGCTCAACCTCAGGTCGTCGGCATGGACGTCCAACCGCCCGTCCTGCCCCGCAGTGGTAGCCAGTTCGTCGAATAGCACCTCGACGCACTCGGGCCGGGTTGCCATGGCGCGCAACGTATCCAGCGCGCTGACGTTGCCGGAGCCCTCCCAGATGCCCATCAGTGGTGCCTCCCGGTAGAGCCGCGGCATGCCCGATTCCTCGGCATATCCGTTGCCGCCCAGGCATTCCATGGCTTCGGCGGCGTGCGGGGTGGCGCGCTTGCACACCCAGTACTTCGAGGCGGCCAGGCCGATGCGGCGTAGCAGGGTCTCGCGTTCGTCGCCGCGGGTGGCGGCATCGGCGGCACCGGCCATCCGCATCGCCACGATGGTGGCAGCCTCGGCCTCGACGGCCATGTCGGCGATGACGTTTCGCATCAGCGGCTGGTCGATCAGATACTCGCCGAAGGCTTTCCGGTGCTGGATGTGGTGCATGGCCATCGCGAGGCCCTGACGCATGCTGGTGGCGCTGCCCAGGGTGCAGTCCAGGCGGGTCATATTGACCATCTCGATGATGGTCGGTACGCCGCGGCCCTCCTCGCCGACCAGCCACACGAGCGCGCCGCCGTACTCGATCTCACTGGAGGCGTTGGCGTGGTTGCCGAGTTTGTTCTTCAGCCGCTGGATAAACATCCGGTTGCGGCTGCCGTCGGGCAGCACCTTGGGCAGGAAGAAACAGCTCAGTCCGCCCGGAGCCTGGGCGAGTACCAGGTAGACGTCGCTCATCGCCGCCGACGTGAACCACTTGTGGCCGGTCAGGGTGTAGCTGCCGTCGCCGTTGGGCAGGGCCTGACTGGTGCCTGCCCGAACATCTGAGCCGCCCTGCTTCTCCGTCATCGACATACCGGCGGTGATACCGGCCTTGGTGGACGGCACCTTCAATTCGGGGTCATATACCCGGCTGGTGAGCAGCGGCTCGTAGATGTCGGCCAGTTCAGGGTTGTGCCGCAGGGCCGGGACGACGGCATAGGTCATCGAGATCGGACAGACATGACCCGGCTCGGGTGTCCACACGCTCATCTTTGCCGCGCGAACCACGTGCGAGCCGGGACGATCATCGGCCCACGGGGCGCCGTGCAGACCATGAGCGATAGCCACCCGCATCAGCTCGTGATAGGCGGGGTCGTATTCGATCTCGTCGACGCGGTGACCGAAGCGGTCGTGGGTGTGCAACACCGGACGGTTTCGATCGGCGAGCTCGCCCCAGCGTTGCGCCGTGGCGCTGCCCGCGATGGCCCCTAGTTCGGTGACCTCGTCGACACCCCATCGGCCGCCCTCGCGGACGAGAGCCTCCATGAGGACCGGTGAGGTGGCGGGGTTGTAGTCGACGAGCGGGGGCGCCTGGTTGGTGACGACATGGGTGTCCGACATGGGTCAATGTTACATTTCTCCGACAACCGCACAACAGACGTAATAGGTGGAAGGTTGTAGCTCGGGGTCTGTGTGGACGGTGACCGAGACGCTGCGGAAGGTCTACCTCACCCAGTTAGAGGTTGTCGCGCAGGAAGGCGATGTCCTCGCGCCGCCCGTCGTCGGCGGTCTCGATGATCACCGGCGCACCGGCGGCCTTGACAACCGCAACCAGCAACTGGGGGTCGATCTGCCCGGTGCCGAAGTTGGCGTGCCGGTCCGCACCCGACCCGGCGGCGTCGCGGGAGTCGTTGCAGTGCACCAGGTCGATCCGTCCGGTGATCGCGATGATCCGCTCGACGGCGTCGATCAGTTCCTCACCGGCCGCCCAGGCGTGGCAGGTGTCCAGGCAGAAGCCGATGCCGGTGTCGCCGATGCGATCCCACAGTTTGGCGATGGTGTCGAAGTGCCGCGCCATCGCATGCGTGCCACCGGCGGTGTTCTCCAGGTACACCGGCATGTCAGTCTTCAGGGCGGCGATGGCCTTGGCCCAGCGTTCGATCCCGGCGTCGACGTCCTTATCGTCGGCGTGACCGCCATGCACGATCACCGCCGTCGCGTTGATCTCGGCGGCCCCGTCGCAGGTGTCCTGCAGGATCTTGCGGCTCGGGATCCGGATTTTGTTGTTGGCCGAGGCGACGTTGATCAGATAGGGGGCGTGCACGTAGACCGGGATCGGTGAGCGGCGCAGTAGGTCGGCGTCCGCCCTGGGCGGCGGCTTCTTCCAGCCCTGTGGGTCGCCGAGGAAGAACTGCACCGCGTCGGCCTCGTCCTCCAGCGCACCGGCGAGTGGGTTGTCCGAGCGCACATGGGAACCGATCAGCACGACGGCCAGTCTATGCCCCTCCCGCTTCCCCTTCCCTCCCCCCGGATGAGCAGACGCAAACGGCCCCGACACTCTCGATCGTGTCGGGGCCGTTTGCGTCTGTTCGGCGGGACAGGGTGGAACTAGTTGGAACTAGGGCCGGTAGTCGCTGTACCCGTAGTCGTCCAGAGGCACGGCCACGCCGGTGCCCGCGCCGAAGTCGGGGCTGTAGTACTGATCCTCGTAGGACGGGATCGTGTACGCAGCGGCCCGGGCCTCCTCGGTGGGCTGAACCTGGATGTTGCGGTACCGGTTGATGCCGGTTCCGGCCGGGATCAGCTTGCCGATGATGACGTTCTCCTTCAGACCCTGGAGCTTGTCGCTGCGGCAGTTGATCGCCGCATCGGTCAGCACCCTGGTGGTCTCCTGGAACGACGCCGCGCTCAACCACGAGTCGGTCGCCAACGAGGCCTTCGTGATGCCCATCAGCACCGGCCGGCCGGCCGCCGGTTCGCCGCCCTCGGCGACCACCCGGCGGTTGGCCGACTCGAACTCGCCGCGCTCAGTCAGCGAGCCGGGCAGGAATTCCGTTGCGCCCGAGTCGATGATCGTCACGCGACGCAGCATCTGCCGGATGATGACCTCGATGTGCTTGTCGTGAATCGACACGCCCTGGGCCCGGTAGACCTCCTGGACTTCCTTGACCAAGTGGATCTGTACCTTGCGGGGCCCCTCCACACGAAGAACCTCGTGCGGGTCGGCCGAGCCTTCCATGAGCTGCTGGCCGACCTCGACGTGGTCGCCGTCGGTGAGCAGGCGCTCGCTGCCGTCCTCGTGCTTGAACACACGCAACCGCTGACGCTTGGAGAGCTTGTCGTAGACGACCTCCTCGCCCCCGTCGTCGGGGACGATGGTGATCTTCCAGAACTTGTCGGTGTCCTCCAGCCGGACCCGGCCGGCGACTTCGGCGATCGGGGCTTTGCCGCGTGGAACGCGGGCTTCGAACAGCTCCTGCACGCGGGGCAGACCGCCGGTGATGTCCTCACCGACGCCACCCTGGTGGAAGGTGCGCATCGTCAGCTGGGTGCCGGGTTCGCCGATGGACTGCGCGGCGACGATACCGACCGCCTCGCCGATGTCGACGAGCTTGCCGGTGGCCATCGAGCGGCCGTAGCACATCGCGCAGACGCCGGACGCGCTGGCGCAGGTGAGCACCGAGCGGACCTTGACCTGCGTGATGCCGGCTTCCAGTGCGGCGTCGATCGCCGGGTCGCCCAGGTCATGGCCGCGCTCGACGATCACCGTGCCGCCGGCGTCGACCGCGTCGGCGGCCAGCGTGCGGGCATAGGCCGAGGTCTCCACGAACGGATCCCGAATCAGCACACCGTCAGCGCCGCGCTCAGCCAAATCGACGACGATGCCGCGTTCGGTGCCGCAGTCGTGCTCGCGGACGATGACGTCCTGGGAGACGTCGACCAGACGACGGGTCAGATAACCCGAGTCAGCGGTACGAAGAGCGGTGTCCGCCAGACCCTTTCGGGCGCCGTGGGTGTTGATGAAGTACTCCAGCACGGTCAGGCCCTCACGGAACGAGGACTTGATCGGACGCGGGATGAACTCGCCCTTCGGGTTGGTCACCAGGCCCTTCATGCCCGCCAGGGTGCGGGTCTGGGTGAAGTTACCGGTGGCGCCGGACTCCACGATCGTGATGATCGGGTTGTCCTCCGGGTAGTGCGCACGCAGTGCGTCACCCACCTCCTCGGTGGCCTTCTTCCACAGTTCCACCAACGCGTCGTTGCGTTCCTGGCGGTTCAGGGCGCCGCGCTGGTACTTCTTCTCGATCCCGTCGGCTTCCTTCTCATAGCGCTCCAGGATCTCCTGCTTCTCCGGCAGCACCAGCACGTCAGCCATCGAGACCGTGACTCCGCTTCGGGTGGCCCAGTAGAAGCCGGCGTCCTTGAGCTTGTCGACGGTCTGCGCGACGACGATCATCGGGTAGCGCTCAGCCAGATCGTTGATGATCTTGGCCTGCTCCTTCTTGTGCATCTGCTTGTTGACGAAGGGATAACCCAGCGGCAGAAGCTCATTGAAGATCACCCGGCCCAGCGTGGTCTCGCAGATCCAGGGCTTACCTGGCCGCCAGCCGTTCTCGCCGAACAGTTCGGTCTCGGTCTCGTGCGGCGGGCGCAACTGGTCCAGCCGCACCTTGATCGCCGCACGCACCGACAGCGATCCGCGGTCCAACGCCATGATGGCCTCGGCCGGGCTGCTGTACACACCGGTCTCCGGGGTGTCCTTGGCCGGCGGGGTGTACTCGCCCTTGTCCCCCGGAATGTAGGTGGTCAGGAAGTACAGCCCGGTCACCATGTCCAGACGCGGCATGGCCAGCGGCTTGCCCGATGCCGGCGACAGGATGTTGTTGGAGGACAACATCAGGATGCGGGCCTCGGCCTGGGCCTCGGCGCTCAGCGGCAGGTGCACGGCCATCTGATCGCCGTCGAAGTCGGCGTTGAAGGCCTCGCACACCAGCGGGTGCAGCTGAATGGCCTTGCCCTCCACCAACATCGGCTCGAAGGCCTGGATGCCGAGGCGGTGCAGCGTCGGTGCGCGGTTGAGCAGCACCGGATGCTGAGAGATGACCTCTTCGAGCACATCCCACACCTGCGGGCGCTGACGCTCCACCATCCGCTTGGCGCTCTTGATGTTCTGGGCGTGGTTGAGATCGACCAGACGCTTCATCACGAACGGCTTGAACAGCTCCAGCGCCATCAGCTTGGGCAGGCCGCACTGGTGCAGCTTGAGCTGCGGGCCGACGACGATGACCGAACGGCCGGAGTAGTCGACGCGCTTGCCGAGCAGGTTCTGACGGAACCGGCCCTGCTTGCCCTTCAACAGGTCCGACAGCGACTTCAGTGGGCGGTTACCCGGCCCGGTGACCGGCCGGCCGCGGCGTCCGTTGTCGAACAACGCGTCGACGGACTCCTGAAGCATGCGCTTCTCGTTGTTCACGATGATCTCGGGCGCACCGAGGTCGATCAGTCGCTTCAACCGGTTATTGCGGTTGATCACACGGCGGTACAGGTCGTTGAGGTCGGAGGTGGCGAACCGCCCACCGTCGAGTTGCACCATCGGCCGCAGCTCCGGCGGGATCACCGGCACGGCGTCGAGCACCATGCCCATCGGTGAGTTGCCGGACATCTGGAACGCCGCGACGACCTTGAGCCGCTTGAGTGCCCGCAGCTTCTTCTGTCCCTTGCCGCTGCGGATGATTTCCCGCAGGATCTCGGCCTCGGCGTCGATGTCGAAGCTCTGAATGAGCTTTTGGATCGCCTCGGCGCCCATCGAGCCCTCGAAGTACTCGCCGTAGCGGTCGACCAGTTCCCGGTAGAGGTTCTCATCGACGATCAGCTGCTTGGTGGCCAGCTTGGTGAAGGTGCTCCAGATCTCGTCGAGCCGGTCCAGCTCACGCTGGGCGCGGTCGCGGAGCTGACGCATCTCCCGCTCGCCGCCGTCCTTGACCTTGCGCCGGACGTCGGCCTTCGCGCCTTCCTTCTCCAACTCGGCCAGGTCGGCTTCAAGCTTCTGGGCCCGGGCCTCCAGGTCGTTGTCGCGCTGGTCGGCGACGGTCTTCTTCTCGACGCCCATCTCGGCCTCGAGGGTGGAGAGCTCGTTGTGCCGCATCTCGCCGTCCACGGCGGTGATGACGTAGGCCGCGAAGTAGATGATCTTCTCGAGATCCTTGGGCGCCAGGTCCAGCAGATACCCCAAGCGCGACGGGACGCCCTTGAAGTACCAGATGTGGGTGACCGGTGCGGCCAGTTCGATGTGGCCCATCCGTTCGCGGCGCACCTTGGCCCGGGTTACCTCGACGCCGCAGCGCTCGCAGATGATGCCCTTGAAGCGGACCCGCTTGTACTTGCCGCAGTAGCACTCCCAGTCGCGAGTCGGTCCGAAGATCTTCTCGCAGAACAGGCCATCCTTCTCCGGCTTGAGCGTGCGGTAGTTGATGGTCTCCGGCTTCTTTACCTCGCCGTAGGACCACTGACGGATGTCGTCAGCGGTGGCCAGGCCGATACGGAGCTCATCGAAGAAGTTGACGTCTAACACGTAACTCCCTTTCCCCTCGCGGGATAGAAAAACCAACTAACTGATCGTGCGGTGGGACCGCGGTCAGCGCCGCGGCTGTGCCGCAGTTCAGGCCAGGTCCTCGACGGACGCGGATTCATTGCGGGACAGGTTGATTCCGAGGTTGGCGGCAGCCCGCTCGAGGTCCTCGTCGTCACCGTCACGCATTTCGATGGCAGCACCGTCGCTGGAGAGCACCTCGACGTTGAGGCACAGCGACTGCAACTCCTTGAGCAACACCTTGAACGACTCCGGAATACCGGGCTCGGGGATGTTCTCGCCCTTGACGATCGCCTCGTAGACCTTGACCCGGCCGACGGTGTCGTCGGACTTGATGGTCAAGAGCTCCTGCAGCGTGTAGGCCGCACCGTAGGCCTGCATGGCCCAGCACTCCATCTCGCCGAACCGCTGGCCGCCGAACTGCGCCTTACCGCCCAGGGGCTGCTGGGTGATCATCGAGTACGGGCCGGTGGAGCGGGCGTGGATCTTGTCGTCCACCAAGTGGTGCAGCTTCAGGATGTACATGTAGCCGACCGTCACCGGGTACGGGAACGGTTCCCCGCTGCGGCCGTCGAACAGGTTGGCCTTGCCGTCACCGTTGACCATGACCTCGCCGTCCCGGTTGGCCAGCGTGGAGCCGAGCAGGCCCGTCAGCTCGTCCTCACGGGCACCGTCGAACACCGGAGTGGAGACGATGGTGTCGGCCGGCGCCTCCAGCATGTCCGCGGGCAGGTTCTTGGCCCAGTCCGGGGATGCCCCGTTTTCTTGTGGGACCTTCCAGCCGGTCTTGGCGACCCAGCCCAGGTGCGTTTCGAGAATCTGGCCGATGTTCATCCGTCGCGGCACACCGTGGGTGTTCAGGATGATGTCGACCGGGGTGCCGTCGGTGAGGAACGGCATGTCCTCGACGGGCAGGATCTTGCCGATCACGCCCTTGTTGCCGTGCCGGCCGGCCAACTTGTCGCCGTCGGAGATCTTGCGCTTCTGGGCGACGTAGACCCGCACCAACTCGTTGACGCCGGCGGAGAGCTCGTCGTCGTCCTCGCGGGAGAACACCCGGATGCCGATGACCTTGCCGGACTCGCCGTGCGGCACCTTCAGCGAGGTGTCGCGGACTTCGCGGGCCTTCTCGCCGAAGATCGCGCGCAGCAGCCGCTCCTCCGGAGTCAGCTCGGTCTCGCCCTTCGGGGTGACCTTGCCGACCAGGATGTCACCGTCGCGGACTTCGGCGCCGATGCGCACGATGCCACGCTCGTCGAGGTCGGCGAGCACCTCATCGGAGACGTTCGGGATGTCCCGGGTGATCTCCTCGGCACCGAGCTTGGTGTCGCGGGCGTCGATCTCGTGCTCCTCGATGTGAATCGAGGTGAGCACGTCCTCCTCAACCAGCCGGCTGGACAGGATGATCGCGTCCTCGTAGTTGTGACCCTCCCAGGGCATGACCGCGACCAGCAGGTTGCGGCCCAGCGCCATCTCGCCGTTCTGGGTGCACGGACCGTCGGCGATGACCTGGCCGGCCTCCACCCGCTGCCCGGTGTCCACGATCGGCTTCTGGTTGGCGCAGGTGCCGTGGTTGGACCGGTTGAACTTACGCATCCGGTAGCTGTGCCGGGTGCCGTCGTCGGCCATCACGGTGACGTAGTCGGCCGAAACCTCCTCCACCACACCGGCTTTGTCGGCGACGACGACGTCACCGGCGTCGATCGCGGCGCGCAGTTCCATGCCGGTGCCCACCAGGGGCGCTTCGCTACGCACCAGCGGGACGGCCTGACGCTGCATGTTCGCGCCCATCAGCGCGCGGTTGGCATCGTCGTGCTCGAGGAACGGGATCATGGCCGTGGCGACCGACACCATCTGGCGCGGTGAGACGTCCATGAAGTCCACCTCAGCGGCGCTGACGTACTCGACCTCACCGCCCTTGCGGCGCACCAGAACGCGCTGCTCGAGGAACTTGCCGGTCTTCTGATCGGTCGGCGAGTTGGCCTGTGCCACGACGTGGCGGTCCTCCTCGTCGGCGGTCAGGTAGTGGATCTCATCGGTGACGACCCCGTCGACGACCTTGCGGTACGGCGTCTCGATGAACCCGAACGGGTTGACCCGGGCGTACACCGACAGCGAACCGATCAGGCCGATGTTGGGGCCTTCCGGGGTCTCGATCGGGCACATCCGGCCGTAGTGGCTCGGGTGCACGTCGCGCACCTCGAGGCCGGCCCGCTCACGGGACAGACCACCGGGGCCCAGCGCCGACAGGCGGCGCTTGTGGGTCAGACCGGACAGCGGGTTGTTCTGGTCCATGAACTGGCTGAGCTGCGACGTGCCGAAGAACTCTTTGATCGCCGCCACGACGGGACGGATGTTGATCAGGGTCTGCGGGGTGATCGCCTCGACGTCCTGGGTGGTCATCCGCTCGCGCACGACGCGCTCCATGCGGCTCAAGCCGACCCGGATCTGGTTCTGGATCAACTCGCCCACGGTGCGCAGGCGCCGGTTGCCGAAGTGGTCGATGTCGTCGACCTCGACGGGCACCTCGACGCCGCCGGGTGCGGTCATGGAGGCCGACACCCCGGACTCCGACGCATGGTGCAGCCGCACCAGGTACTCGATCGTGGCGACGATGTCCTCTTCGGTCAGCGTCGAGTTGGTGATCGGCTTGCCGGCGTTGAGCCCCAGCTTCTTGTTGACCTTGTAGCGGCCCACCCGGGCCAGGTCGTAACGCTTCTCCTTGAAGAACAGGTTCTCCAGCAGGGTCTGCGCGGACTCCTTGGTCGGCGGCTCGCCCGGACGCAGCTTGCGGTAGATGTCCAGCAGCGCCTCATCGGTGCCGGCGTTCTGGTCCTTCTCCAGCGTCGCCATCATGATCTCGGAGAAGCCGAACCGCTCGCGGATCTGCTCGCTGGTCCAGCCGAGCGCCTTGAGCAGCGTGGTGACCGGCTGGCGGCGCTTACGGTCGATGCGGACGCCGACGGAGTCGCGCTTGTCGATGTCGAACTCCAGCCACGCGCCGCGACCGGGGATCACCTTGACGCTGTGCAGGGTCTTCTCGGTGGACTTGTCGATCGACTCGTCGAAGTAGACACCGGGCGAGCGGACCAGCTGGCTGACCACCACGCGCTCGGTGCCGTTGATGATGAAGGTGCCCTTTTCGGTCATCATCGGGAAGTCGCCCATGAAGACCGTCTGGCTCTTGATCTCGCCGGTGTTGTTGTTGATGAACTCGGCCGTGACGAACAGCGGGGCCGCGTACGTCATGTCCTTGTCTTTGCACTCGTCGACCGGCGCCTTGACCTCGTCAAAACGCGGGTCGGAGAAGCTCAGCGACATCGAGCCGGAGAAGTCCTCGATGGGCGAAAGCTCGGCGAGCACCTCCTCCAGACCGCCGACCGGGTTGGGGTCGCCGGCGGCCTTGGCCTTTGCGCGCCACTCATCTTTGCCGATCAGCCATTTGAAGGAGTCGGTCTGGACGTCGAGCAGTCCGGGAACCTCAAGGGGTTCACGCAACTTCGCGAACGAGATTCGCCTCGGGGCTCCCGGGACGGAATTCGAAGAGTTGGTTGTCGACTTGCTCTGGCTAGAGACTGCCAAGATGCATCCTTCCAGCACTTAATGCGGCCATCCGGGTACCGGTGTCAACCGGTCCATTCACCGCTCATCTGCGTAGGTTCGCTCTGACATCCACTGCCCGGAACCGGTGACGCGCACGACACGTAAGAGGTCTTCTGAGCTGGGAAAATCGCTCAGACCACGACCACGGTGTCACGGTGCGAGTTAAGGGTAGGCAGGGGGCAGCCAGCGCAACGTCCAACCATACCGCAGAACGGCGCCACACTCAACCAGCTGATGGCCGGGGTGGGCTGACGCTGGCTGGCGAATTTGCTACCCGGACACGCATGCTGGTCAATAGAGTGACCCGTCGCGGCCCTTCCGTCAAGCGTTTTGGAGGGGTTTAGTCCGACTTCTTTCCGATTTTTTTGCCGGCGGCACTCATACGGTGACCGTTGCCGGGATCGCGGCGGGACCCTGCGCCGCTGCCGACGACGAGTCGGGGAACTGCTCGGTGGGGGTGATCCGGCCGGTGATTCCGAGCTGCGTCGCACGCGCCAGGAGCTTGTTGTACTCGGCCTCGGAAATGAACTTCTCCCGGGTCAGGATGTAGCCGCTCCGATAACTCGGATCACTGACGATCGCCCAGCTGTAGTCCGGGGCGTAGTCGATGATCCAGTAGTTGCCGGGTTCGCGGTTGTTCGGATCGCCGAAGCCGAAGCCCACGTTGAGGCGGGTGTTGGTGGGGCTGTTGACCGCCACCGCGGCCCCGGTGATGTTCGATTCCGGGCCGTTTGGCCCGAAGTAGTTGCCCGAGTTCTCCACCTTGATCGTGCCGTCGGTCTGCGGGGTGTACACCGCCTTGGTGTTCACCAGGCCGATGGCGAAGAACTGCTTGACGCTGCCCTGCTCGTACCAGGTGCCCCTGTACTGCTCGACGTCGACCGGCGGCGGGGCGGGCAGGGTGGTCGCCCCGGCCTCACCCATCACGATCGACTGGTTTTCGACGTAGGTCCCGCTGTTGGGGTTGCCGTAGATCCCGTAGACCGGGCTGGTCGGGTCAAAGCCGCCGTAGATGTCGTTGATCCAGCCGGTGGCGAAGGTGCCGACCGCCTCCTTGCCGCCCGGCGGGGACGGCTTGACGAAGATGTCGCTGCCGATCGAGCCCAGCCACCCGAAGAAGGAATCGCCGCCGATGGAGTCGGTGTGCGAACCGGCGTCGATCTGGATGCCGACGAACTCGCCGGGCTTCAGGGCCGCCAACTGCTCAGTGGTCACGCCCCAGGCGTTCCACCGCTGCGGCGGGGCGGCGATCTGGTAGTCCGGGATGTTGAGGCTGTCGAGTTTGGCGAGTTGCGCGGCGAACTGGTCGCTGGAGACACCGTCGAACATCACGACGCCGAGCAGATCCTTGGCGGCACCGTTGTCCACGGTGAAGGCGCCGGCCGTGGTGGCGAACCGGCCGCCGGCCGAGTGCCCGGTGAGCAGGAACTTCTCCGGCAGGGTGCCCTGCAGGCCGGCCTTGTTGGCGCTGATGTTGAGCGCAGCCCGATCGCCGAGGAACATCTGGGCGGCCGCCTCACCGGTGTAGGCGTCGTCGAACCAGAAGATGGACGGCGCCACCACGATGCTGTTGGTCTCCTGGGCCATCCGGATCGCGAGGTCGGCGTACCAGTCCTTGAAGCCGAGGAAACCGTGCTGCAGCCAGATGACGCCGTTGGGCGCCACCGTGCCGTCGGCCTGGGTGGGGAAGTACCAGTCGGCTGGGGCGTTGTACCCGGTGCCGGACGGGATGACCAGGTTGGCCGTGCCGACCCGCACACCGGTCACACCGTTGGCCAGCGAGCCGTTGGTCGGTACGACGAGGCCGTCGACGCCGTTGTCGGTGCTGGTCGGAATGTTGTCGGGGATATGGATGCCGAACAGTCCGGCGACCTCGGAGATGATCTTGGTGAATCCGGAGATCTGGTTGGCCAGCGGTGCGGGCAGGCCCACGGCCGCCGTCGGGCCCATCAGGATCGGGGTGTTGGCGCCGGCGTAGAAGCCGTACTCCGCGTCCTGCGGGGTCAGTCCGGCGTACATGTCGTTGAGCCAACCGGTGCTCAACGTGTAGGTGGCCGCGGTGTTGCCGGCCGGCACGAACTTGGTCACCACCTGCAGGACCAGGTCGATGAACGGGTTGACGCCCAACATGGAGTCGACGTGCGAGCCATCGTTGAGGACCACCCCGACGAACTCGCCGGTGCGGGCGTTGACGAGCGCATTGGTGGTGGCGCCGAAGGCGTTCCAGCTCTGCGCGGGCGCGGCGATCTGATAGACGGGCGTGTCTGAGCCGTCCAGAACGGCGATCTGCTGGGCGAATTCGCCGTTTCCGGTGCCGTTGGACACCCCGTCGTACATCACCACGCCGACCAGATCGCGGTCCTTATCGCCGCCGGTGATGAAGTCGGCGGCCGTCGCGGTGGCGAACCCACCGCCGGCTGAGTGCCCGGCGAGTGCGAACTTGCCCGCGGCGATTTCCGTCAGGTCACCGGTATAGCCGGCGGCGACGGCGCTCTCGACCAGTTTGGGGCGGCCGTTGGCCAGCAGGATCTCCGCGGCGGCCTGCTGGGAGGTGTCGCACACCAGGCAGCCACCGGAGAAGGTGAACGGGATCGACGACAGCGTGGGTGCCACCACGATGCTGTTGGTCCGCTGCGCCAAATCCTTGGCCAGCGCGGAGTAGAACGTGTTGGTGGCGCCGAAGCCGTGCTGTAGCCAGATCACGCCCTG
>CAXNJA010000022.1:0-26974 GCA_964202555.1 Mycobacterium sp.
GGGGACAAAGGCCCTTCTCCGGCGGGATGTTGGCTGCAAGCGGCTTGGGAAATAGCCCTAGCCAGCCGTTAAGGTGTCACGAGCATCAGGGAGATTCCTTCCAACAATTCGCGCTAGAAAGCACACGCACAGCTCATGACAGATACGAAGACTTCGACCGAAGTCACCGGCCGGGCCGCTCCGACCGTGGGCGTCGTCGCCGAGTCGGACGCCGACGAGCGGCGAGTGGCACTCGTACCCAAGGCGGTCTCGACGCTGGTGAACAGTGGTGTCGCCGTGGTAGTCGAGTCCGGCGCCGGGCAGCGGGCATTGCTGCCCGACGACCTCTACGCCGCCGCCGGCGCCACCATCGGTGATGCCTGGGGGTGCGATGTCGTGGTCAAGGTCGCTCCGCCGTCGCCCTCGGAGGTGGCGCGGTTGCGGGCCGGACAGACACTGATCGGCTTCCTCGCCCCGCGCAATGCCGACAACCAGATCGCCGCGCTCAAAGCGGCCGGGGTGCAGGCCTTCGCGGTTGAGGCGATCCCGCGGATCTCCCGTGCGCAGGCCATGGACGCGTTGTCCTCACAGGCCAACGTGGCCGGCTACAAGTCGGTGCTGCTCGCGGCCAGCGAGTCCACCCGGTTCTTCCCGATGCTGACCACTGCGGCCGGCACGGTGAAACCGGCCACTGTGCTGGTGCTCGGTGTGGGTGTGGCCGGACTGCAGGCGCTGGCCACCGCCAAACGGCTCGGCGCCAAGACGACCGGCTACGACGTGCGTCCCGAGGTTGCCGATCAGGTGCGTTCAGTGGGCGCCCAGTGGCTCAACCTCGGCATCGACGCGGCCGGCGAAGGTGGTTACGCCCGGGAACTGAGCGAAGAAGAGCGGGCCCAGCAGCAGAAGAAACTCGAGGAGGCCATCGGCGGCTTCGACGTGGTGATCACCACCGCGCTGGTGCCAGGCCGTCCCGCGCCGCGACTGGTGACGGCCGCGGCGGTGCAGGGCATGAAGCCGGGCAGCGTCGTCGTCGACCTTGCCGGCGAGACCGGTGGCAACTGCGAACTCACCGAGCCCGGCCAGAACGTCGTCAAGCACGGGGTGACCATCACCTCGCCGCTCAACCTGCCGGCCACCATGCCCGAGCACGCCAGTGAGCTGTACTCGAAGAACCTCACCTCGCTGCTCGAACTTCTGATCACCGATGGTGTTCTGGCGCCGGACTTCTCCGATGAGGTCATCGAGGCCTCCTGTGTCACTCGCGAAGTGGAGAACTGATGTACACGCAACTGTTGGCCAACCTTGCGATCCTGGTGCTGGCCGGGTTCGTCGGTTTCGCGGTGATCTCCAAAGTGCCCAATACCTTGCACACGCCGCTGATGTCGGGCACCAACGCCATTCACGGCATCGTCGTTCTCGGTGCGTTGCTGGTGCTTGGCAACCTGCCGGCCGATGCCGGTTGGGGGGTGCGGATCATCTGCTTCGTCGCGTTGGTTTTCGGCACCCTCAACGTCATCGGCGGCTTCCTGGTGACCGACCGCATGCTGGGCATGTTCAAGAGCAAGAAAAAGGAGCTCACTGAACCGAAGGCGTCCGCGTCCAGCAAGGAGCTCGCCAAGTGAACTACCTCGTCGACGTTCTCTACATTTTCGCGTTCGGGCTCTTCATCTACGGTCTGATGGGCCTCACCGGGCCCAAGACCGCGGTGCGCGGCAACTGGATCGCCGCAGTCGGCATGGGCATTGCCGTGGTGGCGACACTGATCAAGGTTCGCGATACCGCGGCGATCAACTGGATTCTGATCATCGCGGGTCTGGCCATCGGTGTGCTCCTTGGTGTCCCGCCGGCCAAGAAGACCAAGATGACCGCCATGCCGCAGCTCGTCGCGCTGTTCAACGGCGTCGGCGGTGGCACTGTTGCGCTCATTGCTTGGGCGGAATTCATTGAGACGAAGGGCTTCTCGCACTTCAAGCCCGAGCAGACCCCGACGGTCGCACTGGTGGTGGGGTCGCTGTTCGCAGCGATTATCGGATCGGTGTCGTTCTGGGGTTCGCTGGTCGCCTTCGCCAAACTTCAGGAAAACATCATCCCGAAGAACGTCGAGAAGGCATTCGTCAAGAGCGCCAAGGGATTCCAGGCAGCCAACATCGTGCTGCTGATCGCCGCGGTGGGTGTCGCGGTGTTCATCGGCCTCAACGCCGGGCTGTCGACGTGGTGGATCGTCCTGCTGCTGGTGATGGCCGGTCTGATGGGGCTGTTCGTGGTCTTCCCCATCGGTGGGGCCGACATGCCGGTGGTGATTTCTTTGCTGAACGCACTGACCGGGTTGTCCGCCGCCGCAGCCGGTTTGGCGCTGAACAACACCGCCATGATCGTCGCCGGCATGATCGTCGGGGCATCCGGTTCGATTCTGACCAACCTGATGGCGGTGGCCATGAACCGCTCCATCCCGGCGATTGTGTTCGGGTCATTCGGTGGCGAGGGAGCCGCCGTCGGCCCGGCCGGTGCCGAGCAGGGCACCGTCAAGGCCACCTCTGCCGCCGACGCGGCAATCCAGATGGCCTACGCCAACCAGGTCATCGTGGTGCCCGGATACGGCCTGGCCGTCGCGCAGGCACAGCACGCGGTCAAGGAGATGGCCGACCTGCTCGAGAGCAAGGGTGTGGAGGTCAAGTTCGCCATCCACCCGGTCGCCGGCCGGATGCCCGGGCACATGAACGTGCTGCTCGCCGAGGCCGACGTCGACTACGACGCGATGAAGGAAATGGACGACATTAACGGCGAATTCCCGCGCACCGACGTGACTTTGGTGATCGGGGCCAACGACGTCACCAACCCGGCGGCGCGCACCGACCCGTCCAGTCCGATCTTCGGGATGCCGATCCTCAACGTCGACCAGTCCCGGTCGGTGATCGTGCTCAAGCGGTCGATGTCGTCGGGTTACGCCGGTATCGAGAACCCACTGTTCTTCGGTACCGGAACCTCGATGCTGTTCGGCGACGCGAAGAAGTCGGTCGGTGCGGTCATCGAGGAACTCAAGGCCCTGTAGTCCCCAGCATCGCGGTCTGCAACGCCGCGCGGAAGTCGTCGGGTATCGGTACCGGGCCCTCGTCGCCGAGCATCACCAGGACGGTGTCGCACACACCGATGCACTCACCGGCCAGGAACAACCCGGTGGAGGCCACAAACGAGGTGCGGCCGATCAGCCCGACCCCCGCGCCGGTCTGGATGGTTGCAGGCCAGTGCGCCTCGGCAAGGAAGTGCACGGCGTTCTGGGAGGTGACCAGCCGCACCCGCCGAGACGCGGGACGGTAGGCGTCGGGGAAGAGCCGATGGTTCATCGTCGCCCGGGCGTTCTCGTGCAGGGACTCCAGCGCAAGGTTGTTCAGGTGGGCGTTCGCGTCCATATCGCCGTAACGGGCCGCGATTTCACCGATGAAGGGGTAGGTCTCCAGCCGTAGCCGAACCGGATCGGGGCGCGCGGCTGTCGTCGTCCACTGGGTCACAAGTTCGGCAGCCTACAACGGCACTGGTTGCGCCCAACGTGTGCGCGGTTGGGGTCAGACCGGCGGGTAGGCCGGGGTGCCGGTCCAGTCGGTGCCACGCAGAGCCCATGGCAGCCAGCTGAAGAAGTACTCGATCTCGTCGGTCGCGTCGTAGTCGGGTTGCGGATCCGGGTTCATGACGTACCTCCCTACATGGCCGACTGGCGCTGAGTGTATCCCGCCGCGGTGCGCAGCAGGGCCGATAGCGATCATTGCCTACACTGTCCAACCAGTTGATAGGGAGGACCGCATGCCACCGGAGAACGGGACGACCCGGCGCGAGGAGTTGCTGGCTGTCGCCACCAGGTTGTTTGCGGCCCGCGGTTACCACGGAACCCGGATGGACGACGTCGCCGATGTCGTGGGCCTGAACAAAGCGACGGTGTACCACTACTACGCCAGCAAGTCGTTGATCCTCTTCGACATCTATCGCCGCGCCGCGGAGAACACCCTTGCCGCGGTGCATGACGACCCGGCGTGGACAGCGCGCGAGGCGCTCTACCAGTACACGGTGCGCCTGCTGACCAACATCGCCGGCAGCCCCGACGCCGCGGCGGTGTACTTCCAGGAGCAGCCCTACATCACCGAATGGTTCACCGAAGAACAGGTCGCCGAGGTCAGGGAGAAGGAAACGCAGGTCTACGAGCACGTCGCCGGCCTCATCGACCGCGGTATCGCCAGTGGCGAGTTCTTCGACTGCGACTCCCACGTGGTCGCGCTGGGCTACATCGGCATGACGATGGGCGCCTACCGCTGGCTACGGCCCGACGGGCGCCGCACCGCCACCGAGATCGCCGCCGAGTTCAGCACCGCCCTGCTGCGCGGGCTGATCCGCGACGAGAGGATCCGGGCGGACAACCCACTCGGTGACGCCCAGTGCGCAGGTACCAGGAAGGCCCACGTCTGATGCCCCTGGTCAGCAAGACCCTTGAGGTCAACGCCGAAGCTGCCACCATCCTGGCGATCGTGGCCGACTTCGAGGCCTATCCGCATTGGAACGACGAGGTGAAAGCCGTCTACATCCTGGCCCGTTACAACGACGGCCGGCCAAGTCAGCTTCGGATCGACACCGAGATTCAGGGACAGCAGGGCACCTATATCCAGGCGGTGTACTACCCCGGCCCGGCGCAGATCCAGACGGTGATGCAGCAGGGTGAGTTGTTCTCCAAACAGCACCAGCTTTTCTCGGTGGTGGAGATGGGCCCCTCGAGCCTATTGACGGTGGATCTTGATGTGGAGACCTCAATTCCGGGGGTTCCCGCACCGCTGGTGAAAAAACTTGTCAACGACGCCCTGGACCACCTCGCGGGAAATCTGAAAGCCCGGGCGGAGCAGTTGGTTCCCGGTGCTGACCCCGGTTTCTAGACCGAGATTCTCGTCGCTCGTTTCCGGCGTTTCGCATCGTCTTTCGGCGGCCGTGGGCCAAGCTGGCAGCTGATGGAGACCACAGTGGGGCAGGCCGGCGTCGAGCAGCCCTATCTGTCCCGGCGACAGAACTGGATTACCCAGCTTTCGCGGCACGCTCTGATGCAACCGACCGCCCCCGCGCTGCGCTTCCGGGGATCGACCATCACCTGGGCCGATCTGCACCGCAGGGTGGGTGGGCTGGCCGCCGCCCTGCACCGGCGCGGCGTCGTGCGCGGCGACCGCGTGATGATCCTGATGCTCAACCGGCCCGAGTTCATGGAAGCGTGCCTGGCGGCCAATCAGCTTGGCGCCATTGCGGTGCCGGTCAACTTCCGGCTCACTGCGCCGGAACTGGCCTACCTGCTGGAGAACTGCGGTGCGGCTGTGCTGCTGACCGAACCGATGCTGGCGCCGGTCGCCACCGCGGTGCGCAAGCTGGCATCGGTGCACAGCCTCATCGTCACCGATGAATTTCATTCGGCCGACGGTGCCGTGCTGGGTTATGAAGACCTGATCGCCGAGGAGGGCGAGCCCGCGCCGCCGGTCGACATCCTGCCCGACGACCCGGCGCTGATCATGTACACCTCCGGGACCACCGGGCACCCCAAGGGTGCAGTACTGACGCACGCCAATCTCGCCGGGCAGACCATGACGGCGATCTATACCAATCCGCCGCACCTCGGAAACGATGTCGGCTTCATCGGGGTGCCGCTGTTCCACATCGCCGGCGTCGCCAACATGCTGCCCCCCATCACCCTCGGTGCGCCGACCGTCATCCACCCGCTTGGGGCGTTCAACCCGGGCGAACTACTCGACGTCCTGGAGGCCGAAAAGGTCACCGGCATCTTTCTGGTGCCCGCCCAGTGGCAGGCGGTGTGCGCCGAACAGCAGGCCCGCCCCCGGCAGTTGCACCTGCGAACGCTGTCCTGGGGTGCCGCCCCGGCGTCGGACACCCTGCTGCGGCAGATGGCCGAGACCTTTCCGGGGTGCAATATCGTCGCCGCATTCGGCCAGACGGAAATGTCGCCGGTCACCTGCATGCTGCTCGGCGAGGATGCGATCCGGAAACTCGGCTCGGTGGGCAAGGTCATTCCGACCGTGGCCGCCCGCATCGTCGACGAGAACATGAACGATGTGCCGGTCGGGCAGGTCGGCGAGATCGTCTACCGCGCTCCGACCCTGATGGCCGGGTACTGGAACAACCCCGGAGCCACCGCCGATGCTTTCGCCGGCGGGTGGTTCCATTCCGGCGATCTGGTCCGCAGTGACGACGAGGGCTACATCTGGGTCGTCGACCGCAAGAAGGACATGATCATCTCCGGCGGGGAGAACGTCTACTGCGCCGAAGTGGAGAACGTGCTGGCCGACCATCCGGCGATTGTCGAGGTCGCCGTGATCGGCCGGCCGGACGAGAAATGGGGTGAGGTCCCGGTCGCCGTCGCCGCCGTCGTCGGTGACGTGCACCTGCCGGACCTTGCTGGATTCCTCGACGAGCGACTGGCCCGGTATAAGCAGCCCAAAGTCCTTGAGATTGTTGATGCACTGCCCCGCAACCCGGCTGGCAAGGTCCTGAAAACCGAGCTACGAGCGCGTTTCGGTGGCACCGCAAAACAGGCTGGCGGTCAATAGTGCCGTTGCGATGTGACGGCCCCGAAGCATCGGGTACATTCCTGAGGTCCTCATCACTACAGCTCGTAGGGGAGGTCTTGGTCACATTTGCTGGGTTGAGGGAGGGCTGCGTGCCGGACGATATGCCCTCACGCCCCCGCGACCGGCTGGCCCACGTTGTGGCGGGGCCGCGGTGACCGCCTCGACAAGCTTCCTGGCCAAACGCTTCAACGGCCCGATGCAGGCCATGGGCGGGTTCTTCCGGATGTGCGTCCTGACCGCCAAGGCGCTGACACGGCCTTTCCAGTGGAAAGAGTTTCTCAACTACACCTGGTTTTTGATGACGGTGGCGCTGCTGCCCACCTTCGCAATGTCGATCCCGCTGACCGTGCTCATCATCTTCATCTTCAACCTGCTGCTGACCGAGTTCGGCGCGGCCGACGTCTCCGGCGCCGGTGCGGCCCTGGCCTCGGTGACGCAGTTGGGCCCCCTGGTGACCGTTCTGGTGGTCGCCGGCGCCGGCTCCACAGCCATCTGCGCCGACCTCGGCGCCCGCACCATCCGCGAAGAGATCGACGCCCTGGAAGTACTCGGCATCGACCCCATCCATCGCCTGGTCGTACCCCGGGTAGCCGCTGCGACGGTGGTCTCCGTTCTGCTCAACGGCGCGGTGATCGTGATCGGACTGATCGGCAGCTTCATCTTCGGTGTCTACCTACAGAACATCTCCGCCGGCGCCTACTTGCAGACCTTGACCCTGCTCACCGGGCTGCCCGAAGTGGTGATCGCGGTCGCCAAGGCCGTCGCCTTCGGCCTGATCGCCGGACTGGTGGGCTGTTATCGCGGGCTCACCGTGGGCGGCGGCGCCAAGGGCGTGGGCATCGCGGTGAACGAGACCCTGGTGCTCTGCGTCGTCGCCCTGTTCGCGGTGAATGTCATCTTCACGACGATCGGTGTGCGATTCGGGACGGGGCGGTAGATGGCAACGGCGACGGCAAACCCGCAAGCGGCGGCTCCGGCACGGTTCCCGGGCTTCGCCGACAAGTGGGCCAAGAAGCCCGGCAAGTTCTTGGACTCGACCGGCAAGGTCGGCTGGTTCGCGATCGAGTCCATCCGCGAGATCGTTCACGCCATCCGGCACTACCCCAAGGAGATCATCCGGCTGATCGCCGAGGTCGGCATGGGTGCGGGTGCCATGGCGGTGGTCGGCGGAACGGTCGCCATCGTCGGGTTCGTCACCCTCTCGGCCGGCTCCCTGATCGCGATCCAAGGCTTCGCCTCGCTGGGCAACATCGGGGTCGAGGCGTTCACCGGCTTCCTGGCCGCCCTGGTCAACGTCCGCCTCACCGCGCCGGTGGTCACCGGGCAGTCGATCGCGGCGACCGTGGGCGCTGGTGCCACAGCCGAATTGGGTGCCATGCGGATCTCCGAGGAGATCGACGCATTAGAAGTGATGGGCATCAAGTCCATCTCGTATCTGGTGTCGACCCGGCTGGTGGCCGCGTCCGTCGTCATCATTCCGCTGTACGCGATGTCGCTGATCATGGCGTTCCTGGCCGCGCAGTTGACCACGACAGTGCTCTACGGACAATCATCGGGCACCTACCAGCACTACTTCCACACGTTCCTGCGGGCCGAAGACGTCTTCTGGTCGTTCGTCGTGGTGATCGTCATATCGGTGTTCGTCATGATCAACCACTGCTACTTCGGCTACAACGCCTCCGGTGGCCCGGTCGGCGTGGGTGAGGCGGTCGGTAAGTCAATGCGCGCGTCCCTGGTACTCATTCAGTTCGTGGTTCTTTTCGCTTCGTTGGCGCTCTACGGCACCGACCCGAACTTCAACCTGACGGTGTAGCGACATGACAGCACCCCTGAACGACACCCGGACGCCGCCGCTGAAGCTGGCGGGACTCATCGTGCTGCTGGTCTTCGCACTCATTCTGACCTTCCTGCTGCTGCAGTTCCGCGGCACTCTGCAGCCGAAGACCGAGCTGACCATGGTTGCTGCCCGGGCCGGCCTGGTGATGGACCCCAACGCCAAGGTCACCTACAACGGCGTCGAGATCGGCCGGGTCACCCGGATCGAGGCCACCCAGATCGACGGCAAAGAGGCCGCGAAGTTCGCCCTTCAGGTCAAGCCCAAGTTCGTCCCGCTGATCCCGTCAAATGTGGACGCCGACATTCAGGCCACCACGATCTTCGGCAACAAGTTCGTCTCCCTGTCGACGCCGAAGAATCCCTCCCCCGAGCGCATCAGCAGTTCCGACGTCATCGACGCCCGCAGCACCACCACCGAGTTCAACACCCTGTTCGAAACGGTGACGAATCTCGCGGAGGCCATCGACCCGGTCAAACTCAACCTGACGCTGTCGGCGACGGCGGAGGCGCTGACCGGCCTGGGTACCAAGTTCGGCGAGTCGATCGTCAAGGCAAACGTCGCACTGGACAACCTCAATCCCCGTCTGCCCCGCCTGCAGTACGGCATGCAGCAACTGGCCGGCTTCGCCGATGTCTACACCGGTGCCGGCCCGGACCTGTGGAACGCCCTGGACAACGCGCTGACGACCGTGCGCACCCTCAACGACCAGCGTGGCGACCTCGACGCCGCCCTGCTGGCCGCCGCCGGATTCGGCAACACCGGAGCCGACATCTTCGAGCGCAGCGCCCCGTACCTGATTCGCACGCTGTCCGACCTGGTGCCGACCTCGAAGCTGCTCAACACCTACAGCCCTGAGTTGTTCTGCATGATCCGCAGCTACGCCGAACTCCTGCCCGGCGCGCTGGACGGCTTCGGCGGCAACGGCTACTCGCTGGCCGACCACGCCAAGCTGATCGGTGCGCCGAACCCGTACATCTACCCCGACAACCTGCCCCGGGTGAACGCCCGCGGTGGCCCCGGCGGTGCACCGGGCTGCTGGCAGAAGGTCACCCGCGACTTCTGGCCGGCACCCACCCTGGTCGCCGACACCGGCGCGACCATCGCCCCGTACAACCACTTCGAATTGGGGCAGCCCATCCTTACCGAATACGTCTGGGGCCGTCAGGTCGGGGAGAACACGATCAACCCATGAGCACCCGTGGAACTGTCATCAAACTGGGTATCGTCGCGACGATCCTGGCGCTGTGCACCGTCCTGCTCGTCGTCGTGTTCGGCCAGTTGCGTTTCCAGCGGTTCAACACCTTCACCGCGGAGTTCAGTAACGGCAGTGGTCTGAAGCCCGGCCAGTTCGTTCGAGCCGGCGGTGTGGAGGTCGGCAAGGTCAAGGCGGTGACGCTCGCAGAGAACGGCCAGCGCGTGGCGGTCACCCTGAACGTCGACAAATCGCTGCCGCTCTACCAGTCGAGCACCGCGCAGATCCGGTACGCGAACCTCATCGGCGAGCGCTACGTCAACCTCGACCGCGGAAGCGGCGACGGCGCCGACAAGGTGCTACCGCCGGGCGGGCTGATTCCGCTGGCCCGGACCACCCCGGCGCTGGACCTCGACGCCCTGATCGGCGGCTTCAAGCCGCTGTTCAAGTCGCTTGATCCGGAGAAGGTCAACAACATCGCCACGTCTCTGGTCACGGTGTTCCAGGGTCAGGGCGGCACGGTGGCCAACATCTTGAGCCAGACCGCCCAATTGACGTCAACCCTGGCCGACCGCGACCGGGCTATCGGCGAGGTGATCACAAACCTCAACACGGTGCTGTCGACGGTGAATCGGCATCAGCGGGAGTTCGACTCAACGATCAGCAACCTGGAGATCCTGGTGACCGGTCTGAAGAACCGGGCTGACCCGTTGGCCGCCGCGATCGCCGACATCAGCAACTCCTCGGAGACGCTGGCCGGTCTGCTCAGCGACGAGCGTCCCCGGTTACAGCAGACCCTCGGCAAGCTGGAGACCATCCAGCAGCCGTTCGCCGATCAGCCGGAGGAGTTGAGCAAGCTGCTCAGCGAGTATCCGACCGCGATCAATCTGATCGGCCGTGCCGGTGGCGTCTACGGCGACTTCTTCAACTTTTATCTCTGCGACCTCAGCCTGACACTCAACGGTCTGCAACCCGGCGGCCCGGTTCGCAAGGTTCGGATCACCAAGCAGCCGACGGGGAGGTGCACGCCGCAATGAGGTCCCTCCAAACCAACAACCGGGTCCGGCTAGGTCTACTCGGCCTGCTGATCTTGGTGATGGTCGTGGTCGTTGGTCAGAGTTTCGCCAGCGTCCCGATGTTGTTCGCCAAGCCGATGTACTACGCGCACTTCTCGGATTCGGCTGGATCCGCCCCCGGTGACAAAGTGCGAATCAGCGGATTCGATGTGGGTCAGATCAAGTCGCTGGAGATCGACGGCGACCGCGTCAAGGTCGGCTTCACCCTCGGCAATTACCGCATCGGCAGCGACAGTCGGCTGTCCATCCGGACCGACACCATCCTGGGCAAGCGCGTCATGGAGATCGACCCTCGCGGCAACAAGCCGTTGGCGGTCAACGGGTTGCTGCCACTGGAGCAGAGCACCACGCCCTACCAGTTGTACGACGCCCTCTCCGAGCTGACCACCAACACCAGCCAGTGGGATCTCGATGCGGTCAAGCGGTCCTTGAACGCGCTGACCGAGACTCTTGACGCGAGCAAGCCCGAACTCAAGGCTGCGCTCGACGGGGTCGCCCGGTTCTCCGACACCATCGGCAAACGCGACGACGCGTTCAAAGACCTCCTCGTGCAGGCCAACAAGACAGCATCCGTGCTGGGCAACCGCAGCGAGCAGATCAACCGTCTCCTGGTCAACGCCCAGGTGCTGTTGTCGGCGGTCAACCAGCGCAGCCGGGAAGTGGACGTGCTGCTGCAGAACGTTTCCGCGGTGTCGCAGCAGTTCGCCGGATTCGTCAACGACAACCCGAACCTGACCAACGTGCTGACCCAGCTGCAGACGATCAGCGACGTGCTGGCGCAGCACAAAGAGGATCTGGCCTACTCGATCACCACGGCATCGAAGTTCATGGGATCACTGACCGAGGCGATCGGTTCAGGCCCGTACTTCAAGACCCTGCTGGTCAACATCCTCCCGTACCAGATCATCCAGCCCTGGGTCGACGCAGCCTTCAAGCAACGCGGTATCGACCCCGAGGAGTTCTGGCGCAATGCGGGCCTGCCCGCCTACCAGTTCCCGGACCCCAACGGGGCGACCCAGGCCAACGGAGCCCCGCCGGCCGCACCGCCGGTGTTCGAGGGAACCCCGGAGAACCCGGGCCCCGCGATTCAGCCGGGTTCGCCGTGTTCCTACACCCCACCTGCGGGCGGCATTCCGTCGCCGGGCAACCCGCTGCCGTGCGCGGCTGCGACCCAGGGGCCGTACGGGCCGGTGCCCGGCGGATACCCCCCGCCCAACGTCGGGATCTCGGCGTTGAACCCGGCCGCCGAAGCCCCCAACCACGGCGTGCCCGCCGCGGCGGTGCCCGGAATGCCCGGTCCGCTGGTGCCGGGAGCACCGGGTCCGGCGTTGGCCCCCGGACCTCCGGGAGCACGTACTGTTCCGGTTCCGGGCCCTGGTAACTCTGCTGCTGCGTCGATCGCGCCGCTCGATACGGGAGGTGACTAGCCGATGTCCGTTCGTAATTTGGGCCTGTCCAAGGTTTCTCGGGCCGGCAGCGTCATCGCCGTCATTGTGCTGATCCTGGCGCTGCTGGCTGCGGTGGTCGGTTATCGGATGTACAAGAAGGCGACGACGACGACCGTCAGCGCCGAATTCGCCGATGCGCTGGCGGTCTATCCCGGCGACCGGGTGCAAATCATGGGTGTCAGGGTTGGCAGCATCGACAAGATCGAGCCGACCGGTAACGGTGCCCGGATGAAGGTCACCTTCAGCTACGACAGCAAGTACAAGGTTCCGGCGGACGCCGTCGCTTCGGTGCTGAACCCCACCGTCGTGGCCTCCCGTGTGCTCCAGCTTGACCCGCCCTTCACCGGCGGTCCGGCGCTGGCCACCGGCGATGTGATTCCGATCGAGCGCACCCAGGTGCCGGTCGAGTTCGACGACATCCGCGGCAATCTGGACGAGCTGGTCACCCAACTGGGCCCGACTCCGGGTCAGCCGAAGGGCCCGCTGGGCGACTTGGTGGAGTCCCTCGCAGATAACCTCAACGGCAAGGGCCAGCAGATCAACACCACTTTCCGGGCGCTGTCGGACGCGGTCGCCGCGCTCAACGACGGCCGGGGTGACCTTTTTGCCACCACCAAGGCGCTGGCGGTATTCGTCAATGCGTTGCACCAGAACGACCAGCAGTTCGTCGCGCTGAACAACGACCTCGCGCAGTTCACCACGTCTCTGACGAACTCCGACCAGGAGCTGTCCAAGGCGTTGGTGGAGATCGACAGTCTGCTCAAGACCGCTCGGAAGTTCGTCGACGACAACGGCACGCTGCTGGCCCGGGACATCAACAACCTGGCCGACGTCACCAACGAGTTGATGCAGCCGGACGCCCGCAACGGTCTGGAGACTGCGCTGCACGTCTACCCGACGCTGTCGGCGAACGTCAACCAGATCTACCACCCGACGCACGGATCGATCGTGGCGATCCCGGCGGTGGCCAACTGGGCCAATCCGATGCAGTTCCTGTGCAGCGCCATCCAGGCCGGCAGCCGGCTGGGATACCAGGACTCCGCCGAGTTGTGCGCGCAGTACCTCGCTCCGATCCTGGACGCGACGAAGTTCAACTACCCGCCGTTCGGGGTGAACCAGTTCGCCAGCGCCTCGACGCTGCCGAAGTACGTCGCTTACTCAGAGGAGCGGCTGCGTCCGCCGCCGGGGTACAAGGACACCACCGTTCCCGGTGTCTGGTCGCGCGACACGCTGTTCTCGCACGGCAACCACGAACCCGGCTGGATCGTGGCTCCCGGCATGCAGGGCCTACAGGTGCAGCCGTTCACCGCCAACATGCTGACACCGGACTCGCTGGCCTCGTTGATGGGCGGTCCGGACCCGACGTCCTACCCCGCTGCAGGTCCCCGCGGTGGAGCGCCGTCGAACTCCTACGATCAGAAGAACCCGCTGCCACCGCCGTGGTACCCGCAGGCCCCGCCAGACCCGGCACCGGCGCCGGATGTGGTCCCCGGGCCGCTGCCGGTGTCGCAGCAGATCGGACCGCCGGCGCCCGGCACGGCGGCACCCGCCGCTCCGATGCCCGCACCGCCCGCACCGCCCGCACCGCCCGCACCGCTCGCTCTACCTGCTGAAACGGGGGCTGGACAGTGACCGAACAGGTGAAGCGCTCCCGTCGGCTTGGGATGCGTGGCTTCGCGCTCGGGGTGACCGCGATGGTCCTGACGTCGTGCGGTTGGAAGGGCATCGCCAACGTACCGCTGGATATCGGGCCGGGCAGCGAGAAGGGCGCGCAGACCATCTACGTACAGGTCCCGGACACGCTGGCGCTCAACGTCAACAGCCGGGTGCGGGTCGCCGACGTGTTCGTGGGCACGGTTCGCAAGATCGAACTCAAGGACTGGGTGCCGACACTGACCCTGAGCGTCGATCCGGCGATCGAGTTGCCCGCCAACGCCACCGCCAAGATCGGTCAGAGCAGCATCCTGGGTACCCAGCACGTCGAACTTGCGGCACCGGCAAACCCGTCGTCGGAGCCACTGCGCAGCGGAGACACCATCCCGGTCGACCGTTCGTCGTCGTTCCCGACCGTCGAGCGGACCCTGGCCAGCCTGGCCACGGTGTTGCGCGGTGGCGGTATCCCGAACCTCGAGGTGATCCAGAACGAGGTCAACAACCTGCTGACCGGAAACGCCGATGAGATCCGGGCGTTCCTCGGCAAGCTGGACGTCTTCACCGCTGAACTCAACAAACAACGCGACGACATCGCCCAGGCCATCGAGTCGACCAACAACTTGTTTGCCTTCGTGGCCAGCCGCAATTCCACGCTGGATCAACTGCTCGTTGATCTACCGCCACTGGCCGAGTACCTGGCGGGGTCGCGGGACCGGTTGGCGGACGCCATTGTGGCGCTGGGCCGGTTCGGCAAAGTGACCGGTGAGACGCTGTCGGCGGCACAGGCCGATTTGAGTACCAACCTCGACGTCTTGCAGCGCCCCCTGGTCCAGTTGGGCCGCGGTGCACCGTACTTCCTGGACGCGATGCGGCTGATCATCACCAACCCGTATCCCCTGGACAACATCCCGAAGGTGATCCGGGGCGACTACATCAACTTGTCGCTGAACGTGGACCTCACGCTGAGTTCGCTGGACAACGCCCTGTTGACCGGCACGGGTGTGTCGGGAATGCTGCGCGCACTTGAGCAGTCCTGGGGCCGGGATCCGGCCACGATGGTCCCTGACGTTCGGTTCACTCCGCACCCGAACATGACTGACGGCGGCGGACCGTTTATCGAGCGCGGCGACTGAGGGGCGTGATCTAAATGGTGCTTACTCGCTTCATCAAGAGCCAGTTGCTGATTTTTGTTGTCCTCACCGTGCTGGCGCTGTTGGCTCTGAGCATCTTCTATCTGCGGCTGCCGAGCCTGGCCGGCATCGGGAATTATCCACTGAAGGTTGATCTGCCGGCTGCCGGCGGTCTGTACAAGACGTCCAATGTCGCCTATCGCGGTGTCACGATTGGCCGGGTGACCGACGTCGAACCGACCGAGAACGGCGCTCGGGCCAGCCTGAGCATCAGCAACAAGTACAAGATCCCGGTGGATGCCAGCGCTAACGTCCGTTCGGTCACCGCGGTCGGAGAGCAGTACATCGACCTGGTGTCGGCGGGCAACCCGGGAGAGTACTTCGAGGCCGGCCAGACGATCACCAAGAGCACGATTCCGGTCCCGATCGGCCCGGCGTTGGACCGAGCCAACGATGCACTGGCTGCGATCCCGGAAAGCAAGATTCCGAACCTGCTCGACGAGACCGCCCAGGCCGTCGGCGGCCTCGGCCCGACCCTGCAGAAGTTGGTCGACAACACGCAGTCATTCGTGACTGCGCTGGAGGAGAACATCGGCGACGTCAACGACCTCGTCGACAACGCTCCACCGATCTTTGCCAGCCAGGTGCAGTCCGCCGACGCGATCTACCAGTGGGCTGCCAACCTCAATTCGCTGACCGCCCAGGCCAAGGAGCAGGACGCCGCATTGCGCAGCGGTCTGCGCGAGGCGGCGCCGGCAACCGAACAGCTCAATACCCTGTTCGTCGACGTTCAGGATGCGCTGCCGGAGACGCTGGCAAACCTGGCGATCATCACCGAGATGCTCAGCCGGTACAACACGGGGTTGGAGCAGGCTCTGGTGCTGCTGCCGCAAGGCGCCGCCGCCGGGCATACCGTAGCCGCACCGTTCCCCGGTGAGGCCTCGCTCGACCTGGGGCTGTCGATCAACCAGCCGCCTCCCTGCCTCACCGGCTTCCTGCCGGCCGCCGAATGGCGGTCCCCGGCCGACACCAGCATCAAGCCGGTGGCGGACGGCCTGTACTGCAAGGTCCCGCAGGAGACCCCGTCGAACACCGTTCGCGGTGCGCGCAACATCCCCTGCGTCGACGTTCCCGGCAAGCGTGCGGCCACTCCGTTGGAATGCCGCAGCGACGAGCCGTACGTCCCGCTCGGTACCAACCCCTGGTACGGGGACCCGCAACAGATCCTGACCTGCCCGGCTCCCGGTGCAGCGTGCGATCAGCCGGTCAACCCCGGCACGGTCATCCGGGCGCCCTCGATCAACAACGGCATGAACCCGCTGCCCGCGGATCTGTTGCCGCCTACCAAGCCGGCGACTAACGATGCGCCGTCGGCCCCGGGCCAGGGCAGCGTCGAATGTAACGGCCAGCAGCCGAACCCCTGCAACTACACCCCGGCTCCCGCGCCGGCCACGAGTACGTCGGCGACCTACAATGCGGCCAGCGGTGAAATCGTCGGGCCGGATGGCACGACGTACACCGTCCAGAACTCGACCACTACAGGAGACGACGGATGGAAGGAGATGCTGGCCCCGGCCGGCTGACCCCAACCCCGCCACTCACAGCTGACGAGAGTCCGGATCCCGAACTCAGCGATCACGTGGATGACGCTGGGACCGCACCGGACCTTGCACCGGAGTCGGACTCCAGGCTTTCTGGTACCCGGCTGAATTGGGTGCTGGCCGGGATAGCCCTGGCGGCCCTGTTGCTGACGGCCGCCGGGGTGCTGGCTATGTTCGGGCAGCGGGGCAGCGCCAAGGCCGCCGACGACGAGGCGGTCGCGGTGGCGGCGGCCAAGGACTGCATCACCGCGACTCAGGCGCCAGACGTCAAGGCGATGGCGGAGAGCCAGCGCAAGATCGTCGAGTGCTCCTCGGAAAACTATGCAGCACAAGCGAATCTGTACAGCGGTCTGCTGTTCGAGGCCTACCAGACGGTAAACGCGCAGGTGAAGGTCACCGACATGCGGGCAGCAGCGGAGAAGCACAACGACGACGGCTCGATCGATGTCCTGGTGGCCACCCGGGTAGCGATGTCGAACACCCAGCAGCAGGACCAGGAACTCAGTTACCGGCTGCGGGTCCGGATGGTGCCCGCCGATGGGACGTTCAAGATCGACAGCATCGAACCGGTGAGCAAGTGACCCTCGCGCTCGACAGCGCCACGGACGGCCCGGAGTTCGACGTGGACGCCGACGAAGCGTTGACGCCCGATGGCCGGCCGGCAGGCTGGTGGGCGCGGGCCGGCGCCCTCGCGATCGACGTGCTGGCGGGCGCGAGCGTGGTAGCCGCGATGCTCATGATCGGCTGGTCGGCTCCGCAGCATGGTTGGCTGTGGTGGCTGTGCATGGTGGTGGCGGCGCTGACAGTGTTCGCCATCGCCGTGAACCGACTGCTGCTGCCCACCGCCACCGGTTGGAGCCTGGGCCGCGCCATCTTCGGGATCGCCGTGGTCGACCGGGACGGGCAGCCACTCGGGCCGTGGCGACTGTTGATCCGTGATCTGGCCCACCTGCTGGATACGGTGCCCTTGCTCCTAGGCTGGCTGTGGCCGCTGATCGATCGGCGTGGCCGGACGTTCGCCGACCTCGCGGTGGGCACCGAGGTTCACCAAGTGCAGGGTGACCGGCCGGACTGGCGGCGACTGGCCGGCGGTGTGCTGGCGGGGGCTGCGGCGCTGTCAGTCCTGGCGGCGGTGCTGGGCTATACCGGGGTCTACCGGCATCAGCAGGCGACCGAACGGGCCCGCGACCAGATCGCCGACGAGGGCCCCAAGATCGTGGCGGACATGCTCACCTACACCACCCAGACCGTGGATGAGGACTTCGCCAGGGCGCAGTCACTGGTCACCGAGAGCTACCGGCCGGAGTTGATCAACCAGCAGGAGGCCGTGCGCAAGGCGCCGGTGAACAACGACTACTGGGTGAGCAACAGCGCGGTACTGTCCTCGACGATCGACCGGGCCACCATGCTGATGCTGCTACAGGGTCAGCGTGGGGCAGAGCCGAATCAGCGGTTCGTCACCGCCTCGCTGCGCGTCGATTTCGAGAAGACCGGCCCGGATGAGTGGAAGCTGTCCAACCTCATGGTGTTGTCGTCGCCAAGAGGCGCCGAGGCACCCTCGGGCGCGCCGAACCCCGAGGCGCCCAAGGGTCAGTCACCCAAACCCGTTGCGCCTAAAGCTGAACCGCCGAAGCCCAGTGCGCCCAAATCTGCACCGCCCAAATCTGCACCGCCCAAACCTGGTGCGCCCAAACCTGGTGCGCCCAAACTTCCTTCGCCGCAGCCGGAGGGGAGCGGCGGATGAGTCCCCGTCGCAGGATTGAGGCCGGCCACCCACAATCGTTCCGGCTGCCTGATCCGCAGCCCCCTCGGCGCAAACTGGCAGTGATTGGTGCACTGGCGGCGGCGGTCATCATCGCGGCGGTCACGATCAGCGGGGTCGTGTTCATCACGGATCAGACGGCTCGACGGGCGCAGATCCGGGAAGCGGCGGTCTTGAGCTTCGTGAGGACGTTCATCACCCAGTACACCTCGCCAGATCCGTTCAACGCCAACGACTATGCCGACAAGGTCCTTGCTCTGGGCACCGGGAACTTCGCCAAAATGTACTCCGAGCGAATGAACGAAGTCGTCATCCAGGTGGCCCGAGCCGAGCGTGGTTTCGGCGCCGTTCAGGAGGTCGGCATCGAGCGGTGGAACACCGACGGCAGCGCGAGTGTGATCGCGGTGGCGAACATGACCACCAAGCTGCCCGATGGTGAGACGTTCGACACCAACACCCGCTGGGAAGTCACTGCAGTGAAAGAAGGGGATCAGTGGAAGGTCAGCGACCTGATTCAGGTGTTGTGAGCGACGACGCCGACGCCGGCACCGAGACGGCGGTCCAGGAGGCGGCGGTGGAGGCGGCGGAGGAGCAGTCCGACGCCGTTGAGCAGTCCGACGCCGTTGAGAAGCATGCGGAAACCGACCCCGACAGCGGCGCGGTCGCCGACGCGCCCCCGGCGGCGAAGAAGCCGCCCGCGCTTCGGACCTGGATGGCCGGTCACAAGAGGGTCGTCGCCGCGTCGGCGGTGACGGCATTCGTGGCGGCCGGCGGATTCGCCGGTGCCGCCCTGCAGCCTTACCTCGCGGATCGGGCCGTGGTGGCCACCAAACTGAAGATCGCCCAGACGGCGGCGGATGCCATCGCCACTCTGTGGAGTTACACCCCCGAAGATATGGACCGCCTTCCGGACCGCTCCGCCCGGTTTCTCGGCGGCGGTTTCGAGGAGCAGTACCGCGCATACGTCGATGCCATCGCGCCCACCAACAAACAGGCGAAGGTGACCAGCAGTACCCAGGTCGTCGGCGCGGCCGTGGAGTCACTGAGGGGTGCCCCGGAGGCGACCGAAGCCACCGCGATCGTCTACACCAACACCACGTCGACAACCCCTGGGGGCAACAACATCCCGTCGATGAAGTACCTGTCGTATCGCCTGGAACTGAGCCGCTACGGCCGTGACTGGCGAGTCACCAAGATGACGACGGTCACCTCGTTGGACCTGACGCCGAAACTGGGTATCTGAGTCTCAGTCGAAGGCCAGCCAGCCCGGCAGCGCACGCTCCCGAGCGTCGCAGAGCACTTCGGCGGTATCGCACGAGCCACGCGGGGAGCCGGCCCCCGCCCACATCCCGCCACTGTCGCGACGCAGCACTATCGACGACGAACCGCCGCCATCAAGCAAAACCGCTGTGTCGCTGCCTAATCCGCGGAACAGGTCCTGGACCTGATCGGGGGTGTAGCTGCCGCCCTGGAAGAGGTACATCTCGTCTTTGTCCCTGGCGTACGCGACGGCAGTGCGGGCGGCTCGCGGCCCGGGGTCATTGAGCTGTCCGCTGTCGCCGGGCGCCAGCAACTTCAGCCCGGCCACGGCGACAAACCTGGTGCCGCCGTCGATCAACGAGGCGATCACCGGGGAGGCGGCGTCGTAGTCGTTGGCATCGCGGGGCGTCACCAGATAGGGCGCACCGCGAACCGGCAGGATCAATGTGGTCAGTGCCGTCCACACCTCGTCCCCGCCGGAGAGCGCCTGCTTGCCGGCGTAGGCGAGGGTGCCGGTGACCGCCATGTTGGCGCGGCCCTGATCGCCGGTGTTGTCGACGTAGGTTCCCAGCGGTGAGCTACAACCGGTGACCTTCCACGAGCCGCCCATCTGGGTGCGCACATCGAAGAAGTTGGCGTTGACCGCGATGGTCGGCCGCCCAAGTACCTGCCAGGCCTGCACCGGGGTGAACGTTTCCGCCGCCTGGATCAATCCTTCGCGGGTGCGGGCCCCCGCGGTGCGCTCACAGCGTGCCTGATAGCCCTGGTGGGTGTCGACGAGCAGTCGAGGTGAGAGTCGCTGCGATGCGGCCTTGACGATCATCAGCCTTCCGCCACTGGTCATCTCGTACCAGTCGCCCGCGGCATTGCGCATGGGTGCCGGGAACCCGGGACCGAAGTTGTACACCAGATAGCTGCCGCGGGTGGTCGTGATCGCCTGAGCGAGTTGGTCGCGTGCTGCGGCCGCCGCCGTCGGTGTCGTCGTCCAGGCGAGCAGGACGCAGGCGGCGGCACACAGTCGCCGGAACCGGCGCATCGGTGAAGTGAGCCTTTCGGGATGGGCGTCGCAAGACCACTCCAACGATAGCCACATCAGTCACACTGTCAACATAAGTAACAGATTGGCGCAGAGCCGAACTCGGCTCTGTCACAGCTGATCGCGCACTGGCGATCGCCCGGGAGATCCTGGGCATCGACTGAGCACCGCGTCGAGGCCGTTACCCTCGCCTCATGGTCAAACCAGCGGTCACCCGCACCGAGCGGACGTTCCAGGGCGTCGGCGCCGTGCGCATCGTGTACGACGTGTGGACACCGCCGGGCAAGCCCCGGGGGGTGGTGGTGCTGGCGCACGGGTATGGCGAGCATGCCCGCCGTTACGACCACGTCGCACAGCGCTTCGGCGAAGCGGGCCTGGCCACCTACGCACTGGACCACCGCGGCCATGGCCGGGCCGGCGGCAAGCGGGTGCGGGTTCGGGACATGCAGGAGTTCGTCGCCGACTACCGCACCCTGGTCACGACGGCGACTGCGGAGAACCCCGGCGTTGCGCGGATCCTGCTGGGGCACAGCATGGGTGGCGGCATCGCCTTCGCCTACGGTGTGCAACACCCCGACGAATACGACCTGATGATCCTGTCCGGTCCCGCCATCGCCGCCCACGAGCGGGTATCCAAGGCCAAGGCCATCGTCGGCAAGGCGGTCGGGTCCATCCTGCCGGACCTGCCGATCGAGGCCATCGACGCTGATCTGGTATCCCGTGACCCCAAGGTGGTCGCCGACTACAAGGCCGACCCACTGGTCTACCGCGGCAAGATCCCGGCCGGGATCGGCAAGGCGTTGCTGTTGGTGGGCGAGCGGATGCCCAAGCATGCGCCGGGCATCACCGCCCCGCTGCTGGTGGTCCACGGTGAGGACGATCAACTGGTGTCGGCCGAAGGCAGTCGGCGGCTGGTGAAGTGCGTAGGTTCCACCGACGTCGAGTTGAAGGTCTATCCCGATCTCTATCACGAGGTGTTCAACGAACCCGAGCGCGAGCAGGTCCTCGACGACGTCATCGCCTGGATCCAGGCCAGGCTGTGAGCACGCGCCGGTCCGGCGCGACGATGCGGCTACTGCTCGGCCTGGTGCTGCTGTGCTCGCTGCTGCTGGCCGGCTGCGGCCGGGACCCCGCCCCGGGTGACCAGTCGGCCTGGGTTGACGAGGAGGTCAGCTTCGTTGCCGACGGACTGACGCTGTACGGCACCTACCGGCACCGCTCCGGCGGCACACCCGGTCCGGCCGCGTTGCTCATCTCGGAGAGCGGCGCCACCGACCGCAACGGCGACAACAATGTCGCCGGACCGATCGGCAACATGCGCCAGTTGGCGGAGTTCCTCGCCGACCGAGGTGTGGCAACGTTGCGCTACGACAAAGTGGGTACCGGATCCACCGGCCTCGGCCCGTACAAAGCCAAGCCCGCCGACGTCGGCAGTGCGGTCTACACCGGCGGAGCCAAGGCCGCCGTGCGATTCCTGGCCGACCGACCGGGCACCGATCGCATCTCGGTGTATGCGTTGGGCGAGGGCACCGTGCACGCCTTGGCGCTGGCCGACGACACCTCCGGGGATGCGCCCACGATTCACTCCCTGGGTCTGCTGCAACCCCTGGCCGCCCGCTACCTGGATCTGATCAGCGGCCGGGTGAGCGCCGATCTGGCCGCGTCCGTCCGCAGCGGTACCAAGACTGCAGAGCAGGCCGATCAGGTCCTGGCCGCGTGGCGCGCCGCGGTGACCCAGGTGCGCACCAGTGGATCGGCGCCGGCAGCGCTGCCCGACGGGCTCAGCGCGATCCTCAACCCCGGTAACGCGAAAGCGGTCGCCGAGGCCGATGCCATCGATCCGCTGGACCTGGCCGCCGGCGTCCCGGCCGGCACACCGGTGCTGCTGAGCTGTTCGGACTCCGATGCCCAGGCGACATGCAGCGCTATCGCCCCGCTGGCCCGAGCACTCGAGCACACAGCCGTGACACTGCTCGAACTCAGGGGGGTCAATCACGTCCTGCGCGACGACCCCACCGACAGTATCGCCAACTACGCCAACAAGGCCCCGCTGTCAGCGCAGCTGACCGACGCGTTGACGGTGTTCGTGACCAAGTAGCGCTTATGGTTGGCGCTGTGCTGATCGGGGCTGTGCTGTTGACGAATGTCGATCTGTGGACCACTCGCCGCAACGGGGCCGCGAGCAGCCCGCGGCGTCGGTCCCCTTGCCTAGCCTGACGCCCATGACCACAGACGACAAGATGCTGGCCCGGATCGCTGCGCTGCTGCGCCAAGCCGAAGGCACCGACAACGCCCACGAGGCCGAGGCGTTCATGGCCGCCGCGCAACGGCTGGCCACCGCGACGTCGATCGACCTCGCCGTCGCTCGCTCCCACTCGGCCAGCCGCACCGCAGCCCAGGTGCCGACCCAGCGGACCATCACCATCGGCGAGCCCGGAGCCCGCGGCTTGCGCACCTACGTGCAGTTGTTCGCCGTCATCGCCGCCGCCAACGACGTTCGCTGCGACGTCGCCTCCAACTCAACCTTCGTCTACTCCTACGGATTCGGTGAGGACATCGACGCCACCCACGCCCTGTACGCCAGCCTGGTGGTACAGATGGTGCGCGCCTGTGACGCCTATCTGGCCACCGGTGAGCACCGCCCCACCCCGACCATCACCGCCCGATTGAATTTCCAGCTGGCATTCGGCGCGCGGATCGGCCAGCGGCTGGCGCAGGCCCGCGACGAGGCGCGGCGGGAGGCGACCGAGTCCGCCGCGGCGGTGCCCGGAACCGCGTTGGTGTTGCGCGACAAGGAAGTCGAACTGCGCGACCACTACCGAACCCAGTCCAAGGCCCGGGGAACCTGGCGGGCCGCCAATTCGTCGGCCGGCTACTCCTCGGCCGCGCGGCGGGCCGGTGACCGGGCCGGCCGAGACGCCCGGCTGGGCGCGGCTCCGGAGCTCCCGGGGGCGCGGACCCGGTTGAGTAGGTGAGCGCCCGGGACACCCAACGATCCAGGGTCTACTCCGCCGAGCAGTTCGTCCGGACGATCTTCGACCGCGCAGCACAACACAATTCGCGGACCGTGGACTTCTTCGGCGAGGCGATCACGCTGCCGCCGGAGGCTCGATTCGCCTCGGTGGAGTCCGTGCAACGTTACGTAGACGAGGTACTGGCTATGCCCGCGGTCGCTGCGGTACGTCCCGGAATCGGACCGTTGCGCGTTCGGGCCCGCCGCGCCGCGAGCGCTGCGCACTACGAAAGGGCCGGCGCCGCCCCGACCATCGCGGTGCCGGACCGGATCGGCGCCCAGTGGGCCCTTCGGGAATTGGTGGTGTTGCACGAGGTGGCCCACCACCTGTGTGATCCGGACGCCGCCGCGCACGGCCCGGTCTTCACGGCCACGTTCTGCCGGCTGGCGACTGCGGTCATGGGCCCTGAAGCCGGACACGTACTTCGGGTGGTCTACGCCAAAGAGGGTGTCCGGTAGCGGTGCCGGGCAGCACTAGGGTGGCAGTCGTGCACGAGGCAATCGGTCCGGAGCTCTGGCTTCCCGTCGACGCACTGCTCGACGAGCTTCTGCTGGGGCACGATCCGGCGCTCAGCGCGGCGCTGGCCGAATCCCAGTCCGCTGGATTGCCGCCGATCGAGGTGTCCGCCCAGAGCGCCCGATTGCTGTACCTACTGGTCAAGATCAGCGCAGCGCGGCGCGTACTGGAGATCGGCACCCTGGCCGGCTTCAGCACCATCTGCCTGGCCCGCGGCGTCGGCGCCGAAGGTGCGGTGGTGACTCTGGAACACAACCCCCGCCACGTGGAGCTGGCCCGGCGCAACCTGCAACGGGCCGGGGTCACCGAACGGGTCGAGATCGTGCTCGGCCCCGCCCTGGACACCCTGCCCGGATTGACCGGCGATTTCGACCTGGTGTTCATCGACGCCGACAAGGAGAACAACGCCGCCTACGTCGAGCACGCCATTCGGCTCGGACGACCGGGGACGGTGATCGTCGTCGATAACGCGGTGCGATCCGGGCGTATTCGCAATCCCGCCGCCGGTGATCACCAAGCCCGCGGGGTGCGGGAGATGCTGGAGTTGGTCGGCGCTCATCCGCGACTGGAAGCAGCGGCCATCCAGACCGTCGGGGCCAAGGGCTGGGACGGGTTCGTCGTCGCCAGAGTGACGTAGACGCACGGGTCGGCTGGCCCGGTGGTGGGTCAGCCCGCCAGCACCTCGACCGGCACGCCGTTGAGTACTGCGGTGCCCGAAAGCGGTTCCAGCAGTGAGCTGTCCAGCAGGCCGTTGACGTTGACCCCGGCCTGGGTGGCCGCCACCGACAGCCGGGTTCCGGGTGCGGTGTGGCCCCAACCGTGCGGCAGCGAGACCACACCGGGCCGGATGTTATCGGTGATCTCCACCGGCACTTCAAGCTTGCCGCCGGGGCCGGTGACCACCGCGGTGTCGGTCACCCCGAGCCGGGCCGCGTCGTCGGGATGGATCTGCAGCGTGCACCGGTTGGTGCCGCCGGCCAGTGCAGGCAGGTTGTGCATCCAACTGTTGTTGGACCGCAGATGCCGGCGGCCGATGAGAAGAAACCCGCTGTCCTCGGCGCTCAACGCGGCCTGCAACCTCGGGATGTCGGCGAGGATCGGTTCCGGAGCCAGTTCCAGCTTCCCGGAGGGCGTGCGGAGGACCTCCGGGATCCGGGTTGTCAACGGGCCCAGGTCGATTCCGTGCGGATTGTCCTTGAGGGTCTGCAGCGTCAGGCCCTCGGAGTTGGCGCCGAAGGCGTCGCCGAACGGCCCCAGGCGCAGCATCATGTCCAGTCGCCGTTCGTACCCGGGGCCCTCGGGCAGCATCGCCGCCAGTTCCGCCACGCTGCGGCCACTGACCGGGGAGGCCGGATCGGCGACCTCCTTGCCCAGGACCGCCGAAATGATTTGGTCGTCAACCAGTTTCGGGTCGGCGTCGGTGCCCACACCGAGGATGCCCAGCGCTAAGCGGCAGATGATCTCAACCTCGTCGGGCCGGTCGTCGGGCAGGGCGAACACCGGCGGGGAGTAGCGGGCGTTGTTGCGGACCGCCACCCCGGCCAGCGCGACGTCAAAGTGCGGGGAGTGCGAAGGCGGTGGCGGCGGCAGGATCACATCCGCGTGCCGGGTGGTCTCGTTGAGGTACGGATCGATGCAGACCATGAACTCCAAGCCGTCCAGGGCCGCCGACAGCCGATCGCCGTCCGGCGCGGAGAGCACCGGGTTGCCGGCGACGGTCAGCAGGGCACGCACCTGGCCCGCGCCGGGCGTTTCGATCTCCTCGGGCAGCAGCGCGGTGGGTAGCTCGGAGGCCACCTCCGGGTGGCCCGACACCCTGCTGTGCCAGCGGCCTGTGGTGAAGCCGCGGCCCGGGCGAGCCGGTCGCGGCGCCCCGCTGATCGGTGAGGTCGGAAACATCGCGCCGCCCGGCCGGTCCAGATTCCCGGTGAGTACGTTCACCACGTCCACCAGCCAACTGGTGAGGGTGCCGAACCGCACGGTGGACGTGCCCATCCGCCCGTAGACCGCGGTGCGCGGACCGGCCGCGATGTCGCGGGCCAGTGCGCGGATCTCCTGGGCGTCGACACCACAGTGCTCGGCCACCGCTTCGGGCGGGAACTCCAGCGCCATCGCTTGGACCTGCTCGACACCGATGACGTGCGGGGCCAGGCCGCCGAGGTCGGCGTCGATGAGATCCTCGTCGAAGAGGACGTTGACCACCGCGAACAACAGCGCGGCATCGGTACCCGGGCGCGGCGCGATATGCCGGTTGGCCATCGCGGCGGTGCGGGTGCGGTTGGGGTCGATGACGGTGAGCCGGCCGCCGCGGCGTTGGAGAGCCTTGAGCTTGCCCCCGAAATCGGCTGCGGTGGCAATACTTCCGTTGGATACCAGCGGGTTTGCGCCGATCACCACCAGATGGTCGGTGCGGTCCACGTCGGGAACGGTGAAGGCGAAGGCGTTCCCGTAGAGATAGCCGCAGGCGACGTGCTTGGGCATCTGGTCGAGCGTGCTGGCGGAGAACACGTGTCGGGTCTTGAGCGCCCGCACCAATTGCGGGGCGTAGAGGCCCCCCGCGATGGTGTGGGCGTTGGGATTTCCGAGGTACACCGCCACTGAAGACTCAGGATCGGCCTGCACCCGCTGCAGACCGGCGACCGCCGCCGCCAGGGCCTGAGCCCAACTGGTCTCCACCAACTCCCCGTCACGGCGGATCAGCGGCGCCTGCAACCGGTCCGGGTCGTTGTCCAGTTCGGCGAAGCTCGCCCCCTTGGGGCAGATGTACCCGTGGCTGAAGACGTCGTCGCGGTCGCCGCGGGCACCGGTGACGCGTCCGTCCTCGATGGTCAAGACCAGCCCACAGGTGGCTTCACAGAGCGGGCAGAT